>CAKUUM010000044.1 GCA_934692905.1 uncultured Bacteroidales bacterium
GGTCAGTACCAGGTACCCAGCAGGCGTTTTTGCCTTCCAAGCGTGCGCGACGCACGAGAATATCCTGTATGGTCTCGTTCAGCACGTGTCCCATGTGGAGTACACCGGTTACGTTGGGTGGGGGAATCACCACGGTAAACGGCTCTCTGCCATCGGGTTCGCTGTGAAACAACTTGTTGTCGAGCCAATACTGATATTGGCGCGCTTCAACCTCGGCTGGATTGTATTTTGTTTCCATTCTGTTTGGAGTTTGTATTCAATACATCATAAATGCCCTTGCTCGTCGCAAAAAAGCCTGCAAAATTACATTTTTTTTTCTGTTTTTGCAAGTGCTGTTTGCACATTTCATATAAATAAGGTATCTTTGCACACGCAAACCAACGACAGCAGGCTATGGATTGTAGTGTTATCATCCTGAACTGGAATGGCGAGAAGGTGCTCCGGCGTTTCCTCCCGTCAGTCATTCTCTGCACTCCCAAGGAGGTTGCCGAGATTGTGGTGGCGGACAACGGCTCCACCGATGGCTCGGTCGAATGGCTGAAAACGCAGCCTGTGCGCCTCATTCAACTCGACAAGAACTACGGCTTCGCGGGGGGCTACAACCGTGCAATCGCGCAGGTCGAGTCGAAGTATATCGTGCTTCTCAACTCCGATGTGGAGGTCTCTCCGGGCTGGCTCCCGCCGTTGCTGGAGTGCCTGCGCGACTACCGCAATGTGGCTGCCGTGCAGCCCAAAATCATCAGTTGGAAATCCCAACAGGAGTTCCTCGCCGGCAAAATAGAGTACCCTCTCTTTGAGCACGCGGGGGCTGCGGGCGGCATGATGGATGCCTTGGGCTATCCCTACTGCTACGGGCGTTTCCTGACGCACATTGAGGAGGACTACTCCCAATACGACTACCCGCAGCGTGTCTTTTGGACTTCGGGGGCATGCATGGTCACCACCAAGGACCTCTATGAGGGGGTCGGCGGCTTGGACGAGTTTTTCTTTGCGCACCAGGAGGAGATTGACCTCTGCTGGCGCTTGCAGTGCCGCGGTTTCATCATGATGTGCGTACCCAAATCGGAGGTTTATCACGTGGGGGCGGCGACGTTGTCGTATGAAAGCCCGAAGAAAACCTACCTCAATTTCCGCAACAACCTCCTGATGCTCTACAAGAATCTCCCCGCCCGGCACTACTACCCCGTGATGGTGGCGCGTTTTTTCCTCGACTACGTGGCGGCGTTGCAGATGTTGCTCACTGGGCATCCCGAGAACTTCAAGGCGGTGGTCAAGGCGCGGCACGACTTCCTGAAAGCGCGCAAACGCTACAAACAGGTGCGTAAGGATTATACTGAGGGCGCAGAACCCGACTATCCCCCCACCATTGCCCGTCGCAGCATTATCTTCGACCGTTACATCCTCCGCAAAAAGGAATAGCGCGTTGTCCTGCCGGGGACGCGGACGCCCCGTCCGCGGTATAGCGAGCAACAAGACTCCCGTCGTTGAGCATTCTTGGATGATTATAGTGTCTCCGTCATTTCAGTGAGGACAGCACGTCACGCGTTGTCCTGCCGGGGACGCGGACGCCCCGTCCGCGGTATAGCGAGCAACAAAACTCCCGTCGTTGTGCATTCACGGATAATTATAGTGTCTCCGTCATTTCTGTGAGGACAACGCGTTCCGCATCGTCAATTGTACCAACAAAAAAGGCTGCCCGACGCTCTGTCAGGCAGCCTTTTCTACATCTCCGGTCTCTTACTTCTTCAGCAAACCCTTGATACCCTGAGCCTTAACCGGCTTGGCAGCAGCGGTTTTCTTTGTCGGCAACTGTGCGGGAGCCTCTTCTGTACTCTCCACGGTGATGGTGCAGACGGTGTACACCGCCGTGCCGTTCATAGTCTCTGAGTATGGAGCCGCAAACACCACATACTCACCGCTTTCCTCTGCCCATTTTGTCAAATCTTCGGTCATGTCGCCGTTGAAAATGGGCGGTTCGTAACCATAGTCCTTGTAAGCGGATACCAATTCTGCAATCTCTGCGGCAATCGCCTCTTGCGTGGGGTTGGGAACATACTCGTCCCACTCCTCTTTGGACTCCACGTAGAAGAAATACGGGTCGTTATTGGTCGTTTTTACCGTTGCTACATTGTCTGCTACACTGATAGTCAGTTGGTTATCCGACATCACAAGTTCCTTGGTGGTGAGCTCTGTTTTCTCCACTTTGCCCACCAGCGCCTTCTTTTTCACGTCCACTTGGAAGGCAAACGCATAGTATTTCGTCTGCGGGTCCAATTCCTCGAAATCGTAAGAATCTGCGCCCACGGACATCAGGTCATCCCACGTGATGGTCTCTCCCAGCAATTCCGTGTAGTAGTCGCACGCCTCATCGAAATACGAAGTGTAGTCCTCAAACAGCGCAGCATCATCTGCGTATGCTTTTGTGAATGTCTCAACGTCTTGAACATCAAAGTAATACACAATGTCTGAATCCTTGGGCGTTACCGACACGGTCGCCGTTACTGCCCCGATATTTGTGGTCTGGATAGCGAAAACGGCTGTTTCCGGTTCGGGGTCAGGAGTGGGGTCGGGCGTAGGTTCCGGCTTCTTCTCGCACGATGCAAGGGCAACACTCATCAGTGCAACGCTTGCGAAATAAAAATACTTTTTCATTTTTGTTTGTTTTTTAAGTTTATATATGTCTTTTTTTCTCAAACTGTTTTCAACACCTCCCCGTGTATTTGTCGGGGTAAGTGTATGTGATTAGTATGTGGTTAGTATGTGATTAGTATGTGATTAGTATGTGATTCCCCTGACCTTGTCGGGACCATACCGTTCACATCCCCTCACATCCTCACGCTCACAAACCGCGAATCGTTTTCACCTCACCACGTACCCGATGAGCCTTGCCTTGGATACGTAAGTCTTTGGTGCTCAATGTCTCATGTCCCTTGCGCCATGGCAGAGCATGGGGCTTGGCGGCGACCGTGGCAGGGGGCAGACGGATGTCGTACATTCCCCCGAACACTTTGTCGTCGGCTTCGCAATAGATGGCGAAACCGTCCGCCTCGGAGAGGGGCGAGAGTTCGATGATACCGCGGAGCGACATCTCAAGCAGCAGGGGGGCATCCGTCTCTTCGCCGCCCATGGTGGTGAGGAGCGACATCTTCTTGAACTGACCATTCACTTTCTGCGTTGCCAAAGTCTGTGCGCTGACAGTAAGGAAATTAGCCGATTCATTGTACTGAGCAAGGACACTTTTGGCGTACGGAATACCCGTGATGGCGAATGTGCCGTCAGCCTCACCAATCTCCACAGGGAGTGAGGTTGCATCTTCCTCTACAAAAGGCGTGCCATTCAAGGTGAAGGCACCCGTGTAATCGGCTGATGTGAAGCGGATTGCATTGGCGGCAAAGAGGTAGGTCTCGGTGTAGGAGCCGATGAGATTGCCGTCGGCAGTCTGTACGGAAAGCGGGAAGATGAGTTCGGTGACAGTTTCGCCCTGCACGCTGTAGGTGTTCGCCACCGCCGTGCCTGCAGAGGAGATGACTATCTGCTTGTCGAAGAGCGTCTTGCCTGTGGGCTGGTTGGCGGGAACGGAGATGCTGCCGTCTTCGGGGTTCCAGTAGAACGCGAAGCCGTAGCCGTCGGCGTAGAGCGAGGGGAGATAGTAGAGATTGAGGAACTCGGAGGCTGCCCCGTGTTCGGGGTCGAGGTCCACGGCGGCACAGAGCGGTTGCCCTTGCCAGCGGACGCCAAAGAGTTGAGACTCGTACTGCGTGGTGGCGTTGGCGAGTGTGTCCCATTGCCATTGCGGGTCGTTGAAATCGGTGATGTGGACAGCCGAGACGGCACTCCGGTACGCCGCCGCAGAGAGCCAGATGCTCATCTCGCCTGCCGAATAGACGTCGTCCTCGTAGATGTAGAGGTCGCCCGCTGCAAACGAGATGACGCCATTGTCAAATACACCGGGGTTGTAGGAGTCGGACTCGCCGAGGGCGGCATAGTTGCCGATAATGGAACCGCCATGTTCCACACCATAGCCGAGGTCTGCCCCGATAAGGAAGTCGGGGATAGTGGCATTGCCGTCCTTATCCACCGAAACCACCATATTGCCGTTGGCATCGGGGTCCGCGACATCACCTTCCTCAAATAAAGCCCAAGTCGGATACACGCCGTATTCGTCGGGTTTGCAGTCGGCTGGTGCCACCACATTGTAGGGGTTGAGAAAACGATAACGCATGGAACCGTCTGGTAATGTGGCAGTTTGGTAGGAGCAATAGAAAGGATAATCCTTGCCGTTGATGTTGTACATCGAGAAGAATCCGTCCACGATGACCGCCTGCTCGGGCGCGTCTGTCCATGAGATGAGGGTCATGGAGAGTTGGTAGGTCGCCTGCGCGGTGAGGTAGGGGTTGGTGTGGCTGTCGTCCACGGAAAGGGTGAGGAAGTATTCCTTTCCCACTTCGGCATCGGGAAAAGCGACTTCAAATGTGGCGGCGGTGGCACCGTCGTCAAAAGTGACCGAGGACGGGACGCTGAAGATGTCGTCCGTATTCTCCAATATGGTGAGCGGAACGGTCAGAGAGCCAACGGTTTGCGTACGCTCGATGGTGACGCTGTGGGTGGTGATACCCTGCGTGGGGTCCGCCTCGGAACCCGTCTCGTCGGGGGCGGAAAAATAGACTGCCGCGGTGTCGGACGGGAAGACGGGGGAGTCGGTCCGCTGTATGTTGTCGGTGCAGCCCGCCAAGAGAAGGGCGGCTGCAAGATATGGAATGTATTTCATTGTTGTTCAGTTAGTTGGGTGGTTGAACTATGCAGCGGGAGAGGCTGCTTTGGGGTTGTTGTCCGCCTCGGAGATGCCGTCGTTGGCCTCAATTTCGCTCTGCGGAATCATCCAGAGGAGGATGGGCGAGTTGGCGGGAATGGTGTACTGCCAAGCCACGGGGTAGTAGCCTGCGCCCTCACCTTTTTCGCGAACAAGGGGCTTCTGGAGCCGCATGAGGTCGAAGAAAGCAAAGCCTTCGCCCCAGAGTTCGATACGGCGCTGGAGCCAAATCTCGTCCTGCAGTTCCTCGGGGGAGTTCGCGCGGCATGTGTAGCCTGCGTAGCGGTAGTTCTGCACGAACTGCTCGAGGACGGCTTTGCCCTCGGCGGTGTTGCCCGACATGGCGAGACCTTCCGCCTGAATAAGCAGCATCTCCTCGGCACGCATCAGCAGCCAGTCGGCGGCAGCGGAGAGGGTGGAGGTATTGTCGTCACGCACACCGAACTTGACATTGGTGTAGGCGTTGGCGGCAGAGAAGGAGGACTTGTAGGACTGATAGTTGGCGTTGTTGAGGAGCGCGGACTCGCCGTTGGCGTTGAGCCACCAGCCCTTGCGCACATCGCCATTAGGAATCTTGGCGTAGAGTGCCTTGGGGATAGAGCGCGTGGCACCGACACCCGTGTAACCGTCTGTGTAGAAGGTGGATAGGTGAGAGGGCCAGTTGACGATGCTTGACTTGACGATGTCGTTGGACTCGCTGATGAGGTTCGCCCAGATGACGCTGTTGGCGTCGGCGGAACAGAAATTGGGCTTGCTGACTTCGACGAGAGTGTAGGGTGTGGCACCCGAGAGGGTGAGGCACTGCTCGGCATCGGAAGCCGCAGCGGCATAGTTCTTCATCGCAAGGTTGGCGCGAGCACGCAAGCCGTACGCCACCGCCTGATTGATATGCCTCTTGTCGGCACGGTTGTAGCCGTCGAGGGCAGTAATGGCGGTGCTCAAGTCGCTGAGTATCAGACTATAGACGGAATCCAGAGAAGCACGCGGGTTGGCGAGTTGCTGCTCGGTGGAAGTGTGTTCGGTGATAACGGGGACACACGGAAGGGTCTTGTTCTGCTCGCTGTAGGTGAACTGATAGATTTGCGCCATGTTGAGGTAGGCAAAGGCGCGTGCGGCACGGGCTTGCCCGTAGTTGTACATCGCTTCGCCGCTAATCACTTCAGGGTCAAGCGATTGCAAAGCGTTGTTGGCTGCAAAGATAATCTTGTAGAAGACCGACCACATCTGCAAAGCATCGGAGGACGTGTAGTCGCGGTCCTTGAAATCGTAGTCGTAACTGAACCAGTTGTAGCCGATATTGGGCGCGATGAAATCCTGCCCATTCGACTCGAGGGCAATGAGTTGCGCCGCCAGACCAAAGTCGTTATGGTTGCTGGCGTCCTCACCCAAGCCCGCAAAGAGGGCTATCATCTGGGCATAGATGCCGTTGATGTCGGCGGAGGAGGTGGAGGAATTGCTGCTGAACGCCTCGGACTTCTGGTCGGAGGTCTTGATGTCCCCCTCGGGGAACGTGTCGAACATATCGCACGCCGCGAGGCATAGGGATATGGCAACACCTATATATATATGTAGTTTGTTCATTGTTGTAGGAATGAGAGGTTAGAATGTGATGGTCAGTCCGCCGCTGATGGAGCGGATGGGCGAGTAGGAGGCACCTGCATCTGAGGTGGCGAAGCCCTGGCGCGGGTCCAAGCCCTTGCGCGCCGACCAAAGAGCCACATTGTCCGCCACGGCATAGACGCGGAGCGACTGCATGTGGAGACGCTTCATCCACTTGGAGGGCAGCGTGTAGCCGATGGTGATGTTCTGCAGACTGAGGTAGTTGGAGGACGTGAGCCACCGCGTGGAGAGGGCGTTGGTGTACTGGTCCGAGGTGTTGACACGCGGGATGTCGGTGTCGGTGTTGTCGGGCGTCCACGAGCGGAGGATGTCGGTGTGCCAGTTCTCGCCCGCATGGTTGTAGGCGGAGTGCATGAGGTCCATGTAGGTGTAGTCGAGCAGGCGACCGCCGAGTTGGTAGGCGAATGCCACCGAGAAGTCCAGCCCATACGCGCTGAGCGTGGTGCCGAAACCGCCATAGACCTTGGGGAGAATGTCGCCCGTGGCGTAACGGGAGGCGTCGGTCCAGTCGTTGGTGGTGGCTTTGTTGCCTGTGGGGTTGCCGTCGGCATCCGTCTCGTCTTTGTACCAGAGAGACTCGCCAGTATTCTTGTCCACGCCCGCATAGTCGCGCAGATAGAGATTGTACATGCTCTCGCCTTCCTGATAGAGGTAGTTGCCACTAATCCAAGAGCCGTTGAGTTCGGGGGAGAGTTGGAGAATCTTGTTCTTGAAATATGTGAGGTTGGCGTAGAGCGTCCATGTGACATGGTTGGTGCTGACCACATCGCCGTGCAGTTCGAGGTCCAAGCCCGCGTTGCTGACCGAGCCGATGTTGACGGGATAACTGCTGTAGCCCATGGAGGTAGGCACGGGTTTGTAGTAGAGCATATCCACGGTGCGGCGGCGGAAGCCCTCGATGGTGCCGCCGAGACGCTCGTCGAAGAGCGAGAAATCGATACCCGCATTGAAGTTGTAGGAGGTCTCCCACGTGATGTCCTCGTTGCCCTTGTAGGAGAGCACGGTGGCGAAATCGCCGTTGGACTCGGAGAGGACATACTGGTCGGCGTAGAGATAATAGTTGGCTAAGCCTGAGGGAGTTAGCAGGTTGTCGTTGCCCTGCGCACCATAACTGACTTTCCACTTTAGGAGGCTGATGATGTCCTGCGCGGGAGCCATCCAACTCTCGGCATTCATGTCCCACGCCAAGCCGACTGACCAGAAGTTGCCCCAGCGGTTCTTCTTGGCGAAACGCGACGAGGCATCGCGGCGGTAGGAGGCAGAAATATAGTACTTGCTTGCGTAATCGTATTTTGCCTGCGCGAGGATACCCATAGTGGTGTAGCGGTCGGTGTAGGACGATGTGCTCGGGTTGAGGATGGCGTTGTTGATTTCGGCAATGCTGCCATTGAAGAGTTTGGACTTGCTGCCCGAGATATAGGAATAGGTGTACTGGTAGTTCTCGTAGCCGAGTAGGGCATCCACGTTATGAAGACCGCCGAAGCGGTTGCTGTAAGTGATTGTATATAACTGGTTTACAGTCATAGTGCGACTTTGATTGACACCTGCCGTACCGCCCTTGTCGGCATACTGGCCATACCACGGGTTGAGTGTATACTGGTAGCGCGAGCCATAGTAGGTGGCACCCACAGAGGCATTGAGTTTCAATCCCTTATAGAGTTCGGCTTGGGCATACCACTTGCCAGAGAACATGTCGTTCTTGTACTTGGCCTGGTCCAATTCCACCGATGAGGCGGGGTTGGACTGCGTCATGAAAGGACGCTGCACACCACTCGCCACGGACTTGCCATCGCCGTAATCATAGACGGTGTAGCCATTGGCGTCGGTCATGATGTTGCCACCGGCATCGCGCACATAGAGTGGGTAGATGGGTGCCACGTGGTTGCTGACATAGAAGAGGTTGCCGCTGGAACCCCACGTGGTCTGCTCCTCGGGGTAGTGCTGGTCCACGTGCGCATACGCCATATTCGTGCCGATTTTCAACCATTTTTTCGCCTGATAGTCCACTGAGATACGGGAAGAGATACGCGAATAGTCGGAGTTCTCAATCAGTCCCGTATCATCGAGATAAGAGGCTGATGCATAATAGGTTAGTTTGTCGGAAGAACCCGATACATTGAGGTTGTACTCCTGACGCAGGTTGCCCTTTTTGAAGAGTTCGTTGTACCAATTATCGGGCAGATATGTGTTGCTGCCATCGGAGTAGCCGAGTGTGGCATTGGGATTGAGTTTGCCGTTGGTGCCTATGAGCCGCTGCCCCTCGGGGACGGTGTAAACAAGGTAGCCGAGACCGCCATTGTCGGCATCCAACAGGTATTTGTTGGCGTATTCGTGCGCCGAGATAGCGGACGCGCCGTTGCTGTATTGCGACATATAGAGTGCCTCGTAGTACTTCTCGTAGTACATGGCAGGGTCGGTCATCACCGAATAGGTGGGCACGGCACGGCTGTTGCTGCCCCATTTGGCGTCCAATGTGATTTGTGCGTCGCGCGAAGAACCACGTTTGGTGGTGATGAGCACCACGCCATTGGCACCGCGGGCACCGTAGAGGGCGTTACTGGCGGCGTCTTTGAGGACGGTGATGGACTCGATGTCGTTGTTGGAAAGGGTGGAAATCATGTCGTCGTCGGCAGGCACACCATCAATGACGTACAGCGGCTCGTTGCTGGCATACATACTGCCGACACCGCGGATACGGATTTTGGTCACCTCACCGGGCTGACCGTTTGCCGAGAATCCCTGCACACCGGCGACTTGTCCTGCCAGTGCGCTCGTGACATTGCTTGTCTGACGTTTGCTGATTTCGTCGCTCTTGACCACGGAAGCAGACCCCGTGAACGACTTTTTTGTACTTGTGCCGAACGCCACAACCATCACTTCGTCCAACTCGGAGGCGTCTTCCTCCAACTGAACCACGATGCCATCTTTGGCTTCGACCACTTGTGATTTCATCCCTATAAACGAAATCACCAACTTCGCCCCTTGGGCGACATGTAATGAAAACTCACCGTCAATGCTTGTAATGGAACCTTGCGAGGTACCCTGCACTACGACTGAAGCGCCGATGACCGGCTCTCCATCCGAGGCACTGACGACTGTTCCCGTGATGGTTTGGCTCTGTGCGCAAACCATGCTGATGCCAGAAAGGCATACAGCCAGTAGAAGTAACAATCTCTTCATACCTTAAAAATCAATTATTTACAATCCAGCGAAGCACTATTGCCGCGCCTGTCTTTTCGTACTATCCGCCTGCTTCTGCGCTGTTTTTGTAGGCGCGGCAGGCTCTCCTGTATTCGTGACACCTCACGAACAATCAAACAGACTAACACCTTGACGAATAGTGTATTTATATGTTGTATAGCATTGTGATTTTATGTTGTACAGCATAAAAACGCCGCAAAAGTACTGCTTTATTCTGATACTGCCAAATATTTTCTTATAAAAATATGCTTTTTCTGTCATTTTTCTTTGTACTGCTATTTGTTTCTGTCAAATCTGTGCGAAAATGCTTGTATTTTTGTCTCTTGTGTCTTTATTGCAGTGTAATGAAGAAAAAATAACAATAAAACACGAAAAAATACATAGAATACTTGCGTAATGTTTGTAAATGTTGTATCTTTGTGGTTGATTTAATACCAAACAAGAAATCATAACAGACAAACGGTAAATAGCATTGTTGAATATGGCAAATTTACGCTACGCAATATCAGCAGTCCGAAGTGGCATGATGCCATTTGTTTGTTCGTTATATTCTGTTCTTTTTGCTGTGATGTCCGTGGCTGCGGGGTCAATTATATGACCGTTTATGTGAATCCACATAAGCGGTCGTTTCGTTCATTGCAAACGATGCATCAACAGCAGACTGCTATACTACAGAAAGTAAGGCAGTTGAGAAAAAGGTATTAAATGGATGGGGATATATAATAAGGTGTGGCGGGGTGGGTGCGAATAAACGGTCGTTTTTCGTGAACCCGTCTATGGATTGGAACAACGATAGCAAAATGCGAGTTTTGCTATTATAACATCAACTAAATTAATAATGTTATGAGAAAAAAGTACTCAGAAACCGGCTTGCGCAGGTTATTCTTGTCGGTGCTTGTGGGAGCAATGACAATGTTTAGCCTTCAGGCTGTCGCTGCACCCGAACAGATTACGGGGCGCGTTGTGGACGTAAATGGCGAACCGCTTATCGGCGCTAACGTTACGGAGCAAGGAACGACGAACGGTACCATCACCGACTTTGAGGGTATGTTCGTTCTTTCTGTGGAAAAGAACACTACCCTTGTGGTGTCGTACGTAGGTTACAAAGACCAGGAAGTACGTGCACAAAAGGACATGGTGGTTATGTTGAAGGAAAACACCCAGATGCTGGACGAAGTCGTTGCCGTAGGCTACGGTACGCAGAAAAAGGCCAACCTTACGGGTGCTGTCACCACTGTAGATGTTTCCAAAGCACTTGAATCCAAGACGGAAACCGATGTGGCTAAGGCTTTGCAAGGTGCCGTACCGGGCTTGACCATCACCAACCAGAACGGTGACATCAGTGCCGACCCGACCATCGTCATCCGTGGTGTGGGCTCGTTGTCTAACAGCGCAGCATCCAAACCGCTGTATATCGTGGATGGTGTGCCTATGGACAACCTCGGCTACCTCAACCCCAACGACATCGAGTCCATTTCGGTACTGAAGGACGCCGCTTCCACCTCTATCTACGGTACGCGCGCTGCGTTTGGTGTCGTACTCGTTACCACCAAGACCGCCAAGACTGCCGAGAAGGTGAGCGTGACCTACAACAACAACTTCGCTTGGAGCCGTGCTTCTGCACTTCCTAACTATCCTACTGTCAAAGAGCAGATTACAGCCATGACGGATGCCAACAACCGTGTAGGCGACGCTTCCGAGTTGTTCGGTATGTATTTCAATACTGAGGACTTTGTCAACAAGGTGGACGCTTGGCAGGCAAAACATGGCGGCAAGGCAGGCTACCGTGCTATGGTCTATGGTGATGACTATGACGAGAATGGTTACTATGCAGACTGGGATGTAGCAGGCATCCTCTTCAACAATGCCGCTCCTTCACAATCGCACAACCTCTCTGTACAAGGCAACTCGGGCAAGACCAACTATTATATGTCGCTCGGTTACAACCACCAGCAAGGTATCATGAACTTCAATCCGGACAAAATGGATAAGTTCAACGCCACAGTTAATCTTTCGACAAAAGTTACCAAATGGTTGGAGGTAGGCGCACGTTTCAATATGCAACATCGTACCTACACCTACCCGTACGTACGTGGCCAGGGTTCGTATCAATATGCTTGGCGTTGGGGTTCTTTCTTTGGCCCTTGGGGTTACTTCGAGGATGCGGACGGCAACCAATATGATGCACGTAACATGATTGGCTTCCGCAAACAAGGTGGCGACGCTTACAGAAAACGTATGAACTTGCGCGCAGGTGGTTTCATCAAGTTGAACCTCGCCAAGGGATTGACTTTCAATGGTGATTACACTTACACATACCGCACAAACCGTTACAAAGGTGTGGGTACAAAGGAAGACCTCGTGAATACATGGAGCCTGCAGGGCAAAGATTTTGCACACGGTAGCATCAGTTCCAATGACTTCATTGAGACATCCAATGACCTTTATACCAACCACGTAGCCAATATGTATTTCAACTACAACGCTACATGGGCAAAGGCGCACAACTTCAATGTGATGATTGGTGCTAACATAGACAAGGACGACTACGAATATCTCTACTATGAGCGCCATGATATGCAGGACGAAAACAAGCCTGAATTGGCTCTGACTGCATCCGACTATTCTTATTCGCACAGCCGTTCGCACAATGGCTCGGCAGGTGTATTTGGCCGTATCAACTACGACTACAAGGGCATCTACCTCTTCGAGTTCAACGCGCGTGGCGATGCTTCCAGCAAGTTCCCTGCTGGTCACCAGTGGGCATTCTTCCCCTCCGGGTCTGTGGGCTATCGTATCAGCGAGGAGCCTTATTTCGAGCCCGCAAAGGCTGTGATGAGCAACTTGAAAATCCGTGCATCCTATGGTACTATCGGTAACCAGGAGATTGGTGACCTTATGTTCATCGAGACTATGACCAAGAACCGTGACCCGTACGAGACCAGCGACACCAAGGCTTATTGGCTCGGCGACGGTAGCGTTCGTATGGACTATTTTGGACAACCCAAGATGGTGTCTCCGGCACTTACTTGGGAGACCATCGCTACTGCTAACGTAGGTATCGACCTTGGTTTCTTCGACAACGACTTGAACATCGGCTTCGACTGGTACCAGCGTGACACCAAGGACATGTTGGCTCCGGGCAAGGCTCTGCCGCAGGTTATCGGTGCTACCGCTGCTTACGAGAACGCCGGTTCGCTCCGTACACGCGGTTGGGAGTTGAGCATTGACTATCGTCACATCTTCACGGACATTGACAACTTCGAACTCTATGCCAACTTCAATCTCTCTGACTACAAGGCTACTATCACCGAGTGGGAGAGCAACAACCTCATCAACACCAACTACACCGGCAAGGAGTATGGCGAGATTTGGGGCTTCCAGACCGACCGTTACTTCACGGCTGACGACTTCAACGGCAAAGACGCTGCAGGTCATCCAATCTATGCTGCAGGTGTTGCTGACCAAAGCAAGTTGGAGAAGGGCAAGTTCGTTTACGGCCCTGGTGACATCAAGTTCGTGGACCAGAACGGTGACGGCGTCATTGACTGGGGAGATGGTACTCCTGACAACCACGGCGACCTCGTGAAGATTGGTAACACCACTCCGCGCTACCAATACTCGTTCCGTCTCGGCGCTGCATGGAAGGGCATCGACATTGACCTATTCTTCCAGGGTGTCGGCAAACGTGACATGTGGACGCAATCCGCATTCGTAATGCCTATGATGCGTGGTGTGGACGCAGTCTATGCTAACCAGACCAGTTATGTAACCGAGGAGATGGTTGCCAACGGCAATATCGACCAGAGTGTTACTTATCCTCGTATGTTTGGCGGTAATGCAGGTGTAGGTGCTGCAGGTTCGTCTATTATGGACAATGGCTGCAACAACTTCTATCCGCAGGACAAGTACTTGGTCAACATGGCTTACCTCCGTCTCAAGAACCTCACCGTTGGTTACACCCTGCCCCAGAAGTGGACCCGCAAGGCTACCATCGAGAAGTTCCGTATCTACGCTTCGTTCAACAACTTGGCTGACCTCATCAACCATACCAAGCAATATGGTTTAGACCCCGAAATCACTACTGGTACAGGTGCTTTGTCCAACGGTGTATTCGGACGTACCGAGCCTATCTACCGCTCCTATTCGTTTGGTTTCCAAATCACTCTGTAATGTGCGGTAATGATGGTATTAACATATAAAAGGAATACAATTATGAAAAAGATAGCAATTAGTTTAATGGCGGGTATGGTGTTGCTGACGGGTTGCGACCTCCTCAACAATGACCCCGATACCGATTTCACCAAGCAGAACTATTTTACCAATGAGAAGAACGTAGAGTTGTATTGCAACTATTTCTACAACGAGTTCTCCGGCTATGGCAACAATGGTACCTATGGTGTGTTCTATTTCCCGACGCTCAACGACAACCAGACTGAGAAAGGTCTGACCCCGTGGTCGTACCTCAACATCCCTGCTACCAGCAGCACATGGCAGAATTCTTACGAAGAAATCCGTCGTGCCAACATCTTGATTGAGAAGTTGCCAGGGGTTGAGATGGCAGAGGCAAACAAGAACCACTGGATGGGTCTCGCACGTCTCTATCGTGGCTACCAGCACTACAAATTGGTGCGCGCATTTGGTGACTGCTACTGGGTGGATAAAGAGTTGACTGTCAATGATGCCACCATCCTCTATGGCAAACGTACCGACCGCGACGAGGTGATGGACAAAGTTCTGGAAGACCTCAACTATGCTGTCGGGAATATGAGTCTCAACGGCAAGTCCAAAACGGCGTTCAACGTGTATGTAGCCAATGCTATCAAGGCTGAGGTTTGCTTGTACGAAGGTACTTTCTGCAAGTATCGTACTGCGGCTGACAACGGCAAGGCTGCTGATGCTGCACGCGCCAACAAGTACTTGGAAGAGGCTAAGAATGCTTGCCAGGTTATTATGGGCGGTGATTTCAAACTCACCGACGGCGCTGCTGGCTACCGTGCTAACTACAACTCGCTGGACCTTGCCGGCAACACCGAGATGATTATGTACAAGAAGTACATTCTCGGTACACTGGCACACGGCACGCAGGACTACTGCTGCGGCTCCACGCCTACCAAGGGTATGAGCAAGGCTGCGTTCAATGCTTATCTGAAACTGGATGGCACGGTGGCTGACCCCAACGACGACCATGGCACGCTGCGCGTGGACACCATTGTCATCAACGACACCACCACCATCATCGACACCGTTTACACCATCGAATCTATTCTCGCCAACCGCGACCCGCGTCTGGCTCAGCAGGTGGACGAAGACCTCCGCTATGTGGGCAAGGGACGTATCCGCTATCGCTTTGAGCCCGGGCAAAGTGGTGCTGCTGAGAACACCTCCTACACCGGCTATGGCGTCCTGAAGTTCGACGAACCTAAGACTGTGGCTAAGAACCGTCAAGCCACCAATGGCAACGAGACCGATGCGCCAATCTTCTGGTTGGCAGAGATTTATCTGGACTATGCTGAGGCTTGCGCCGAGATGGGCAACATTACTCAGGACGACTTGGATAAGTCCGTCAATATGCTCCGCAACCGTGTTGGAATGCCCAACCTCACGCTCTCCCCTGCAGCAGACCCTGCTAACAATATGGGTGTCAGCGACCTCATCTGGGAAATCCGTCGTGAGCGCCGTGTGGAGATGATGTACGACAAGGACGACCGTTATTGGAGCCTTATCCGTTGGCACCAACTCGACAAACTGGATACGAAGAACTATCCTGAGCAGACACTCGGTGCATGGATAGACTCTGCATGGAAATACGACAAGGAGAACGTAGTCCTCAACGCAGACCGTTACATCGACTGCAAGGGAACAAGCCCTGACCGTATCTTTGACAAGAAGTACTATCTCGAGCCTATCCCGTCTGGTCAATCCTCTCTCAATCCTGAGATTGGTCAGAACCTCGGTTGGTAATTTGGTAATCCACAGATAATCAGGTTGTAACAGATGATTAAATGATAGTATAGCAATCCGATTATCCCGACTGCAACGGAGGCTGCCTAACAAGTTTAGGCAGTCTCTTTTTAACGTGAGTTCGATATAAGGGGAAGGCTCCGCCCAAGTTGAGGAATCATCACATACATCTATATTTTATAGTGT
>CAKUUM010000045.1 GCA_934692905.1 uncultured Bacteroidales bacterium
GGGTAAGTGTATGAGATTAGTATGTGGTTAGTATGTGATTAGTATGTGATTAGTATGTGATTCCGCCGACCTTGTCGCGAGGATATAGCGTGGATTAACTACTTCAAGGGATAGGTATCAAACAAAATTCCTTATTTTTGAGGATTGCCATGGTGGACAAACGGCAGTAATTTTGCACCCGGAAAAGATGATATCAACATAAAAACTAAGTATATGAAAAAGAGTTTACTTTTTGCATCTGCACTCCTCGTGAGTGCGACTATGTCTGCCCGGTTAGTCGGGTGGGGAGCATTGGAGTTGGGAGGAACCACTACCTCCGCAGGCACCACCATCATTCGCCAAGCCCTCAGTAATCAGAACGGCGAAGCGTTCATTATCGGACAGGGCGGTTCTGTGGGGGATGCCCCTACGCTGACTATGTTCGGGCATGAGTTTGGCACATGTCCTTTCGAGGAGAACATGAGCCAATCCAACAACAACCTCATCATCGCCAAGACCGACAAGGATTTCAAACCCCTGTGGATGAGCGTCAGCAAACGTGGCAATTTCGACAACACCTCTGCGGGGCTGCCTACCGATGACGGCGGACTGATAATGGTTGTATCTGGCAGGCACGCAGACAAGAACAAACTCGGCGACAACATTGTCATGCAACTCACCAGCACCAACGGCACCGATTTGGTATGGGAAGAGCCCTACAACGCTTCTGTTGCCAAAAAGTATGGCGCCATTATCCGTTACAATACCGCAGGCGAACCCTCGCTCTTGGCGAAGATATACACAGCCGATGCCGCTACGGTGAACATGACACTCTGCGACCTGCAGACCGACGGCACCTACTATTATCTGTTGGCTGTCTTGGACCCGGGCTTGGTGATTGGCAACGACACCATCAAGTCCGAAGTGCTTGACAAACAGGGCAAAGTACTGGGCAGTATGGCTGTCATCAAGTTCGATAAGGACTTCAAGATGTTGTCCTACACCAAGACGGGCGGTGTGCAAGTCAATAGTTCTTCGGCAAGCCTTACCTGTGCCGGCAACAAGTTATACTTGGCTACCTCTGTCGTCAAGGCGGATGCAGGCAGCAACGTCACCCTCGGCAAACAATCCATGGCTGCGGCGACCACGAACAGTGCCCTGTTCGCAGTCCTTTCCACGGACTTGGAGTGCGAAAAAATGATGCTCATCGAAGGCACGAACGAGAATAGCAAGAATTCTTTCAGTCTCAACAGCATGGCAGTCATCGGCAATAACGCCTACTTGTCGGGCTTCTTCATGGGGGGTATCAAAACCGATGCGGGTGTCTTGGCGAATACCGGCACCAACAATGCCTTTGTCTTGAAAGTGGATGTGGCAGCAGGCAAGTGCACCAAAGGCGTACAAACCGGCACAAATGCAGGCATCGCTACGGCGCAACAGATACTCACTCGTGGAGACAGCATCTACCAATACTACTGCGATTGGGGACAGCCCATGGGTTCCGCACGTATCTTCTTGCAGGCGTATGACACGGATTTGAACATGGGTGCCACATACCCGCTTGTCAAATCCTCAGCTATGGAGACTACCTTTGGCGCCTCTATAGCAGGCAACAACTTGATTTACGCGTTCCGTACAAGGGGTACTGTCAGTTTCGTGGCGGACGACACCGAATCCTTCACCTCTGCCAACAATAGTTACAAGGGTTTGGTAGCCATGCAGACCCTGTTCCGTCAGCCATCAACTCCGACGGGCGACAGCACCTCTGCCTTAGAGAATAGCCGCCCCAAGACGCAGAAAGTCATCATCAACGGGCAACTCTACATCCGTCGTGGCGACCGGTTGTTCAACGCCTTAGGTCAGATGCTGTAAACCAATCCCTGCACAATAGGTTTGTATTGAAATAACCTGAACCTCATAATCATTTGTAATTTATATTTTATCCGGGGAGAAGTGTCTAAGTGATTAGGCACTTCTTTCTTTATTATGGTATATGGTTAGTATGCGGTTCGGCAGACCTTGCGGGGAGGATGTTGATAGAGCATCTGTGTTTTGCGCAATTCGATAAATTATTGTATCTTTGCACCTGTAAACGGATATACTACTTTCTTGTCAGATGCTACATTTTGATTGCGATTATATGGCAGGGGCGCACCCCGACGTGTTGCGCCGGTTGGTGGAGACGAACCTTGAGCAGACCTCGGGATACGGCTACGATGAATATACGCAGCGGGCGGAATCTCTTATTCTTGAAGCCTGCGGCATAACGCCGAACGCAGACGGTACGCCACGCGGGCGGGTGTTCTTCCTTGTGGGTGGCACACAGACCAATGCCACTGTGATTGATGGTTTGCTGGCTCGCCACGAGGGAGTCTTGGCGGCAGAGACAGCGCATGTGAATGTTCACGAAGCAGGTGCCATTGAGGCGGGCGGGCACAAAGTTATCGTCTTGCCGTCCCACAACGGAAAAGTCCTTGCGGATGAGGTGGATAACTACATCAGCAACTTCTATCGTGACGACACCTGCCAGCACATGGTTGCGCCCGGAATGCTCTACATCTCTTTCCCCACCGAACTCGGTACGCTCTATTCTTTGTCTGAATTGGAGGCTTTGCACGCTACCTGCCAACACCATCACATACCCCTCTATATAGATGGAGCCCGTCTTGGTTATGGCTTGGCAGCCTCTGAGGACGTCACTTTGCACGACATCGCACGCCTTAGTGATGTCTTCTATATCGGCGGCACCAAGGTCGGCACTTTGTTTGGCGAAGCGGTTGTGGTGAAGGCCCCCGGACTTCTGCCGCATTTCTTCTCGCTTATCAAGCAACATGGTGCCCTCTTGGCGAAAGGCAGACTGACAGGTATCCAGTTCGAGACGTTATTTTCCGATGACTTGTATATGCGCATCTCGCACCATGCCGTTGCTATGGCGATGAAGATGAAAGCGGCTTTTGTGGCAAAGGGGTATCGCTTGTTCATCGACTCCCCCACCAACCAGCAATTCTTTATCCTGCCTAATGCCGACATGGACCGGCTGATGCAACACGCCTCTTTTGAAGTCTGGGGCACACGCGGGAAGGATGAAACGCCGGTGCGCTTGGTCACCGATTGGTCCACGCGGGAAGAAGACATTGACCACCTGATTAACCTGCTATAATGATTCAACTGCAACAAATACGAACCTCTGACGCTGCCTACCCCTTTGTAGAGCAACTCTTTCTGTCTGCTTTTCCTGAAGACGAACGTCGTGAATTGTCCGCACAACGCCACAACACGGACCATAATCCGCTGTTCCACTGCATGTTGGCAGAAGACAATGGGCTCCCCGTTGGTTTCTTTACCTACTGGGATTTCGGGCGGTATTGCTATGGCGAGCATTTCGCCACTGACCCCGCACAACGCAACCACGGTTACGGCAGCCGTATACTCTCTGCTGTGTTGGAGCATATTGCCAAACCGCTGGTGATTGAGGTGGAAACTCCTGACAATGAACTCAGTATTCGCCGTATTGGATTCTATCGCCGCAATGGTATGCGCCTGTGGGAGGGCTACGACTACATGCAACCCCCTTATCGCCCCGCAGGAAATGCCCTGCCAATGCTGTTAATGTCTTCTGGCGGCATAGACCCTCAGGCTGACTATACGGATGTCGTATCTACCATTCATCGGAAAGTGTATGGTGTTTGTGAATAGTCACATGGATTTGTGTATCTCACAATAAAGCAGTACCTTTGTTTCCTAATACAAACACGACTATGGAACAGAAAGATTTATTGGCTATCAAGCAGCGGTTCGGGATTATAGGCAACAGTCCCCTGCTCAATCGCGACATTGAGGTGGCGGTGCAGGTCGCGCTGACCGACCTCAGCGTCCTCGTCACGGGCGAAAGCGGCGTCGGCAAGGAGCACTTCCCGCAAATCATACACACCTACTCCGCCCGCAAACACGGTCCGTATTTCGCCGTGAACTGCGGTGCCATCCCCGAAGGGACCATCGACAGCGAACTCTTCGGGCATGAGAAAGGCGCCTTCACGGACGCCAAAGCCGAGCGCAAAGGCTACTTCGAGATAGCCAACGGCGGCACGCTCTTCCTCGACGAAGTGGGCGAACTGCCCTTGCAGACCCAGGTGCGCCTCTTGCGTGTCCTCGAGACGGGCGAGTTTATCCGTATGGGGGCCAGTCAGGTGCAGAAGACCAACGTGCGCGTAGTCGCTGCCACCAACCTCGACATGAAACGCGCTATCAGCGAGGGGCGTTTCCGCGAGGACCTCTACTACCGTCTCAACACGGTCGAAATCAAAGTGCCTGCCCTCCGCGAGCGCAAAGACGACATTCCACTACTCTTCCGCAAGTTCGTGGTGGACTTCTCCGACAAGTATCGCATGCCGCCCATCCGCCTGACCGACGAGGCGATGCAACTGCTCAAGAACTACTATTGGAACGGCAACATACGCCAACTCAAGAACGTCGCCGAGCAGATAAGCATCATCGAGCAGAGCCGCGAAATCACAGCGGACACATTGCGCAAGTACCTGCCTGCCAATGAGTTGCAGAGCGGACTCACACTCCTGCGTCCGCAGGCATCGGGCGACAACTTCATGAACGAGCGCGAGATACTGTATAAGGTGCTTTTCGACATGAAACGCGACATGACCGAGATGCGCCAGCAACTCAACGGGCTCCTCAACGGCACCCAGCAGCCTGCCCATCGCAACACCGATGTGGTGGTCTCGCACCCCGATTTCGAGCCGGTGGAGGAGGTACACGCTGAGCCCCCGACACGCATAGTGCACCAGCCAGAAGAGGTGCAGGTGATAGCCGAGCAGCCCGCCCAAGCACCCAAGCCCGTCACCATGGAGGATATCGAGCGCGAGAGCATTCGTCAGGCGTTGTCGCGCAATGGGAACAGCCGCAAGGCGGCAGCCGCTGAGTTGCACATCTCCGAGCGCACCCTCTACCGCAAGATAAAAGAGTACAACCTGTAAACACCCGATATGAGCAACGCATTGAAAACCTGCCTGTTAGTCGCCTTGGCGATAGCCATGAACGGGTGCAGCATCAGTTATAAGTTCAACGGTGCCAGCATCGACTACTCCAAGACCCGCAGCATCTCCGTGGCGGATTTCCCCAACAATGCCGCCTTGGTATATGCCCCCCTCAGCAACAACCTCAGCGATGCCATTCGCGACATCTACCAACGGCAGACACGCCTTGAGGTACTCCGGCGCGGAGGAAACCTTGAGTTGGAGGGCGAGATAACGGGCTACACCCTGACCCCGATGGCAGTCTCCGCGGACAGTTATGCCGCCGAAACCAAACTCACACTCACCGTGCGCGTACGTTTCACCAACAACGTGGCACCCGAAGAGAGTTTCGAGAAGACATACTCCGCCTACCAAACCTTCGACTCTTCGCGTATGCTCAACGATGTGCAGGACGAACTCTGCAACACTATGATTACCGAGATAGCAGAGAGTATTTACAACGATACGGTGGCAAAATGGTAAAATAATTTGCATAGTCCGAAAAAATATAGTACCTTTGCGGGCTAATTGGCTAGAAATTAACTTAAAAACAAAGATATTATGTACATTCTATTTACAATCCTGATTGTGATAGCAGCGATATTGCTGATTCTGCTTGTTCTCGTTCAGAACAGCAAAGGCGGCGGTTTGGCTGCAGGTTTCGCAAGTGGCAACCAAGTGATGGGTGCACCCAAGACGGCAGACTTCCTTGAGAAAGCAAGTTGGACGTTGGCAGGTATCATTGTGGTACTCAGCATCTTAGCCGTAGGCATTAAGAAAGGTCAGAAGGTTGTTTCCGACGACGAGAGTGCCATCACCGAGCAGGTGCAGCAGGCTTACGACGCTGAGCAACAGGCTGCAGCAGTGCCTGAGTTCAACGGTGACGAGGAGCAGGAGTAATCATCGGCTACCGGTGCCATGCGCACTACCACGAGCGACGGAGCAGTCCGCCCACGAGGCAGACGAGCATATACCACGGGTATAGCAACTCCAGCAGCAATGCAGTGAATAGAGAGACTTTCGGGTCTCTCTTTTTTATCAATGTGTATTCAATAGGAAACTTGATGAGCAGCACCACAGGGCACAACACTTGCGCTACATTTGCCGTTGCCACCAGCGTCCCGCAACGGATAATATCACTATCCGTATAGTGCGGAGCCTTGCCCGCCCAGCGCATTCGCTGCCGCCAAAGGGCACGCCACGTGGTCTCGGGGCGCACCACCGCCGTATATTGTGGCGCATCCGCCACCTCGATACGCAGACCTCTGCGCTTGAACGACTCCAACAGAAACATATCGTCTCCGCTGGGGATGTCCGTATGCAAGTCTTGGTACGACTCCAGCCAACGCTGACGCCGCACAATCATATTCGCACCGCTGCACATCACTGCCCTGCTCCGTAGGGCGGACTCTATGGTAAGTTGCTGAATGGCTGCGTATTCCGCTATTTGCAATCGCTCCAGCAAAGTCGGACTCTCATGCTCCGACTCCATACGGAGTGGCAGTATCAGCAGGTCGGCATCCGTTTCGGGCACCGCGACGGGCGGCACAATATCATCATCTTGCAACCAGACGAACTCCGTCTCGGCTGCCGAAATCAGTTTGTGCAAAGCGAACTTTTTGCCTTTGCCCTCGTCATTGATACCGCGACGCGGCACTATGGTTGTAACTTGCATAACTGACTGATAAACTGTGGATAAGACTTGCTAACGCACACCGTATCGTCCACTTCGTAACCTGCTGCCATCAGTGCCATAGCCATTCGGTGGTCGGCACAGGTCTTGTGGTGCACCACAGCGTCCAACCTGTCCGACTCTTTCCACCGCAGACAGGCAGTCCCCGAGGCGTGCAACGTAACGCCCAACCGCTCACATGTCAATGCCACAGCAGGGTATAGGTCGGGTATATCGGTGAAATCCACATCGATTGCCCGCGGCAACGTGAAATCATCCGTACGTTTTGTAAGGCGGATATAAGGTGGATAGTAGGTGGATAGTACGCCCAACGGCTCAAACACGTTCACCACAGCCTTGTCCCCCTGCAACGAATCCATGCTCAGTCCGCGCAGCGTAATCTCGCCACCGTGCAGTGCCACATACTCGTACCAGAACGCTGCCGCACTCCAGTCGCGCTCTATCTCAAAGTCCTTTGCCCGCACCGCATACTCCTCTATCAGCCTCCGCGTCATATATATATAAGGTGAGGTGCAGTCCGTCCGCACCTGTACCCCAATCATCATCAATGCCGACACGAACTGCGACGACTGCGGCTGCCACATCTCCACCACCTTGCCCGCAACATCCAACGCCTTTCCGTGTATGCGCAATGGCGGGAAGCCCTCTTTTCCTGCATACTTCACCTCAGCCCCAAGCGTTCTCAACGCATCCACCAACTGCCCTATCGGGCGTTGTTGCATACGTTCTGCACCGGTGAGTAGCACCTCACAATCAGGTAGTTGTGCACAATATGCAGTCAGAAAACGCATCGCTGTCCCGCAGTTCTGCAAGTCCAACGTCAGTACTACACCCTGTTCGCGCGCGTTCAGTGCCTGCAATGCATCATGCAACAGCCTTACATCATCAGGCATAGCAGCGAAGACGGGCATCAGCCCGTCTCCGTGTATAGCCTGAAGCATCAGCCAACGGTTGGCGATTGACTTCGATATGGGCAACTCTACCTCCATCAATTCACGTCGGGCAACCACGAGTAGTCGCGTGAATAACGCAGGTGTTGCTTTACATAACCCTCTGTATAACTGAGCGTTACATTGGTGATATTGCCATCTTTGTCATACTCGGCGGTATAAACAGGGTTCACAAAGCCCTTGTATGGAGCCAGGTTGAGGTGTGCATAGCGGTCCAGTATCTCGCGGTGCAGGTCTTGGTCAACCTTCACTGCGTAGGTCTCCACCATCTCTGCCGCAGCAGCATAGTCACCCTCCGAGGTAATACGCTGAATCTCGCGCAGCAACTCACCGTACAGACGGCGTACACCCTCATAATCATTGATTTGCAGATAGTGTTTGCCGTCGCGCTCTACGATAGCCACCTCGTTGTTCGTTGCGTGTTGGAGTACCCACTGGGCAATCAGTTGGCGGTTACGCATGTGCGCCTCCTCCACATTCTTGCCCGGCTCGATGCGAACCAACTGTGTCATCAGTCCGTTCATCATCTGCTGGTAGTAGTAGCACTTGTAGGCATCGCCGTTAGGCAGCAGCCCAAGTTCCACCATCTTCGGGTCAGCCATATAGTAGAGTCCGAACAGGTCGGCACGCGACTCTTCAATGGTCGAAGCGTGCTCTTTCAGCGCGTCTTTGGTAATACCCGGCATCAGTTTGCCCGAACCGTGACCTACGCACTCGTGCAGGTCGGTATGCAGGTCGCCGCACATCGCACCATACTGGTTGTATTGCTCGCGAATAGCGTCGTCAATCATAAACTCCTCATTGAAACCGTTGCCCTTAGCCGCCTCGTTGTAAGCGTGCATCAGGTTGTCAATGGTCACCGACTTGGAACCATACTCCTTGCGAATCCAGTTAGCGTTAGGCAGATTGATTCCGATAGGCGTAGCGGGATAGCAGTCACCGCCGAGGATAGCCGCCGTGATAACCTTCGCACTCACGCCCTTCACCTCCTCTTTCTTGTACTTCTTGTCTGTCGTAGAGTGGTCCTCAAACCATTGTGCGTTTGCCGAAATGATTTGCGTACGCTTGGTAGCCTCGATGTCTTTGAAGTTAACCATTGACTCCCACGAACCGGTGATGCCCAGCGGGTCGGAGTACACCTCCGTGAAACCGTTCACGTAGTCCACCTGACTCTGCAAGTCTTTCACCCACGCGATACAGTATTCGTTGAAGGTCTTGAGGTCGCCGGTCTTGTTAAACTCTATCATCTTCTCGATAGCGAGTTTCTGTTCCTCTGTCTCAGCGTAAGGCAACGCTTTCTCTAACCAGTAAACCACCTTGCTCAATGCCTCACCGTACATGCCGCCTACCTTGTATACCCGCTCTTTCACCACACCGTCTTCCTTCACCAACTTGCTGTTCAAGCCAATCCACAGCGGCTCGGGCGAGTTGTCTTTGTGTGCAACATAGTAAGCCTCAGCCTCTGCTTGCGTCACGCCTTCGTAGTAGTTGCCTGCCGATGTCAGCACCAAATCCTGCCCTGCGGCTTGGTTGGTGCGTTTGGGCATCACGGTCGGGTCGAACATCACGGGGATAATCTCCTCATCATACTTCACACCCGCATCGGCGCATGCCTTGCGGAACCACTCCTCGGTAAATTCGGGCAGGAACTTGTCCTCCGAATAATGGTGGTGAATACCGTTCGAGAACCACACACGTTTCAGGTATTTCTCCAGCAGTTTGTAGTCCTCGCCGTTCTTGTCACCCTGATAACCGGTGTACAGAGCCTCCAAGGCACGACGGATACGCAGGTTGTAGCGGCAGTTTTGGTCAAAGAGAATGTCGCGTCCTTGCAGCGCAGCCTCGGTCAGGTAATACACCAACGTCTTCTGCTGCAGGCTCAGCGAGTCGAAATCAGGCACTTGGTAGCGCAGGATTTCCAAATCGTAAAACTTGTCCACGGAATAGTTAAATTCTGCTTGTTGTTCTTTCTTCTGGCAGCCGCTCAGCACCGCAAGGGCTGCACACAGGATAATGATGTTTTTTTTCATTGATTATTAGATTGTGATTGATTAGTAGCGTTCCAAAACCGTCTGCACCAACTCCTTGATACGCGGTTTGTAGTCCGTGTTGGCAGCCTCCGCTTTGCGCTGTGCAATCACACAGCACACCGTCATGGCTTTGTGTCCCATTAGCAGGCTCAAGCCCGCAATGGCACTGCCCTCCATCTCGTAATTGGTGATACGTTGCCCCTCATAGCGGAAGTCGGTGATGCGCTCATTGATATTAGGCACCGCAATGTTACAGCGCAACACACGCCCTTGCGGACCATAGAAACCGTTAGCGGCAATCGTGCAACCGCGCATCATATCGTCTTTTGCAATGCGGTCCACCAACTCGGGATTGGCAGCCACCACGTACGGACGCGCAGCCTTCTCGGGATAGTGGATATAGTCCACCAACGCCTTCTCGAAGCCTAAGTCGGCAATACGGTCGCGCCCCTCATAGAACGCCAGCACACCGTCGAAACCAATCGACTTCTGGCTCACCAGGAACGTGCCCAGCGGAATATCCTCTTGCATACCGCCGCACGTACCGATACGGATAATCTCCAACTGCCTATGTTGCTCTTTCTCGGTGCGCGTCTCGAAATCAACGTTCGCCAGCGCGTCCAACTCGTTCAGCACAATATCGCAGTTGTCGGTACCGATACCCGTTGAGACACACGAGATACGTTTTCCCTTATACTTACCCGTAATAGTATGAAACTCACGGCTTTGTACATTGCACTCTATACTGCCTTCGTCGAAGAACGAAGCCACCATATTCACTCTGTCTTGGTCGCCGACCAATATCACCTTGTCTGCCAAAAACTCAGGACGGAGATGCAGGTGAAATGCACTACCGTCATCGTTGATAATCAACTGGCTTGCAGGGAAATACCTTTTCATGCTTGTCCTCCTCCGAATGACATGGGGATGGTGCTGCCAGGGGCAGGTGTCCCGTTCAACTTGATGGTGCCGAATTGTTTCTCGTATTTACTTACGTTCTCTTGCAGCGCAAACAGCAGTTTCTTCGCATTCTCGGGGGTCATCACCACGCGCGATTGCACGCTTGCCTCTTTCTGACCGGGCATCATGCACACGAAATCCACTACGAACTCCGATGGAGAGTGCGCAATAATCGCCAAATTCACGTACTTGCCGTTTGCCATCTCTGGCGTCAGATTGATGTTAATCTTTTGCTCTTCCATAATCTTTTGCTAATTAAGTATTTAGAATTAATGTTACGTCCTACCAGTACAACGCTCTGCGCTTGTACAGCGGCTGCGTTGCCAATATATATAAGGTCAGCAGCGGCAACAGCACATCCCACACCACTATCTCTATCCCCTGAAACCGCAGCCCCAACCGGTGCGCACCCACATTCATCACCACCATCTGCCCCAGCACACGCAGCAGCCACAGCCCGTAAGCAATGCAGCACGCCACTCCGCCACCGCACACGAACACCGCTATCAGCAGCCCGTACAGCAGCCCGCGGCTCATCGGCTCCATCACCAACCGCCACTTGCTGCCCGCCTTGTAGTTCGGCGACACCGACAAGTGTCTGCGCTTCTGGTGCAACCATTCCTGCCACGTATGTTTCGGCACCGACCATGTCAGGCTCTCGCGCGAGCAGACAATACTCGTATTGTGCCTTGTGGCTATCTTGTTCACAAACAGGTCGTCATCGCCTGCCCGTTCCGCCAACAGCCCGCGGAAACCGCTATGTTCAAAGAATGTCGCACGCCGGTATGCCAGGTTCCGCCCCACACCCATATACGGATGCCCTGCAGCCGCCATACCTAAATACTGCATTCCGTTAAATAAGGTGTCGTAGTTCAGCAGGCTGTTCAGCAGCGTATCTTCCTCAAAATAAGCACCATACCCCAACACTATCTCCGTCTCATGCCCTTTCCGAGGCGCAAAACCTTTCACCATCTCACGTATCCATTGCCGTGATTCGGGGCGGCAATCCGCGTCCGTCAGCAGCAGATAATCATAGTGCGCCGCCTTTGCACCAATGGTCAATGCCAACTTCTTTGTACTAATCACGTGCGCGTTGCGCGGCACGAAGGTAACGTATAAGTTACTGCTAACCAAAGCATAACGCTCCAGCACCTCCTGTGTCTTGTCCTCACTCCCGTCATTCACCACTATCACCTCGAACTTCGGATAGTCTTGTGCCAGCAACGTCTGCAAATAGTCCTGCAGGTTCTCCTCCTCATTCCGCGCGCACACAATCACACTCACCCCCGGACAATCCTCAGCCCTACTCTCCGTTTCACATTCTTCACCTTGGCACCCCACCCCGCGTCGTTTCCTGTGAGCACGCTGCCAGCGGTTCACCCCGCATAGGTAACGCAGACAAAAATACAATTGGTAGCCTAACACAACTACCAATGCGCCCAACAGACAATAATCCACAAGGGAAAATATCATTTCAAAACTTTATTCAAGTATTTCAGATTCAGTCCTTTCAATTGTTCTTCCGCCATCCGGCTCACCACCTGGGCACCCTTCTCGTTGAGCAGATACTCCCCCACAGAAGCAGGGTTCGTGTCCCAATCCACATAGTACGCCTTGGCACCGTCCTCCCCTGTCTCCGTCAGCCACGCTTTGGTCACCGCCTCCATATCCACCAACGGCAGTTGTTTTTGCTCTGCCAAACGGCGGATAGCCTGCGGGTAAGCGCCCAAGCGGTCTATCAACTGCCCGTCCATATAGAAAGGTACCGCCAACGGAGTACACAGAATCACATACATTTTCTTCTCCTGCGCCGCCGTAATCACCACCGACAGGCGCTGGATAAATACGTCCACGGGGCTGTATTGCTGGTAGTTGGTCTCGCGCAAGTCGTTCTGCCCGAATTGAATCAGCAGCACATCTTTCTTGCCAAACGGCATCAGCAACGAGTCCAACGCCCCCGGCTCTGCCGTCAAATGGCGCACGCTCATACCCGGTTGCGCCAAATTCACCACATCCATATCCGCCAGATACGTCGGGAACAACTGCCCCCAACCACGAACACTCGATTCTACTGCTGCATTTGCCATCGTGCCGTCGCCTACCATAACCAGAGTCTGCTGCTTATTGGCCGACCACACTCCCTGCCATGACAACACGGCGACAATGCAAAATACAATATACCGTTTCATATCATTTCTTTTTACCACCTGTTACAATCTGTTTATTTAGTCCGCAAAGTTACAAAAAAAAAGCAACAACTACAAATGTTATGTTCTTTTTCCACTTTACGCCTCACGGTTTCCTGTATTGCCACGTATCTCACAATCTATTATTCTCCAATATCTCCCAATATCTTCTCACATATCTTCCAATATTCTTCTCACATGTCTTCTAATATTCTTTTCACATATCTCACACATGTGTTATTCAATGGCACCTCCCGGACCTTTCCCTGACCTTACCCTGCGGCTCTCCGTCACTTTTCCCATCATTTCCTCATCAATTTCCCCCATCATTTTCCCCGTCAATTTTCCGCCATTCCTCCCACACACAACGTTATTCAATGACACCTCCCCGACCTTTCCCTGACTTTACCCTGTGGGTTCCCCGCACTTTCCTGGCATTTCCTCATCACCTTCCCCCATCATTCCTCGTCAATTTTCTTCCATTCCTCCCACACACAACGTTATTCCAATGCCACCTCCCTGACCTTTCCCTGACTTTACCCTGTGGTTCCCTGTCACTTTTCCCATCATTCCTCGTCAATTTTCCTCCATTCCCCACCCCCCTTAAACATTATAGGATAGTTATATGTTAGTTTTAGGATAGCACACATTTCGCGGGTTTATCGTGAGTCTATCGCGGGTCTGATGTATATTAGACGTAAAATGTATCAGATACCAAAAATTCCCCGCCTTCGCTCACTTGCACAAAATACCAAAGTTCTGTTGCCCGAGGATTTGTTCTATAGGAGTGACTTCATGGTTAGTTCATGAGAATTATAATAAACGTCAGTTTGATATAATTTTAAGACATGGAATTTGCGGCTATATACAAATATATGCAGAAAGGAAGTCAAACGGGAAATATATCCAGGCAGGAGTGGTAGTCATACACAAAAAACAAAGGAGTCTTGAGATATTCGATTTCTCT
>CAKUUM010000046.1 GCA_934692905.1 uncultured Bacteroidales bacterium
GAGGCGTTGGCGAACACGCAGGAGATAGTGGACAAGGTGGAGATTTACGACATCGACCACGGACCGATTATGCCGCTGTTCGACATTCCGAAAGACTTCGGCACGGAAGACGAGATACGGCGGAAATACACCGAGCAAGACCTGTGGCAGGAGTTTATGACCGACGAGCACGGGCAGAACCCGCTCAGCGAGAAAGACGCACAGAAGCGCTTCAAGAACCTCGGCGGGTACGACCGTATGTACCGTATCAAGTTTGAGGCGGAATACCTGAGTTTCCTCACATGGAACGGCGCAAAGAAGCGTTACCCCGAGTTGGAACCGTTTTTGGAAAACACCAAAGGACTTGACTATCATTATTGGGATGCTGCGGCATTGGACGAGCGGCAGCGCGAGGTGGTGAACCGAATCCTGTTTGAGTTGCACGTGATGAAGACAATGGGCTTCCCAGGTTACTTCCTTATCGTGATGGACTTTATCCGCGGTGCGCGAGAGGAACTGGGCGTAAGCGTGGGTCCGGGACGTGGTTCGGCTGCGGGTTCGGTAGTTGCCTACTGCCTGCATATCACTGACCTCGACCCGTTGAAATACGACCTTCTGTTCGAGCGTTTCCTCAACCCCGACCGTATCTCGCTGCCCGATATTGATACCGACTTCGATGATGCGGGGCGCGGCAAGGTGCTGGACTGGGTGAGCAAGAAATACGGCGAGACGCACGTGGCGCATATCATCACCTACGGCAAGATGGCGACCAAGTCGGCTATCTCCGATGTGGGGCGCGTGCAGCGCGTGCCGCTCCAGAAAGTGAACGAACTGAAATCGTATATCCCCGACCGCGGTTTCCCCGACAATATCAAGGACGAGAAAGGCAAGTCGCCCAAGGTGAACCTGAAAAACTGCTACAAGTATGTGGACGAACTGAAGCGCGAGTACGAGCAGGGCGAACCCGAGATACGGAGTATGCTCAACTATGCGCTGCAATTGGAGGACACCATCCGCCAAGTGGGTATTCACGCTTGCGGTGTCATCATCGGTGCGGACGACCTGACGAAGTTCGCCCCGCTGTCGAGCGTGGAGGACAAGGACACCAAACGCCGCGTGCTGGTAACGGAATACGACGGACACGTGATAGAAAGCGTGGGACTTATAAAGATGGACTTCCTCGGACTCATCACGCTTACTATTATTAAGGAGTGTCTCAAAAACATCAAGAAAGCGCGCGGCATCGACATTGACATCGACCATATTCCTATTGACGATGCCGAGACTTACAAACTGTTTCAAGAGGGACGCACGATAGGCGTGTTTCAGTTTGAGTCGTCGGGCATGCGCAAGTACATGAAGGAACTCAAACCGACCGTCATAGGCGACATCATCGCCATGAACGCCCTCTACCGCCCGGGACCTATGGACTACATCCCGCAGTTTATCCGCCGCAAGCAGGGACTCGAACCCGTGACGTACGACATCCCCATTATGGAGAAGTACCTCAAGGACACCTACGGCGTTACGGTCTATCAGGAGCAGGTGATGCTCCTCTCGCGACTGCTGGCGAACTTCACCCGCGGCGAGAGCGACAAACTGCGTAAGGCGATGGGTAAGAAGCAGATGGCGATTCTGCAGGAACTGAAGGGCAAGTTTATGGCGGGCGGTAAAGCCAACGGACACGACGAGACGGTACTCGACAAAATCTGGAAAGACTGGGAGAAGTTCGCCTCATACGCTTTCAACAAGTCGCACGCCGCATGCTACTCGTGGGTGGCGTACCAGACCGCTTACCTCAAGGCGCACTACCCTGCCGAGTTTATGGCTGCCAACCTGACCGTCTCGAAGGACGACATCAAGGAGGTGACAAAGTTCATGGACGAGTGCAAGGCGATGAAGATACAGGTGCTGGAACCCGATGTCAACGAGTCGGAACTGACATTCACCGTCAACAGAAAAGGCGACATCCGTTTCGGTTTGGGCGGTATCAAAGGTGTGGGCGAAGGTGCCGTGGAGGCGATTATCAACGAGCGCAACAAGAACGGCAAATACAAGGACATCTTCGATTTTCTGGAGCGGGTCAGTCTGTCTGCTTGCAACCGTAAGACCATGGAGAGTCTTGCATTGGCAGGGGCATTTGATTGCTTTGACGGCACGTACCGCGAGCAGTTCTTCGGCATGAACAGCAAAGGCGAAGTGGTGTTGGAATCGCTGATGCGCTACGGAAACATGTTCCAACAAGACAAGCAACAGCAGCAAAACTCCCTCTTTGGCGACCTCGGAGGCGACTTTGGTGTCGAGATACAACGTCCCGAGATGCCGCAGGTACCGCGTTGGAGCACGATAGAAAGGCTGAACAAAGAGAAGACCCTGATAGGCATTTTTCTCTCCGCCCACCCGTTGGACGAATGGGAATTTGAGGTGACGGACATTTGCAATGTTACTGCTGCCGAACTCACCCGTTTCGAGGGTTGGCGCACACCCGAGGCACGCAATGCCGCTATGGCAGCCATGGCGAATAGTGATGAAGAGGAATCCGAAGACGAAGAAAAGGTAACACCTGCCGAGTGGATACGCCAGCATGAAGACCAACCTATGCTCTTCGGCGGTATTGTGGTGTCGGCGGAAACCCGCACCTCGCAAAAGGGCAACCCTTATGGACGCTACACCATCGAGGACTACACGGGCAGCCACGAGTTTGTGCTCTTCGGCAGTGCTTATCAGCAGGGCGACCCTATCCTCAAACCCAACGTCTATGCCTTCCTTACCTGCACCATTCAGCAGCGGGGCAAAGGGCAACGTTGGTTCCAGCCCAAGGAGGCGGATAAGGCGGAATACGAGTTTGCCGTGCAGCAGGTGGATGTGATGGACGCCGCACAAAAGCGGCTCAAGCAAATTACATTCAACATTCCCATCGAGAAGATACAGTCTGATTTTGTGGACGACCTCGCCACCTATTGTGAGTCGCACGAGGGCACTACCCCGCTCCGACTGCAGGTACACGATGGCACGCGGCAGAACATCATCTCATTCAATGCCCACCCCATCCGCATGGACAAGGAGTTCTACCATTGGCTGAAAATGCAGGAGTTGGACGAAGTGCTGTCGCACAAGGTGGAATGAATGTCTGTCTGGTGAGGGTGTGACGTGTGGTGTTGCAATTCTCAAAGTTTTTTTGTACCTTTGTCGCGGAATTGTTTGAAAATACAATGTATGAAAGAAGATACTAATAAGAAGGTGTGCAAAGGCGGCAGCAATGCGTTGTTGCCCACCAGCATATTGACGATATGTGTGGCAGTAGGACTGATAGCGGGGATATTGGTGGGGCGCGCAACACGGAAAACGCCAATGCACGTAGAGGAAAGCAAGAGTGAGATAGTGCTGATAGACAGTACGTTAGACGCGATTCAAGACAGCAGTTATATCGCTTACTTGGCACCCATCAAAGCCCAATTGGAGGCAGAACTGCGGGTGCCGATAGGCTATGCGCCTGAGGCATTGACAGTGAGCCGCCCCGAATGCACGATGCTGAACTGGGCGTGCGATGCATTGTTGGCAATGGCACGTCAGCGGTATGCGGGCGAGGTGGATATGGCAGTGACAAATATCGGCGGCATGCGCTGCGAGTGGGCGAAAGGCGACATCACGTTCAAGGATGTATTTGAGTTGATGCCCTTTGACAACGAGTTGGTGGTGCTGACGATGAGCGGTGAGGAGGTGCTGAACCTGTGTCAGATTTTCGCGCGACTGGGCGGCGAAGGTGTGTCGGGGTTGCGTATGAAAGCCCGCGACGGCAGGCTGACAGAGGCGACCATCAACGGCAAGGAAATAGAGCCAAGTGCCTGCTACACAGTGGCTACCAGCGATTACCTGAGCCAAGGAAACGACCATATGGAGCCGTTGGCGCGGTATGCGGAGATATGGCGGTCGGAAGAGAAGATACGTGACCTATATATAGAATATATTGAACAAGAGGGGAGGGTGTCAGCCCAAATCGATGGCAGAATGGATGTTCGCTGAATTTTTCTTGGCACCTGGCTGCTTGGCACTCGGTCACAATGCCCCACATTGCTCCCTCGTGCCGCACAGCCATCTGCTCAAGACAAATATCAGCGCAAGATATAAAGTAAATACTTAAATAATTGATACATAATGAAAAAGACATTGTTAGTGGCGGCACTATGCAGTGCTTGGGTGGCAGGTATGGCTTGCACCAACTTCTTGGTCGGCAAGGACGCTTCGGCGGACGGTAGCACGATGATTTCGTATGCAGCCGACAGTTATTCGTTGTACGGATTTCTTCATTTCAGCCCCGCGGCAGACTATCCCGAGGGTGCGATGCGCGAGGTGCGCGACTGGGATTCGGGTCGCCCGTTGGGCAGTATCCCGCAAGTGCGTCACACCTATTCGGTGGTGGGCAATATGAATGAACACCAACTGACCATCGGCGAGACCACATGGGGCGGTCGCGCAGAGTTGGCAGACACCGTGGGCATTGATTACGGAAGCCTGATTTACATCACGTTGGAGCGTTGCAAGACTGCCCGCGAGGCGATTGCGTGCATGACGTCGTTAGTGGCTGAATACGGCTACGCATCGGGCGGCGAGTCGTTCTCCATAGGCGACCCCAACGAGATTTGGATTATGGATTTGATTGGCAAAGGTCCGGGCAAGAAAGGTGCCGTGTGGGTGGCAACCCGTATTCCGGACGACTGCATTGCCGCACACGCCAACCAGGCTCGCATCACCACCATCAACTTCAAAGACAAAACCAACTGGATGTGGAGCAAAGATGTGGTGAAGTTCGCACGCGAGATGGGCTATTTCGAGGGCAAAGACAAGGATTTCAACTTCCAAGAGGCATACAACCCCTATGATTTCTCGGGTTTGTTCGTGTGCGAGGCACGCGTGTGGTCGTTCTTCCGTCACTTCTCAGACGACATGGACCAATACTTCGACTTCGCGTCCGGCAAGACGTTCCTCGAGACCGGCGGCAAAGATGCCGGCACACGTATGCCGCTGTATATCAAACCGAACCACAAGGTGAGCGTGCAGGAGATGAAAGAGTGCATGCGCGACCAGTATGAGGGCACGCCGCTCGACATCACGCAAGGCACCGACGCCGGTCCGTGGAACAGCAAGTTGCGCTACGGCGGATTGGCATTCGAGTTGGACTCGGTGAAATACTGGTACGAGCGTCCGACGGCTACACAGCAGACGGCATGGTCGTTTGTGGCTCAGATGCGCGGTTACGAGAGTGCCAAGGCGGGCGGAATCTTCTGGTTCGGCGTGGACGATGCAGCCACAAACCTCTATGTACCAATGTATTGCCGCATCAATGAGGTGCCCGAGTGCTTCCGCGAAGGCAACGGCGACCTCTACACCTATTCGCCCACTTCGGCATGGTGGATATACAACATGGTAGCCAACTGGGCATACACCAAATCATCGGCAATGGTGCCCGATATCAAGGTGGTTCAGCAGGCTTGGGAGGAGAAATTCAACACACAAGTGCCTGCCATTGACGCCGAAGTGGCAACAATGAGCGATGCCGACGCGCGCGCGTTCCTTACCAAATACTCGTGTGCGCAGGCACAGGAGTCCACCGCAGCATGGAAAGACCTCGGTATCTACCTGCTGACCAAGTACTTGGACGGTCAGCAGCGCAAAGAGGAGAACGGACAGTTCAAGCGCAACCCCTACGGCGAGCCGACAGGTCCCAACCGCATTGCGTTCCCCGAAGGCTATTTGAGAATAATCAGTGCAGAAATAAACCATGAATAATATGAATATCAACGATTTAGAACCCAAAGAGGTATTCTCGATTTTCCACGAGATAACCCGCGTGCCACGCCCCTCGAAGAAGGAGGAGAAGATTGGCAAGTGGCTGATGGACTTCGCCGCAGCCCACAACCTTGAGCACCAGATGGACGAGGCTGGCAACGTCATCATGCGCAAGCCCGCCACGGCAGGCTACGAGGGCAAGCCCGGTGTCATCCTGCAAGCCCACATGGACATGGTGTGCGAGAAAGACGGCGACGTGCAGCACGACTTTGACAACGACCCCATTGACACCTACGTGGACGAAGACTGGGTGAAAGCGCACGGCACCACCCTCGGCGGCGACGACGGCATCGGCGTGGCAATGGCATTGGCTGCCATCACGTCCGACACGCTGAAGCACCCCGCATTGGAGTGCCTGTTCACGGTGGACGAAGAGACAGGGCTCACAGGTGCCAACCGCCTGAAAGACGGCTGCCTGCAGGGTCGCCAACTCATCAACCTCGACTCCGAGGACGACGGGCAGGTGTTCATCGGTTGCGCAGGCGGCATCGACACGCTGGCGAAGATGCACTACACGCCAGAGACGCTGAACGGCAACGGGCTGTTTGCCGCCAAGGTGCGCGTGAGCGGGCTGATGGGCGGTCACTCGGGCGACGACATCAACAAGGGGCGCGGCAATGCCAACAAGATTCTGGTGCGTTTCCTCTACGAAGTCATAACGCACACCGACATGCAACTGGCGGCTATTCAAGGCGGCAACCTGCGCAACGCCATTGCGCGCGAAGCAGAGGCAACCATTTGCGTACCAATGAGTTACAAGGAAGACTTGCGTATCCTGTTCAACCACTATACGGCTAAAATCGAAAGCGAGATTGGCGATGTAGAGAAAGACATGCGCCTCAGTCTCGAATCCGCAGACATACCTGCGCAGGTGATTCCGCAGGACAAAGCCAAACGCCTCATTCAAGCACTCTACGCTTGCCCGCATGGTATGACAGCGATGTCGAAAACCATGCCCGGACTCGTGGAGACCAGCACCAACCTCGCCAGCGTGAAGATGCGTGAGGACGCGCAAGGTGCTTATATTGAGGTGAATACGAGCCAACGTTCATCGGTGGAGAGTAAGAAGCACGACCTCAAACAGATGGTGGAGTGCGCTCTGGCGTTGGCATGCGACGAGGTGACACATGGCGACGGCTACCCGGGTTGGAACCCTAATCCGCAATCGCCCTTAGTGGAAGTGACGCGCCGCGCTTACACCGACCTCTTCCACAAGGAGCCGCAGGTGTTGGCTATCCACGCAGGATTGGAGTGCGGTCTGTTCTTGGAGAAGTACCCGTACTTGGACATGGTCTCCATCGGGCCGCAGATGTACGGCGTCCACTCCCCGCAAGAACGTCTCAGTATCTCCTCCACAGGCCGTTGCTACCAATGGCTCTGCCGCGTGTTGGAGACGCTGTAAAACAGACAGATACATGAAAAAAGTAGCCTGACGGAACATCGTTGGGCTACTTTTTTTAGGCATATCTGACTTAGTACAGGAACGTCTGTCCGTATCGGGAGTAATCGCTTGCTTGAATGGCAGCATTTGTGGGGAATAACCCGAATATCGTACTGCCCGAACCTGACATGGCGGCATATGCCGCACCGGCGTCGTAGAGGCGCGTTTTAATCTCTTGCAGGGTGGGGTGGAGTGGGAAAATGGTCTGCTCGAAGTCGTTGATTAACAGGGGGAACAGGCTCTCCAAATCCAGTTTATCCCGTAGCGCCTGCGCAATCTCGCCGCCGGCTTCGGGGTGGAGGGTGATGCCGGAATAGGCTTCGCGGGTGCTGACGGCAATGTCAGGCTTGATAAGAACAATGCGTAAGCCGTTGAGTGGCAATTGGATAGGTGTGAGTATATCGCCAATGCCTTCAGCGTAACAGGGGGTATTGTAGATGAAAAAGGGACAGTCCGCGCCCAACGGACGGACGAGAGCGGCGAGTTGGGGTTTGGTCAAGCCGAGGCGGAACAACTCATTGAGTGCCAATGCGGTATGGGCAGCGTCACTACTGCCTCCACCCAAGCCTGCGCCAAAGGGGATATTCTTGCGGAAACGGATATGCACATTGGAGACTTGCGGGAAGTGCGACTGCATCAAACGATAGCACTTAACTATCAGATTGTCAGTCATGTCGCAGTCAACCGCTATCCCCTCCTGCTCGAAAAGGAACTCATCGGACGGGATTATCTCCAAGTCATCGTGGAGACCATAGACGGGATAGAAGATGGTTTCCAGGTCATGGTAACCGTCCGGGCGCTTGCGGACGACACGAAGTCCGAGGTTTATTTTGCAGTTGGGGTGGAGTAACATATAAGTAACAGATTTATGAATATATATTTACCATGTAATTATCCATTAATTTTCATCAAGGTGATATAGGGAAGGTAGGGTATGGATTTAAGGGCAATCTTAAGAAATGACACTTTTAAGACGGGTGAGGAAACAGGATAATATCCCGCTAACATCAGGGAAAGGTCTCGGAAACCTCTCGGAAAAAGTGCGAACGGTTTTCGACCTTATCAGAGGAATGTACGAAAGGCAGAATCTTAAAAAAACGCACTTTTTGCATGGGGTACTACTCTTTAATATATATAAGGTGTGTGGTCGGCACTAACGACCCGCGACAGGCCCGCGACAGGCCCGCGATATTTTACGCTTTTTATACTGTGTCCATAAAGGAGCGTTGCACCTTATTAAACACGATGATGCCGACGCCGATCAGGACGACCATGAACGCGAAACTGTATCCGAGCATCCACCAGTCGTGGCAACCGACGCCGAGCATGCCGTATTTGAAGAACTCGACAATGCCCGTGAGCGGATTCAACTGCATGACTAACAGCAGTTTGGGATTGGTGATGGTGGACAGCGGATAGATGACCGGCGTGGCGTACATCCACAGGCTGACGAAGAAACTGAGCAGCAGTTGCAGGTCGCGGTACTTGGTGGTCATACTGGAAAACAGAATACCAAAGCCGAGCGCCAGGCCGGCAAGCATCACCACCAAGACTGGCACCATCAGCGCGTACCAGTTCGGGTGGATTTGTACATCCGTGAAAATGGCGTAATACGCATATACACAGAGGAATAGCCCGAACTGGATACCAAACCGCACAAGGTTGCTGACGACATCGCTGAGGGGCGTGATGAGACGCGGGAAATAGACCTTGCCGAAGATGCCCGCGTTGTTGACGAAGGTGTTGGAGGTCTTGGTGAGGCAGTCGGCGAAATACTGCCAGAAACAGATGCCCGCGAGGTAGAACAGCGGCTGCGGCAGTCCGTCGGTGGAAATCTTGGCGATGCCGCCGAAGACAACCATGTACATCACGGTGGTCATGAGCGGCTGGATGAGATACCAGAGCGGGCCAAGGATGGTCTGCTTGTACTGGGTGATGATGTTGCGCTTGACGAAGAGCATCAGCAGGTCGCGATAGCGCCAAATCTCCGCGAAATCCACGGACAGGAGTTTATCTTTGGGGCGAATGACGGTCGTCCAATTGTCTTGTGTATCTGCCATAAGTCTGTAAAATCGGGCACAAAATTACATATTTATTTGCAAATTAGCAAATCTTTCACTACCTTTGCGGCACTTTTAATTGAACCCCGCCCAACAGGGCGCAAATCTAAATGTTATGGCAAACGAGAAACAACAGTTCGTGGACGAACTAAAGGAACTGCTGCAGAAAGATGTGGCAGAGGTAAAAGAGCAAGTGGAACAACTGAAAAATCAGTTCTACCGCCAGTATCACCAAGAGCAGGAAGCCCTGAAAAAGGCGGCTGAAGAGGCTGCTGCAGAGGCGGGCGAGACGCTGGAGAACTGGCAACCTGCGGTGGACGAGGTGGAGCAGGAGTTCCGCGAATTGTTGAACTCGTACAAGCAAAAACGCGCCGAACTTCAGAAGAAAATTGAGGAAGAACAGGCGCAAAACCTGCTTCGCAAGGAGAATATCCTCGAACAGATGAAGGCGATGGCAGAGTCCGAGACCGCTGATGTGATGGACAACCTGAAGAAGATGCGCGACCTGCAGGCGGAGTGGAAGACCATCGGTCCCGTGCCCGCACCCAAGGCGCAAGACATCTGGAAGAACTACCAGCAGTACCAGGAACGTTTCTATGACCTCGTGAAGATAAACATTGAACTGCGCGACCTCGATTTCAAGAAGAACCTCGAGATGAAGACCCTGCTCTGCGAGGCTGCGGAGAAGTTGCAGAACAACCCCAACATTGTGGAGGCAAGCCGCGCCCTGCAGCAACTGCACGAGGAGTGGGCGGAGATTGGTCCCGTGGCGCGCGAGCAGCGTGAGGAACTCTGGAACCGTTTCAAGCAGGCGAGCAGCGCCATCAACAAGAAGCATCAGGCGTATTTCGACGAATTGCATGCCAAGGAGGACGAGAACCTCGAGAAGAAGCAAGCCCTTATCGCGCGCCTGAAAGAGGTTGATATTGAGAAACTTAAGTCGAACAAGCAATGGGACGAGGCGACCGAAAAAGTGCAGGCAGTGCAGCAAGAGTGGCGCACCGTCGGCTTCGCGCCCAAGAAGCAGAACCAGGCCATCTACGAGGAGTACCGCCAACTCTGCGACGCGTTCTTCAAAGCCAAAACGGGCTATTATAAAGGTATGCGCGACGAGTTCAGCAGCAACCTCAAGGCGAAACGCGACCTCATCGCGGCTGCCGAGGCGCTGAAAGACAGCACCGACTGGCGCGAGACCACCGACAAACTCATCGAACTGCAGAAGCAGTGGAAAGCCATTGGGCCCGTTGCCCGCAAGTACTCCGACGACCTCTGGAAGAAGTTCACAGCCGCTTGCGACGGGTTCTTCGAGGCAAAACGCGAAGCCACCAAGGGGCAGCGTGAGGCTTACCAGCAGAAGCGCGCCGAAGCCAAGGAGCGTTGGACGAAGAAAATCGGCGACATGAGCGACCGTCAGAAACTCATCCGCATGTACGAAAACATGCAGCAGGAGATAAAAACCGCCGAGAACAACATCCTCTTCTTTACGGGTAAGTCCAAGTCAGCCAATCGTTTGGTGGACGATATGCAGAAGAAAATCGACACCCTCAAAGAGCAACTCGCCGACCTCGAGAAGAAAATCAACCAAATGGACGCTGAATGAGCCAACTGATTCATTATCAGGATATAGAGGTGTGCCAAGAGGAGCAGATTGTCTTGCGCGATGTGAACCTTGACATTCAGTCGGGCGAGATGGTGTATCTGCTCGGGCGCGTGGGCAGCGGCAAGTCCAGCCTCATGAAGACGTTCTACGCCGAACTGCCCGTGCAGGGCGCGGAAGCCAATGTCCTCGGCTACGACCTGCTGACCATTAAGCGCAAACAGGTGCCGTACCTCCGCCGCAAAGTGGGCGTGGTCTTTCAGGACTTCCAACTCCTCGTGGACCGCAACGTGGAGGAGAACCTGATGTTCGTGCTCAAAGCCACGGGTTGGAAGGATAAACAGTTGATGCGCAGCAACATACACGATGTCCTCGAGCAGGTGGGTATGGCGGAAAAAGCCTACAAGATGCCCTACCAACTCTCGGGTGGCGAGCAGCAGCGTGTGGTCATCGCCCGCGCCTTGCTCAATTCGCCGGAGATAATCCTCGCCGATGAGCCCACGGGCAACCTCGACCCCGAAACGGGACAGGGTATCATCGAACTGCTCTACAGCATCAGCCGCGCGGGAATGACGGTCATCATGTCCACGCACAACCTGCAATGGCCTGAACGCTACCCCGGACGCCGCATCGAGTTCCAGAACGGGCAACTCGTTGAGTTACAATAATTTCCTATCGAAAGCAGTGCTATCCTCCCATGGGCAGATAGCACTGCTTTCGGTATGTAATTGAGCCGTTTTTATCACTGCTGCCTTGTTTTGTGTGGGAGACGACGCGTCTCGCGTCGTTATCATTGGCGCAGCCAATGAGTCTAATTTATGGCTAATTACACGGTAATTATATGTGTATCAATGTTTTAATGGCTCTTTAACGGACTTTAATGGAGTATTTATTCGCCTCATTCCTATGTTACTGAAACTGCTTTTTGTGATGCTTGGCGGAGCCGTAGGCGCGGCTCTCCGCTACCTTGTCGGGCTGCTCTGCGCCCATGGGTGCACGAATGCTTTTCCTTGGGGCACACTGATAGTCAATTGTTTAGGTTGCTTGTTACTGGGTCTCCTGCTCGGTCTCGCAGAACGTTACGCGCATTTCGGCGGCACCTCCGCGTATCTGTTCCTGACGGTAGGCGTCTGTGGCGCCTTCACCACATTCTCCACTTTCTCGGCAGACACGTTCCGCCTCATGGACAGCGGCAACTGGCTCCTTGCCCTCGCCTACCTCGCCGCCACCCTCGTGCTCGGTTTCCTGCTACTCTACCTCGGTCGCACCCTCACTCTCCGCTAATCCGCCCCAAAATATCAGCACCCCCATCCCTATCTCTCCGCCAAATCCACCCGACACACCCCATATCAATATCCTATTTTTACTAACAATGATTAAAATAATCCCCACATATTTCCCCTGTCCCCCTCATTTCTTTCTCGTGTCAAACAGCAAGGGATAGGCAAGGGATGCACAAGGGATAGGCAACCCATACAAACCTGATACGCACCCTGTCTGATTAGCATATTTTAACCATACGACAACATCTGCTACCTCACCATACCCTTTCTATCTCTCATATCCGATAATGAGAAAATTAATGGTTAGTTACACGGTAATTAATGTTTTGTTTTCTTTCTTCCGGTCTTACCCCCTACAACACCGCCAAGTAACGCCGTCCGAAATTAATGAATAATTACACGGTAATTAATGTTTTATTTTCCATTTGCTCACTTCGCATAAATTCCGTACCTTTGTGCCGCAAAGGCGCAACAGCCTTCGCATATATTGTTAACAAAGGCGTTTATTGACGCTTGTTTTGGCGCATTGGAAACCGGCAAGTTTTCGTCAAGTCCAGAGCAAGATGGCAATGAACGTCCATTGGTATGTACTCTCGTATTCCTGCGAATACGCGTGCATATCCGCGTGGACGTTATTGTTTATTCTTACTTGGAAGGTTCTTGCCGGTACCTCAATGCGGAGAATAAGCAGAGTAAGGTACCACGCTTTTTATATGTATCGGGGCTGTTTGGTGCCGCCGTCCCGCAATGCGCTACCCGCGGTGCGCAACCCCAAGTATGCTCTTCAACTCCATCGAGTTTGCCGTTTTCCTTCCGATAGTTTTCCTGCTCTATTGGTTTGTGTTCGACTACGCGCTCCGACGCTGCAAGCACCAACTGTTCCTGCAAAACCTCTTCATCGTCGTTGCCAGTTACATCTTCTATGGCTGGTGGAACTGGCGTTTCCTTATCCTCATCGCTTTCACCACCCTCTGCTCGTTCCTCAGCGGCATCGGCATAGAGCATGCCCGGTCCCCGCGCACCCGCAAAGCCGTGATGACCGTCAATATCATCATCAATCTCGCCATCCTCGGCACATACAAGTACTACGATTTCTTTGTCCGTTCCTTTGCCGAACTCTTTGGTTGCCAATCCGATAGCCTGCTCCTGCACCTGGTTCTGCCTGTGGGTATCAGTTTCTACACCTTCCAAGCCCTGTCCTATTCCATAGACGTTTACCGCCGGCAGATACAGCCCACGCACGACCTCGTTGCCTTTACCGCATTCTTGTCGTTCTTTCCCCAACTCGTCGCCGGACCTATCGAGCGTG
>CAKUUM010000047.1 GCA_934692905.1 uncultured Bacteroidales bacterium
GCACTGAGGGTGCAGTCCATGACGGTGAGGGGGTGGAGGGTAAGGGGAGTGAGCGTCATGGTCTTGGGATTGATGAAGCGGACGGGGCGGGTGGTCTGCAGACGGAAACCGACCTCATCGGGGAAACCCATGGTGAAGTCGTCCGTAATGCCCGCGTCGGCAAGCCGTTGCATTTGGTCAATGGAGCAACGGAGATAGTGACTGCGATGGTACCGCCAGTCGGGGATTGCGGGGGCGAGCGCGGAATCCATGTCCGTAGAGGGCAAGTCGCCGTAGTAGGACGAGTGCAAGCCCAGCAATGCGCCGCTGTGACGGAGCAGGTTGGCAACGTGGTGATAATCACGTCCTTGCAGGTCGTACTGCGGGTAGTCGTACGCGCGCCCGCGCGTGTACTTTATAAAATATATGCGTGTGGCGTCGGGCAGCAGCCTGTCCTGATTGATGAGCCACGGGAACGTGTAGGCGGGGTCGCCGTGGAGGCTGCGCAGGGCGGTGCGCACCTGTTGGTATTGCCCGCGGAGGATACCCCCGACGGCTCCGCGGAGGTGGCGGAAATGCGCGATGGTGTCCACGTCGTGGGTGAGGTAGATATGGCTGAAACCTGCGTCGGGCAGGGGCAGTTCGAGCAGTTTCATCAGGAATCGGGCGTACTCGTCCACGATAGGGATGAGGAGCCGGTTGTTCTGCCCAAGTATGGAGTTGCGGGCAGTGAAGCGACCGTGTTCGTCACGGTCGGCGGTGAGGAGTTCTTCGGCACGCGAAACGAAGAAGAACGTGTTGTAAATCAGGTCGGTATGAACGACGAGAGTGTCGCCGATACGTTCCACTTCGGGGTGGGCGAAGTCGGGCATGACGAGGTCGGTGCCGAGGTGTCCGCAGGGCATGATGACGACACGGTAACGGCTCCACTGCGCGGTGTCCGCGGTGTAGCCGACCTGCGCGGCGGCGGTGGCGTCGCCATAGAGCAGGAATGATTTGATGTAGTCAATTATCTCGTTCATACTTGGTGGGCAGGTGCCTTGCGGCAAGGTGCCAAAAGTGTGAAGTTTTGTTAAATTATTGTTGTTTTACCGGTTGTCTATCGGTAGCCTATCCTCTGCTTATCCCTTGCTTATCCCTTGCTTATCCTCTGCTGTTTGACCCGAGGGTGTTGCGGCGAAATCCGTTAATAAATGTTTGCATAAATCACGCGTCTTCGCTGAGGATTTCCCATTCGTACATGCGCTGTTCGATTTCGTGCTTGATGTGGTCGTAGCGCTGGAAGTTGTCGGGCGTCTGGTTGGCGGGGGCGGCAAGGAGGGTTTCCATGTCCGATTGCTCCTGTTCGAGGCGGGCGATGGCGGCTTCGATGTCCACGATTTGCTTCTCGCGCTTGCGGCGGGCGGCAGAGGCAGCCTTTTGGGCGGCGTAGGAGGCACTGCCAACTCCCCCTTCCCCCCTCAGAGTGGGGGAGTTCAGAGCGGGACTCTTCTTTTCTAATTCCTGCAAATTGTCGATTTTCTTGGCGCGGAGGAAGTCGTAGATGCCGCCGAGGTGCTCGCGCACCTTGCCGCCGCCGAACTCATAGACCTTGCTGACCAGCCCGTCGAGGAAGTCGCGGTCGTGGCTGACCAGTATGACGGTGCCGTTGAAATCGCGCAAGGCTGCCTTGAGGACGTCCTTGGACTGCATATCGAGGTGGTTGGTCGGTTCGTCGAGAATGAGGAGGTTGCACGGCTCCAGCAGCAGGCGAATCATCGCCAACCGGCTGCGCTCGCCGCCGGAGAGTACCTTGACCTTCTTCTCGGACGCCTCGCCGCCAAACATGAAGGCACCTAAGATGTCGCGTATGCGCGTGCGGATGTCGCCAACTGCCACGTTGTCAATCGTTTGGAAGACGGTGAGTTCGCCGTCGAGCAACGCGGCTTGGTTCTGCGCGAAATAGCCGATTTTGACGTTGTGCCCGAGGCGGAGCGTGCCCATGTAGTCGAGTTGCCCCATGATACAGCGCACGAGGGTGGTCTTACCCTCGCCGTTCTTGCCGACGAAAGCCACTTTTTCGCCGCGGCGAATGGTGAACGTGACGCCGGAGAAGACGGTGTGCGTGCCGAAATCCTTGCGGAGATCCTCCACGATGAGCGGGAAGTCGCCACTGCGCGGGGCAGGCGGAAATCGCAGATTCAGACGGGACGTGTCCTCCTGGTCCACCTCGAGACGCTCGAGTTTTTCGAGTTGCTTGATGCGCGATTGCACCTGCACGGACTTGGTGGGTTTGTAGCGGAAACGCTCGATGAACTCTTCGGTTTCCTGAATCATCTTCTGCTGGTTGAGGTAGGCGCGCACCTGCTGCTCGTGCCGCTCGCGGCGGAGTTCGAGGAAATGGCTGTAGTTGACGTTGTAGTCGTAGATGCGCCCGAGAGTGATTTCGATGGTGCGCGTGGTGACGTTGTCGATGAACGCGCGGTCGTGGCTGACGAGGACAAGGGCACTGTTGTTGGTGCGCAGGAAATCCTCCAGCCACTGGATAGACTCGATGTCGAGGTGGTTGGTTGGCTCGTCAAGAAGCAGTAAATCAGGGTGTTGCAGCAGAATCTTGGCGAGTTCGATACGCATGCGCCAGCCGCCGGAGAACTCGGAGCAGGGGCGGTCGAAATCCTTGCGCTCGAAGCCGAGTCCGATGATGGTGCGATCCATCTCGGCGATGTGGCGCGCCTGCTCTTGCGGGTCTTCGTCGTGGAAGACCTGCATAACGTCCTCGCGGAGGGTGCGCCCGTCGATGTGCATCATCACCTGCGGCAGGTAGCCGATGGTGAGGTCGGCATCGCGCGAGATACGCCCCGAAGTGGGGTGCTCGATGCCTGCGAGGAGTTTGAGAAGGGTGGATTTGCCCGCGCCGTTCTTGCCGACAAGGGCGATGCGGTCCTTCGGGTTGATGAGGAAGGAGATGTCGTCCAAGACGGGGCGTGACGAAAATTCTATGCTGAGATGCTCAACGCTAACCATTCAGTTGTTTACGATTTACTAATTTACGATGTACGATTTGTCGCGGGTGTATCGCGGGTCGGCTGTATCGTTTAGAACGGGTCGGGGGCATTGGGATTGGCGTCCAACTGCTCGTAAACGGAGTTCTTGCTGATAAATTCGGGCACGATATGCTTCATCTGCCGCACGGTGGTGAAGATTTTGTCCTCGTGGGAGATGGCTATCAGTTGGTTGATGTCGGCACTGATAGCATCGAAATCGTACTCGCGCACGCGCGCAATCATGATCTTTTCGTTGGTGGTGGGCAGGGTGGTCTCCTTCTGGTTGAGCAACTCCTCGTAGAGTTTCTCGCCCGGGCGCAGACCCGTGAAGGTGATTTGTATGTCCTTGCCCGGGGTGAAGCCCGCGAGACGTATCATGTTCTTCGCCAAATCGGCGATTTTGACGGGGTGCCCCATGTCGAAAACAAAGATTTCACCGCCGTTGCCGAGTGTCGCCGCCTCCATGACGAGGGTGCAGGCTTCGGGGATGGTCATGAAGTAGCGGATGATGTCGGGGTGCGTCACCGTGACGGGTCCGCCCGCGGCTATCTGCTTCTTGAAGTAAGGTATGACGGAGCCGTTGCTGCCGAGCACGTTGCCGAAGCGCGTGGTGATGAACTTGGTGGTGCCGGGGTTGGTGGCGTGCAGTTTGTTGAACAGCGACTGCACGTAGATTTCAGCGATACGCTTGCTGGCGCCCATGATGTTGGTGGGGTTGACGGCCTTGTCGGTGGATATCATCACAAAGCGTTCTGTGCCGTACTTGACCGCCATGTCCGCCATGTTTTTCGTGCCCATGACGTTGGCCTGAATCGCCTCGTTGGGGTGGCTCTCCATGAGGGGCACGTGCTTGTAGGCGGCGGCGTGGAAGACCACGTCGGGGCGGAAATCGCGGAAGACCTCCTCCACGCGCTCACGGTTGCGGACATCGCCGATGAGGGGTATGAAACGTATCTCGGGGAAGTCGTTGCGGAGGTCGAGGGTGATGTCGTGGAGGGGCGACTCCGCCTGCTCGAGAAGGACGATGGCTTTGGGCTGGTACTTGGTGATTTGGCGCACCAACTCGCTGCCGATACTGCCTGCGGCTCCGCTGACAAGGGCGATTTTGCCGCTGATGATTTGGCGAACATTGTCGGTGTTGATGTTGATGGTCGGGCGCTCCAGCAGGTCCTCCACCTGTATGGAATTGATACGCCCGATACGCGCCGCGAGGTTTTCCGTGTTGTCAGTCGTGCTCTCCCAGTCGGTGAAATATGGTGTAGTGAGGATACGTATGTCGTTGTCCAAGAAGATGTTGAGGTCGCGCGATGGCGAGATGGACCGCATCTTGAGGGGCGAGACGATGACACTTTGGATGTTGTGCGCCTTCATGTACTTGATGAGGTCGTTGTTGAGGTGGTGAATATGCATACCCACCAAGTCGAAATTGCTGTTTTCATCGGCATCGCAGATGAATCCGACGGGTTTGTAGGGCGAGTTGCCCGCACTGCGGAGCATCTTGGCGATGGCAACGCCGGCAGACTGGATGCCATAAATCATCACTTTGGGATTGGAATAGCCGCGTACGTATTCAAAGAGTGTCTTTGTGCTGATTCGCAGGCAGAACAGCCCTACGCTGGCAATGAAGGCGTAGATGATGGTAACCGTGGTGTAAAAAGGTTGTATATGCGTGATTGCCAGTACAATATAGTTGATAATGATGTACCCTATAGTCGCTGAAAATACGGACAACAGTACCTTGATGGCATCAATAAATGTGGAATAGCGCAGGATGCCTGCATATGTATGGAATACCCAAAACATAATGGTTTGCACACCCAACATCACCAGCATCTGCCCCCATATAGGCAATACTTCCGTGGGTTGCGAATAGGTGAACAGCCCCTTCCCGAGCATATAACTCAGCAGGAATGCCGCAACACACAAGGCTAAATCCAACAACAGCACTGCCCAACGCGGCAGGTAGCCTAAGGAGGCGGTGTGCTCGAAGATGTCGGAACTTTTGAGTTCCTTGAGACGTAAATTACTCTGTTTCATGTCGTTATTTGAATGTGTTTTTGGTTATTTCGCATAGTGCCTGCCCCGTGTAACTGTCAGGACATTGCATGATTTGTTCGGGTGTGCCTTCCGCCACGATGTGTCCGCCTTCGTCGCCGCCCTCCTTGCCGAGGTCGATGACGTGGTCTGCCGCGAGAATGACCATCGGGTTGTGCTCGATGATGAGTACGGTGTGTCCGCGACTGATGAGGGCATTCAATGCGCTGAGCAGCACGTCAATATCACGGCGGTGAAGCCCTGTGGTGGGCTCGTCGAAAATGAAAAGGGTGGGGGTGGCGTTCTCCTGCGCGAGGAACGATGCCAACTTCACGCGCTGGCTCTCGCCGCCGGAGAGGGTGCTGCCAGGTTGCCCGAGTTTCACATAGCCGATGCCGACGTCCTGCAGGGGCTTGAGGCGGGCGACAATCTTCTTGCAGGCAGGATCTTCCGAGAAGAAATCAATGGCTTGATTGACAGTCATTTCCAGCACGTCGTAGATATTCTTGCCGCGGTATTGCACGTCCAGCACATCCTGTTTGAAACGCTTGCCGTGGCACTGGTCGCAGACCATTGTGATGTCCGCCATAAACTGCATCTCGATGGTGATGGTGCCTTCGCCTTGGCACTCCTCACAACGCCCGCCGGGGGTGTTGAACGAGAAGTGTGCGGGCGTGAAGCCCATTTGTCGGCTGAGTTGCTGGTCGGCAAACAGCCGTCGTATCTCGTCGTACGCCTTGAGGTAGGTGACGGGGTTAGAGCGCGATGATTTGGAGAGCGGGTTCTGGTCCACGTACTCCACGTTTTGCACCAAATGCAGGCTTCCGCGGAGGCTGCCGAAGTCGCCCGTGCGCTCGGCGATGCCGCCGTAGTGCTTCTTCAGGGCAGGGTAGAGCACCTTGCTCACCAGCGACGACTTGCCGCTGCCGCTCACGCCCGTCACTACGGTCATCACGTTGAGCGGGAAGCGCACATCAATGTTTTTGAGGTTGTTCTCGGCGGCACCGACTACCTCGATATAGTTGTTCCACGGACGGCGGTATGGCGGTATGGAATAGGTGAGTTCCTCCGTCTTTGGCGGACCGGCATACACCACTTCGCCGCCGTGTCTGCCTGCCGCAGGACCAATCTCGATGATGTAATCGGCGGCGCGTTGTATCTCCTCGTCGTGCTCCACCACCACGATGGTGTTGCCGAGGTCGCGCAGTTCTTTCAGCACGTGAATCAGCCGGTGTGTATCGCGCGGGTGAAGCCCGATACTGGGTTCGTCCAGCACATATAGTGAACCTACAAGGCTGCTGCCCAACGACTTAGCCAATGTGATACGCTGGCTCTCTCCCCCCGACAAAGTGGAAGAGGTGCGGTTGAGGGTCAGGTAACTCAATCCCACGTCTTCCATAAACTGGAGGCGTGAACGTATTTCTACAAGCAGTTGCTGTACAGCCAGTTGCTCGTTGTCAGTCAGTTGCAGATTATCAAACCACACCATGAGGTCGCTGATGGACATCTGGCAGAGTTCGGTGATGGCTTTGCCGCCCACCTGCACATATTGTGCCTCTTTGCGCAGCCTGAGTCCCTCACAATCAGGGCAAACCGCCTTCCCGCGATAGCGGCTGAGCATGACGCGGTACTGAATCTTGGCATACTGCTTGCTCTCCAACTCGTGGAAGAAGTCGTTGAGCCCGTGGAAATACTTGTTGCCCGTCCAAATCAACTGTTTCTGCTCGTGCGTGAGGGCGTAGAACGGCGTATGGACGGGGAAGTCGAACTTGTCCGCGTTATAGACGAGGGCATCGTTCCACAGGCTCATCTTCTCGCCGCGCCAGCAGGCAATAGCGCCGTCGTACACGGACAGCGACTTATCCGGCACCACCAAATCGGGGTCAATGCCAATCACGTTGCCGAACCCGCCGCACGTAGGGCAGGCACCCAACGGGTTGTTGAAATCGAACAAGTGCTCCGACGGCTCCACAAACGTAATGCCGTCAGCCTCGAAACGCTCGGAGAAAGTGTGTATTTCTGCCGGTGCATTGGGTGGGGTGATATGGAGCAGACATTCGCCTTTTCCTTCAAAAAACGCCGTTTGAACGGAGTCCGCAAAGCGATTCAGTGTCGCCTGCTCGCCATCTGCCACCACACGGTCCACCAATAAATAGATGTGGTCGGCACTTTGCAGCGTGGTGGAATTGATACGCAACGTGTCGCCGCTGCCGTCTTCGTTGAGGTGGTACAGACGCGAGAATCCCTGTTGTTGCCAAACCTTCAACTTGTCCGCAAGCGTCTGATTATCAGTAATAATAGGGGAGAGTAGCAATACTTTTGCGCCCACAGCCTGTTGCCGCAGACACTCCACCACGTCCTGCACCGTATGGCGCTTCACCTCTTGTCCGCTGACGGGCGAGGTGGTGTGTCCCGCGCGCGCGAACAATAGTTTCATATAGTCGTAAATCTCCGTGACAGTGCCCACCGTGCTGCGCGGATTGCGTGTTGTCACTTTCTGCTCTATGGCAATGGCGGGCGGAATGCCGTCGATGCTGTCCACATCGGGCTTCTGCATACGCCCGAGAAACTGCCGCGCGTATGCGCTCAGGCTCTCCACATAGCGGCGTTGCCCCTCTGCAAACAACGTGTCAAACGCCAGCGATGACTTGCCGCTACCGCTCACGCCCGTAATCACCACCAATTTGTTCCTCGGAATATCCACCGAGATATTCTTCAGGTTGTGCGTACGGGCACCTTGAATATGTATGACGTCTTCTGCCAATTTACTTGCCTAAGTATTCCTTTTGCAGATTATCAATCAGTTGGAGCGTCTCAGGGTCGGACAAGTCCATCAGTTTCTCACTCAACAGCGGCACACGAATCGTCTTGCCGTACTCCAAATGGTTTGGAGTGTCAATCTGGTCCCTGTTTGCCTCGTAGATGAACACCCACAAGTCTTTCACCCCGTAGTATTTGTACGAAATCCACGCCAAACGGCTGCCGAAACCTACACGCTCCGTGCCGATGAAACGGGTGTATTCGCGTGGCTGTTCTGCCAATGGTACAACAACAGCGGGCGTGTCGTTTTCCACGATTTCAACGGGTTCAACCACCTCTATGACCTCGGCTTCTGCAACTGGCTGACACTCTCCCATGCATTGCCACCACTGCTGTATCGCGCTTCGGAAATAAACTCCTCCGCCAATCAGTATTATCAGTAGCACACCTGCCACAGCCCAACCTGTCCATGCACCTTTGCACGAGCCCTTTTTCGGGCAATCCGTTCCCTTTGCAGGAGTGGGGACGCTAACAGGCTTTTTCTCATCTATAATCGGTGTATTCGGTTCATTATCACTATTTTCTGTTGTATCGGCAGGTTGCTCTTCTGCCACGTCTTCCGATGTAGTCGAAGTCGTCATAGTCTGCTCTTCCACTCTTGTTTCATCCTCTGCTTCCACCCTCTCCGAAGAGGGAGTAGGGAGAGTCCCCTTCTTCTTCGGGCTCTGCCCCAAATCTGCCAGAATATCCACGATTTCATCGGCTTGCTCGCCCAATTTGCGTATCGGGTCTTGCCCTAAATCTGCCATAATTTCATCGGTTTTCGGACGCTCAATGCGTTTCTCCACACTCTCTTTGAGCGTCGATTCTGCATTGAATGTCAGTTTGTTGTATCCGTCTATCGTAAAAGCCTCACCCGTGGAGATATTCACGCTTCTGCGGGGTGCCACCTGCTTCACAGCAAACGTACCTAATCCCTTTATTTTCACCTGCTTGTCGGTCTGCAGCCCCTCTATGATACTCTCCATCAGGGCATCAAGAAACCTCTCCGCACTGCTGTTGTCTGTGTTGGCTGCTCGGGCTATCTCGCGGCGCAACTCTGCCCATGTCATCTTGTCCTCTGCCATGGCTTACACGTTTTTAAGTTGCTCTTTCACAGCCTGATAGGGTTTGAATGTCAGTTGCATCTTCTCGGGTATGGTGGTGCGCTCGCCCGTCTTCGGCAGCACCACGGTACGTGCCCCGCGGCGTTTCATCTCTAATGTGCCGAAGTTCTGCAACTGCACACTCGTGCCTGCCAGCAGGTTCTTCTGCATTACCGCCACGGTCGCATTCATCAGGTCTTCTGTCTGCGTCTTGGTCATTTTCGTGCGACCCGCAATCTCACTTATCAGTTCTCTCGTTGTCATATTCTTGCGTAGAGGTCAAAATCCTCGCTTCGGGTTATGGTAACGGTATAAAATTCTCCTGTTCTCAATCTTTTCCCGCATTCATCGGCGTCAATCAGCACTTCGCAATCCACTTCGGGCGAGTCGTATTGCGTGCGCCCGATGTAGTAATTGTCCTCCTTGCGGTCGATGATTACACGCTGTTGCGTCCCCACCATCCGGCTCAGCAACTCCGATGAAATCGACTGTTGCAGCCCCATCACCTCTGCTACTCTGCGCTCTTTCTCCTCCTGCGGAATGTCGTCTTTGTAGTGTTTGTTGGCGTACGTCCCCTCTTCGTCGCTGTACGCAAACGCCCCCATGCGGTCAAACCGCATCTCCTGTACCCATTCGCACAACTCCTTGAAGTCCTCTTCCGTCTCCCCGGGGTGCCCCACCAGCAGCGTTGTCCGAATACAAATCCCTGGCACCTCCTGCCGAATCCGTGCTATCAGCGCGTCTTGTTCGGCACGGGTGATATGCCGCCGCATCAGCCCAAGCATGTGGTCCGAGCAATGCTGCAACGCAATATCCAGGTATTTGCACACGTTCTCATGCTTTGCCATCACGGGCAGCAGGTCCATCGGGAAGTCAGTCGGGTAGGCATAGTGTAACCGAATCCATTCCACCCCCTCAATCTGCGCCATTTCATCGACCAACTGCGCCAGCCTGTGCTCCTTGTACAGGTCCAATCCGTAACTCGACAAGTCCTGCGCAATCACGTTAAACTCCTTCACGCCTTTTCCCACCAGCCAGCGCACCTCGTCCAGTATCTCCTCCATTGGTCGTGAGGTGAAACGCCCCGTAATCAGCGGTATCGCGCAATACGAACAGAACCGGTTGCAGCCTTCCGCTATTTTTATATAGGTGTAGTGGCTCGGCGTAGTGATGGTGCGTTCGTAGGGCGCACAACCCATCCCCTCATTTGCGGACGACTCTTTCGTCAGCAAATCCACAATGCCCGTGTAGTCGAACTTACCGTACCAACCGTCCACTTCTGGCAGTTCCTGTTGTAAATCAGTCAGATACCGTTGCGACAGGCATCCCATCACATACAGTTTCCGCAACTTGCCTTGTTGCTTCCGCTGCGCAAACTGCAGAATGGTGTTGATGCTCTCCTCTTTGGCGTCGCCGATGAAACCGCACGTATTGATAACGGCTATCTCACCTCTCGGACGCGCCGAGTCGTGCACACACCGATACCCCGCCAATGTCAGTTGGTGCATCAGCCGCTCTGCGTCCACAAGATTCTTCGAGCAACCCAGCGTGATTATATCTATCTCCTTTTCTTTCATCTCATTACGCATTGCGCATTCTTAGTTCCCAAGGTCACTATGGAACTGCACCCTCACCAATCGCACATTTATCTCGTCATAGTCGTCCTCGCCCAGCGTCTCCATTGCCTGTTTGATGTTGTCATTCTCGGCATGGCGGAAATAGTTGTATATGTCTTCCTCCTCGTCGGGGTCCACTACCTCGTCTATGAAGTACTTGATATTCAGCCTTGTACCCGAATACACGATTGATTCTATCTCGCTCAGCATCTCGTCCATTGACATACCCAGACGTTCCGCCAGATCGTCCAAATCCACGCGCCTGTCTATGGCTTGGATAATCGAAATCTTCCTTGCCGAGTTCTTTGCCGTCGAGCGTATCCGGAGGTCTTCGGGGCGGATGATATCATTCTCCTCTACGTATTCTTTGATGACCCGCAAAAACTCATCGCCGTACCTTTTCGCCTTGCCGGCACCCACGCCGGGCATGTTCTGCAACTCCTCGGTCGTGATGGGGTACGATGTCGCCATCGACTCCAGACTGGTGTCTTGGAATATCACAAACGGCGGCACATTCAGTTTCTTGCTTAGTTTCTTGCGCAGGTCCTTCAGTATCGAGAACAGCACATCGTCCGCGGCAGCGCATGTAGCCATACCTGCTTCCAACTCGGTGTCTTCCTCGTCGTCTGTTGTCTCTATCGGCACCTCGAACTTCACCGGCCGTTTCAGGAACTTGCGCCCCTCGTTGGTCAGTTTCAGGTCGCCGTAACTCTCGATATCTTTCTTCAGGTACCCCACCAGCATCGCCTGCCGGATGATGGCGTGCAACGTCGCCTCGTCCTCGTCCTCGCCTGCGCCGAAGTTCTCCAACTCGTTATGTTTGTACGACAGCACGGCGGCGGTCTCGTTGCCCTTGATGATGTCCACGATATGCTCCGTATGGAACTTCTCGTTCAACTGCTGTATGGTCTCCAGTATGATGCCTAATAACTCCGTCGCGTCCATCATGCGGTATTTCTTGCGGCAGTTGTCGCAGTTCCCGCAGTTCTCCTGCTCATACTCCTCGCCGAAGTAGTGCAGCAGCAACTTCCGTCGGCACAGCGGCGACTCGGCGTATGACTGTGTTTCAAACAGCAACTGGTTGCTAATCTCCTGTTCTGCAACGGGTTTGCCCTGTTGGAACCTCCGCAGACGCTCGATATCTTTGGGCGAATAGAAGCAAATGCACTGTCCCTCGCCGCCGTCGCGTCCCGCACGGCCCGTCTCTTGGTAGTAGCCTTCCAGCGACTTCGGAATATCATAGTGTATCACAAACCGCACATCGGGCTTATCGATACCCATTCCGAACGCAATCGTCGCCACAATCACCTGCACTTTCTCCATCAGGAACGCGTCCTGGTTCTCGCTTCTCGTCGCGGCATCCATGCCCGCGTGATAGGGTAGGGCGGTGATATTGTTCACTTTCAGCATCGCCGCGAGGTCCTCCACGGTCTTTCTGCTCAGGCAATAGACAATGCCCGATTTCCCCTCCATATTGCGGATATAGCGTATCACGTCTTTGTCCACGCTCTCGGTCTTCTGCCGCACCTCATAATATAGGTTCGGACGGTTGAACGACGATTTGAACACTTTCGCGTCCAGCATATCGAGGTTTTTCTGTATGTCGTGCTGCACTTTTGGTGTTGCCGTCGCGGTCAATGCAATGATAGGAGCCTTGCCTATGCGTTCCACGATAGGGTGGATACGCCTGTATTCGGGGCGGAAATCATGTCCCCATTCCGAGATACAGTGTGCCTCGTCCACGGCGTAGAACGAAATCTTCACGCCTTTCAGGAAGTCCACATTCTCGTCTTTTGTCAGACTTTCGGGGGCGACATACAGCAACTTCGTCTTGCCCGACAAAATGTCTTCCTTCACGGCATGTATCTCGGGCCGTGTCAGCGACGAGTTGATGAAGTGTGCCACGCCGTCCTCTTCCGAGTAGTTGCGCATGGCATCGACTTGGTTTTTCATCAACGCAATCAGCGGACTGATGACAATCGCCACGCCGTCCATCATCAGCGACGGCAACTGGTAGCAGAGGCTTTTGCCCCCGCCGGTCGGCATCAGTACGAATGTGTCGTTCCCGTCCATCAGGTTGTTGATGATGGCTTCCTGGTTTCCCTTAAACGAGTCAAATCCAAAGTTGTGTTGGAGTGCCTCTATCAGTTGTTCATGTCTTGTCATAGAACAGGTATGTAACCGATGTATCTCTCTTGTTTTAACGAAAAATCTCTATATTTTTCGGCAAAGGTAAATCTATTTTTTGATATATGCAAGTGCTTTCGCGAAAAATGCGCAATCTGTAGGGACATGGACGCCTTTGCGGGGTACTCGTCAGTCCTTGTCCGAGGAATGATGGGGAACTCCTGACGGCAACTAAACCCTGTGTGCTGAGTGGAATTCCTTATCGTCCCGTGTCGTCAAACATCATTGCACATTATGCATTACGCATTATACATTGAGAATTGCGCATTGTGCATTGCGCATTGTTTGTCGTGTATTTGTCGGGTTAAGTGTATGTGATTAGTATGTGGTTAGTATGTGATTAGTATGTGATTAGTATGTGATTCTGCCGACCTTCTCGTGGGGTTGTAATACTATTTCCATGTAAAATGGCACATCATTTGCATAATCAACCGAAAAGTTGTAACTTTGTGCGCTTGATAATACGCTTGATGACATTTGTTTGGAAAATATCTGAGTAATGGCAACCGCAATAGAATTTAATCACGTCAGCAAACAATACCGCTTGGGGCTTGTCTCTACGCGCACTCTGAGCC
>CAKUUM010000048.1 GCA_934692905.1 uncultured Bacteroidales bacterium
ACTATAAAATATAGATGTATGTGATGATTCCTCAACTTGGGCGGAGCCTTCCCCTTATATCGAACTCACGTTAATCACATACTAACCACATACTAATCACATACACTTACCCCGACAAATACACGAGAGGCAATGCGCAATTCACAATGCGTAATGCGTAATGATATTTGACGGCACGACGCGAGTCCTGTTCACATAAACGAACATACAAAAAAGAGACTGTCCATAGTCGTTGGACAGTCTCCGACATACATATAAAACAGGTATATTTACTTTGCGTAAGACACCGCGCGGGTTTCGCGGATGACCGTGATTTTGATTTGACCCGGGTAGGTCATCTCGTCCTGAATCTTCTTGGCGATGTCGAACGAGAGCAACTCGGTGTCCTTGTCGCTAATCTTGTCGGCACCGACAATGACGCGGAGTTCACGACCTGCCTGCAGGGCGAAAGTCTTGGTAACACCCGGGTAGGACAGAGCAATCTGCTCAAGGTCGTTGAGACGCTTGGTGTATGCCTCCACAATCTCGCGGCGTGCGCCCGGGCGTGCACCCGAGATAGCATCGCAGGCTTGTACGACAGGCGCGATGAGGGTCTCCATCTCTATCTCGTCGTGGTGCGCACCTACGGCGTTGCAGATGTCGGGCGCCTCGCCGTACTTCTCGCAGAGTTTCATACCCATTGCTGCGTGCGGGAGTTCGAGGTCTTCGTCGCTGACCTTACCAATATCGTGGAGCAAGCCTGCACGGCGCGCTTTCTTGACATTCAAGCCCAGTTCGGCAGCCATAGCGGCACAGAGATTCGCCGTCTCGCGGGAGTGCATGAGCAGATTCTGACCATAACTGGAGCGGTATTTCATCTTGCCGATGAGGCGCACCAACTCGGGGTGCAGACCGTGGATACCGAGGTCGATGGTGGTGCGCTTACCGGTTTCGATAATCTCCTCCTCGACTTGCTTGGTGACCTTAGCCACGACCTCCTCGATACGTGCGGGGTGGATACGTCCGTCCTGCACCAACTGGTGGAGCGACAGGCGCGCAATCTCGCGGCGCACGGGGTCGAAAGCGGAAAGGGTGATGGCTTCGGGGGTGTCGTCCACTACAATCTCGACGCCCGTAGCGGCTTCGAGGGCACGAATGTTGCGCCCCTCACGACCGATGATACGCCCCTTAACCTCGTCATTATCAATATGAAAGACGGTGACGGCGTTCTCAACGGTAGCCTCCGACGCCACGCGCTGGATGGACTGGATGATGATTTTCTTCGCCTCTTTGTTGGCGGTGAGACGTGCCTCGTCCATGGTCTCGTTGATGTACGCCATGGCGTTGGTCTTTGCCTCGTCGCGCAGAGCCTCAACAAGTTGTTTCTTAGCCTCTTCCGCCGAGAGCCCCGATATTTGCTCGAGTTGCTGCTCCGCCTGATGCTGCATACGCTCTACCTCCTGCGCCTTGAAATCGAGGGCTTTCTGCTGCTGCTCAGCCTGTTGCTCGAAATCACGCTTGCGCTGGTTGAGGTCGTTCTGTGCACGTTGTACCTCACTCTGGCGCTGGTTGAGTTGCTGGTCGCGTTGTTGCACACGCTGCTCGCGCTGCTGCAACTTCTGCTCTGCCTGACGGACCTGGTTCTCGTGCTCCAACTTGAGCGCGATGAACTTTTCTTTGGCTTCGACGACTTTGTTTTTCTTGATTACTTCTGCCTCTTCTTCCGCCTTGCGGAGAATGCCCGCACTGTGGAAACGGAAGATGAGGTAGCAGACGCCGCCCCCCACCAATAATCCGCCGCCAAGTGCTATAAGAATGTAAATAAGCATAACTGATTCTTAATTTATTTGGTTAATTTATTTATTTAACGTATTTATTATCAATTTGTTGAGTTCCTGCAGTTTCTTGTCCACGGGCTCCAGACGGTGCGCATGGGCATCGGCGTGCAGGTTGACCGCCATCTCAAGCGCCACATAAACCCACACCTGTTCGGCGGACTGGAGGGGCATCTTGCGCTGGTAGAAACGGTAGCGGTCGTTGAGCATATCACAGGCCCGACGGTACAACTCCTCTGCGTCCGCCGGCACGTTCAGCGAGATGTGGTGTGCATCCAACTGAAGGGTGATATGTTGTTTTCGCTGTTCTGTCACTGTTTCAGCACCTCGATTGCCCTGTCCACTTGGGCAATCAGGTTGGTGATGCGCTGTCGCGCGCGTGCACGTTCCTTATCATCTACGTCATTTGCCACCAGTGCGTGCGCGGTGTGGAGGTGGTTGTAGTCCGCTTTGAGTTTGACCAACTCGGCGTGGCTGCGAATGATTTCGTCGCGCTGGCGTTGGTTCTCCTCCTGCAAAGCCGTAATCTGCTGTTGCTGAGCCTCGTAGCGACTCAACAACTCGCGCAGACTGTACTCTAAGGACTCGAGGGACTCCATTTGGAAGGTAATAGTTAATAATTAATAGTTAATAGTTCCATGCGGCTGATTTTCAAGAAGTAATCCACGATTGCTTTCGCCATGATATTAACTATTAACCATTACTCATTACTTAAAAAGAGTAGCCGATGCCGAGACCGATGACACCCTTGAACTGCACACGCTCTGCCGAAGTGGTGGTTTGTGTGCCGTCCGCAGCGGTGGTAGTCTTGTCAATCTTCACGCCATTGTAGTATCTGAGCGAGGTGGTCAGCGACACCTGCAGGCACTTGAGGAACTGGTAGGAGATGGAGGCATCCCAATCCACATCAAAGTTACCAAAGCGGCGGTTGTTATCGCGATAGCCCACATAAGTCAGTTTCGAGAAGTCCTGTGCATTTTTGCCAACCCCTTCGGCATACAATTTGCCGTCGGCATCGGTGTAAATCTTTGTCTTGTCCCATGCGTAGGGAGTGTAGAGTCCGAGAGTGGTGATGATTTTCAGGTCTTTGTAGGTGTAGTTGATGCCGCCTTTGAGAGAAAGACCCAACTCGCAACGGATATTGCCAGCGTAACTCTTGGTCACCTCGCCCGTGTTCTCGTCCACGGTATATTTCCAAACCGAGTATTTGTCCTTCAAGGCGTATTCCAACCCTGTGGCACCATATTTCTCCTGCTGCGCCTCGTCAATGGGATAAACGGCGATGTCGTCGTACTTCTCATACTTGTCGCGCAGCGTTTTGCTGACATAAGCCGTGGTCAGACGCCCAGCCACGGGTGACAGATAAACGGTGAAGATGTCATTGGGCTTCCAGTCGATACCGACCGATATGTCGGTGTAAGAAGGTGCCAAGAACTTCGACACAATGGGGTCAAAGTCCTCGCTACCATTGTAGTTGCGGCCAAGGTCGAACTGGCTCTGGAACCCGCCCAACACAGTCAAGTACCACGATTTCTCGAACTCCCAACCGAACTTGGTGGTGAAGTTGAGTTTGTCGCTGGACTTCTGGAACTTGTCGTAGTCCTGGTCAATCCAACTGAGACCGTACTCCATATCCAGATTGCTGTCCCACGCGAGGTTGTCTTTGTGATAGAGCAGGCGTAACTTGGTGGAAGCCACTGCATTCACATTGTTGTTACCACCGGCAGCCCAGTTGAATAATCCCGTAGCCGCAGCATTAAGCCCGACTATACCAGAGAATTTCCATGCCTGCTCACCCGTATCTGCTTTTTTGAGGTCGTCTTTTGCCTTTTGCGCTGCCGCAGCCTGACTTTGTACGGTTGCTTTGTTCACTTCCTGTGCGCTGACAGCCATCGCGCTGATGAGGCACATGGTGAACATAAAGATTCTTGATTTCATTTCTTTCCGAACGAATGTAAACTTAATTTATATAACGTAGATAATCAATATGCTATAGTCTATAATTTTAGTATTGTGCGGCATCGTACACTTGGTCGGCGATGTCGCTGCCTTTGAGTTTCTCGATGATGCAGAAGGCGAAATCGCTGCTCAGTCCGGGACCTTTGGCAGTGATGATATTCTTCGACTCGACCACCAAGCCGCCGATGAAACTCTCGCCGAGGTATGACTCGAAGCCCGGGTAGCACGTAGCCTGCTTGCCGTGCAGGATACCGAGTTGCCCGAGTACGGACGGTGCGGCACAGATGGCTGCAATCATCTTGTTCTCGGCATTATGCTGCAGCAGCAACTCGCACAGGTCGTTGTGCTCGCCCAAGCGCGTAGCCCCGCCCGGGAGGATAAGCATCTCCGCGTCAGAGAAGTCCACAGCCTGGAACAATGCGTCCGCCTTGACGGCAATGTTGTGCGCACCCAGTACGGTCTCAATGCCCGTCACTGAAACGGTCGTCACCATGATGTCGGCACGGCGCAGAAGGTCGATGGTTGTGATGGCTTCTATCTCCTCGAAGCCGTTGTCTAAGAAGATGTAGTTCATAGTCCAATCATTTAATTGAGTTTGAAGGTATATACTATACTGCCTCGCTGAGGCTTATCCCCTTTGGTAAATTTGGCGCGGCGTGCAGCGTCCAATGCCAGTTGTTGCGTCTTGCGGTCGGAGATATTGGTGCCGTCGCCGATGCTGACTGTCACCACATCGCCTGCCTCGTTGACCATGATATTCACCACTACACGCCCCGCCTGGTTGAAGTCTTCCGCGGGTTTGGGCAGTGCCTTGCAGTCGCGTCCGTGCAGGGTCCATGTGTTGCTGTTCATCGAGCCGAAGCCTTTGCCCACGGGGTTTCCTTTGACACCCGAGGCATTGGTGGTGGATGCGTTGTCTCCATTCGCGCCTACTGCCGAGGTGGTCTGTCCGAAGCCTGCCATTGCCTGTTGGGCACGGGCGATAGCCTCCTGCTCACGGGCACGCTTCTCCGCCAGGGCTTTCTCACGTGCCTTACGTTCCGCCTCAATGCGCGCCTCTTCCTCGCGTTGCTGCCGAATGAGTTCCTCTTCAGCCGCCTTGCGCTTGGCGTCCTCCTCACGCTGTTTGGCGAGAGCGAGCAGGTCCTCATCGTCCTCCTGCACCATCAGGTCGTTGTCCGACGGGCGTGAGGGTGTGGCAGGTGCGGGGTCTGCTTCCGCCTGCGGTTGTGGCATGAGTGGTGCCATGTTAGGCATGCCGCCCCCATCGTCCGCATTGCCGAACGTAATCTCTATCCCCTCGTCCTCCACGCGCACGGGCGCGCTAATAGACAGGAGATACAGCAGCAAGAACAGCAACGCCATAGCCACTACTGTGCCTACCGCCGCGATGATATGAGGTTTTGCGTCTCTCACTTCTTGGTTGCAATCACTATTTTCATCTTGTGCTGGTTGGCGATGTCAAGCACGTTCACCACGTCGCGGTAGGGTATGTCCTGGTCGGCGTGCAGGGCAATGCACATGGTGCTGTCGCTCTGCTGGATGGTAGTCAGGTAGGCTTCGAGGTTCTCGGGGGCGATAGCCATCGGTTTCTGCCTGCCGAGTGCCACATAGTAGTTGCCGAGGTTGTCGATACTCACCTTTGCCACCACCTGTTTGGTGGACGTTTTCGCCCGCGCCTGCGGCAGGTTTATCTTGATGTCGTTGGGCGACGACATCGTACTGACCATCACAAAGAAGAGCAGCAACAGGAAGATGAGGTCGGTCATCGACGACATCGCGAATGTTGCTTCCACTCTGTTTCTACGTTTCAGTGCCATAGCCCCCAAACTTATGCAGGTTCGTTCAACAGGTCCATAAACTCCATGGTACGCGACTCCAACTGGCGTACTACGCGGTCGATGCGCGACACAAGGAAGTTGTATGCAAACATTGCAAGAATACCTACTATCAAGCCGCCCACGGTGGTTACCATAGCCTGGTACATGCCCGATGACAATGTGGATATTTCTATCACGCCGCTAGCGTCCTGCGCCATATTGTAGAACGTCTGCACCATACCGAGTACCGTGCCAAGGAAGCCCAGCATGGGGGCACCTGCAGCGATGGTTGCCATCAGCACAAGACCTTTCTCCAACTTGCTGACCTCCAAGTTACCCACGTTCTCAATCGCCACCTGCACATCCTGCATGGGGCGTCCGATACGGGTTACACCTTTCTCTATCATGCGCGAGGATGGGCTGTCGGTCTTCTTGCACAACTTGATGGCGGACTCAATCTTGCCCTCCTTGATGTAATCGCGAATGCGATCCATGAAGGTCTTGTCCTCTTTGGTGGCGTTGTGCAGCACCACCATCCGCTCGATGAACAGGTAAATGGCGAATGCCAGCATGAGTGCCAGTACAATCATTATCCACCCGCCATAGGTAGCCATCGTCAGCCAGTTGATGGACTCTTGCGCGGGCTGTTCCATCATCGCCGCCATGTCCTCGGCAGCGAGTGTTGCCGTATCAATTTGAAAGAGCATATCTATATTGTTTAATGGTTTCTTCGATTCCTAAATACAGCGCATCGGCTATCAGCGCGTGCCCGATACTCACCTCGTCGGTCCACGGGAACGCCTGGACGAAAGCGCGCAGGTTGCGGAGGTTCAAGTCATGCCCCGCGTTCATGCCCATCCCCAGTTCGTGCGCCTTTTCGGCAGCAGGGCGGTACATCGCGATGGCAGCCCCGGGGTCGGAGTCGTACAACTCCGCATAGGGTCCCGTGTAGAGTTCCACGCGGTCGGCACCTGCTTTCTTGGCGTACTCCACCATCTCGGGGTCGGGGTCCACAAACACCGATACACGTATGCCCGCAGCCTGCAGACGGCGGATGATAACTGTCAGTTTGTCAAGGTTGGCGTGCGTGTCCCACCCGTGGTTGCTGGTCAGTTGGTCCACCGCATCGGGCACCAGGGTTGCCTGTGTGGGGCGCACCTCCGTCACGAGGTCCATGAATGCCGGTTCGGGGTTGCCCTCTATGTTAAACTCGGTGGTTACCAACTCTTTGAGCGCATACACGTCGGTCCGGCGTATGTGCCGCTCATCGGGACGCGGGTGCACGGTGATGCCCTGTGCGCCAAACCGCTCACAATCCACGGCAAACTTCTCCACATCGGGCAAATTGCCCCCGCGCGCATTCCGCAGCGTTGCCACCTTATTTACATTAACACTCAGTTTGGTCATTGTTTCCGGTTGTTTTCAAGATATTAGTTTTACTATCAGGTCGTACTGTTTCCATCCTCATTCATCTTGCCCCATATTTGCCGCAAAGGTACAACTTTTTTCCCGTTTATACAACCCTGTGCGCCATTTTTCTGTACCCGCGCGCCATCCTCGCGAGAAGGTCGGCGGAATCACATACTAATCACATACTAATCACATACTAATCACATACTAATCACATACACTTAGCCCGACAAATACACGACAACAATGTGCAATGCGCAATTCACAATGCGTAATGCGCAATTTTGACGACGCGGGACGCGTTGTCCCCGCAAACACAGCATAGCCAAACAGTTTGTTCCAAACTGACCGCGGACGGGGAGAGCACCCCGCTACGTCCACGGACTTGCGGGGACCCCGAAAGAGCCGTATCCCATGGGCACGATACATCGTGCTGACACTATAAAAAAGAGGTCGTCTGCACGTGGCAGGCAACCTCCTTTCCATTACAATATCCAGGCTCAGTTCATCAGCCTACGATACCAGAACAGCCCATACCGCACCAACTGCAACCAATCGACGAAATCTTTTGGTTTGCAGCCACTTGTGCTTGGCTGGCAGCAACAATCTGACGAGCGTTGCTCAGTACATTACTTGACACTTTCATAAGAGTTAAGTTTTTTGAGTGAAACAATAGGGTTAACTAATCGACCTCCGTGAAATGGAAGTCCTGATATTTGTCGTAGCACAATAGTGCCGCTTCCAAGGCGATGGTCTCGTCGTCTGTCAATGAACGGGAGGCGGCAACAGAGGTCAGGTAGTTGATTTGGTATGCACTAACCACCTGATTCTCTGCCAATAGCATTTCACACAGGCTCTTGTCCCGATGAGCGACATCACCCCGCTCGTTGTAGTTGAAGCCATAGCACGTGCGGCACAGATTGCGGAAGGCGCACACCTTACATTCGGAGTCGAAGAAGCGCTCATTGTCCGTCCAGTCGATGTCCTTGATTTTGTCGATGGTATGCGGGTCGCCTGTGGTGACGGGCAGCAACATGTGGCAGGGATATTCCGTGCCGTCGTAGTTGTAGAGCACGGAGGTTCTGCCTATGCCGCAGTTGATTTGCGGGAACTCGTCTTGGGGTGTGAACACGCGTGCCAAGGGCTGGTTGAAGATGTGCATGGGGACTACTGACGGGTGCTCCAAATAGTAGTTGGCAATCTTCTCCAACTCGCGTTTGTATGTTTGCGCATCTTCTTTTGTCCACCTCACACCCATTGCGATACTGCCTTCGATGTTGTAACCGCGTTCTAACCAGTAGATTACATCATCGCCGAAGGTCGGAAGCGAGTTTTTGGACGCCGTGGCTTTGAGGTGTGACTCGGGCCATGTGTCGTGGATGAACTCCGTGGGCAGTTGTTCGGAATTGCAGCCCCTGTTTTTGCGCTGGGTGTCGGCATTTCCGTCAATGGACATCACCAGACTGATGCGCTCCTTGTGCAGCCGCAGCCAATCCTTGATGTCGCCGTTGAGCAAGGTGCCGTTGGTGGTGATGGAAAAGTAGTAGCGCAACGGGTAGTCCTGCTGCCAAGCCCATTCGCACAATTCTTTTATCAGCGGAAAACAGAGCAGCGGCTCGCCGCCGAAGAGGTCGAACTTGAGCACGGCATCGGGGTTGAGGTCGTGGATACGGTGTGTCTCCTTGTCCACAATGCTTTTAGCCGTCCCGGTGGACATGCGCTTGTGCGGGTCCTTGTGCTTCTCGAAACAATAAACGCAGTTCAGATTACATCCGTATGTCAGCATGAGCGTACATAAATAAGTAGGGCGTTCCATAGGCTGAAATGATAGGGTTATTTGTTAGTATTGTTTGTTTTGTTGATGTTTTTATGCACAGAGTGTTATAAACAGCATCTGCAATAACTGCCCCAACTATCTTTTGGAGAAATGTGGCATTGGTGCTTTTGCATTGAGGGCACTTATGAACATTAGAATAGTTAGAGCCATCTCCTTCGCTGAGGTTGATGCCAATCCCCAAAGCCACAAAACCAAGAATAAGAGACAGCCACCAATGTTGCCAAACACAGAATGATACGATAACCACAATAGCGCATAGCACCCACTTGAGCAATGGAAATGTTTGAAATAATGCTTGCATGAGAGCCTTTAATACTCCCCAAATGATTACCCCGAGGACTAAATAAGCGAGGATTTTCAGAATTGTTCCCATTTTAATATATTTATGTTTGTTAGACTTATGTTCATAATATTGCGTGGTTGTGTTTATACTATCAGCGTCGTGTTATAAATAACCCGTTGACGGAAACCATAATGGTTGATAAACCCCATAATAGTATGTTTATTAAAAGTTTATATTGTTACGTTATTCAATATCACATTACACTTTCGGGCATAAAAAAAGCGTGAAACTGGCTTGTTGCAGTTCCACACTTTGAGGTCTTCGCATTACCCTTCTCCATAGAACAGCAACACGAAGTTCACGCCGTATGTGTAAACACACATACTCCTTATTGCAGATAGGAGTATGTGCATAAAATACACACCCATGAACATTCAGTGCTGCGTTGCTCTGATGAAGAATGAAAGTTGCGAAGTTTCAAAGTGTCAGAACAAGCGTCAATGAACGCTCTTTATGCTATGTCTCGTCCCGCCAACATGGAGGACTCGTTAGGAGACACATCCCCTTCCACCCATTCGGCGCGAACGATTTGTAACCTTTTTATATCCGGCTACCGGATACCTCATTTATAGTCCGAAGGCAGACTGGTGGAGATAGCGGGATTCGAACCCGCGTCCAAACAAGGAACCAATATGCTTTCTACACGCTTATCTTGGCCTCCATTTTCGTGCGATGACAAGACCCAAGCCACCAATCATCGCCTTATCTGCTCTGTCTCACCCTTGCGTCGCAGCCCGCAAGAGCCAGCCTTGATATTTCCGCACCGCTATATCCATTCAGCCTCGTAGGCGTGGGCTTGGAGCGATGTCCCGGTTCAGCACCTTGTGCCGAAACTAAGCCGATCTACTATACTTCGATCAAGCAGCGAGAGCTACATTGTTGTTGCCAGTTAAACTGTTTGAACCCTGTGTACGAGCGGTGTTCGTGCTCGGCGTGCTTACATACCTGCTCTACCTGCTGTCAAAACCAAATATCCCCAAGGTATGTACGATTTACGAATTTACGATTTGCATCGCGGATATATCATCCGTAAAACTGCTGCAAAGGTACGGCTATTTTTTTGTATTGGCAACATTATTGCACATTTTCTTGTACTTTTTGTTAAAACGTGTATGGAAAAGTACTGCCGCAAAGGTAAGTCCCACGATGAAACCGACCCAGATACCTGCGGCGCCCATACCCAACGGGAATGTGCATACCAATCCCACACTCATTCCCACCACGATATACGAGAAAAAGGCAATAATCATCGGCACCTTCACGTCGGTGATACCGCGTAACATGGCTGCTCCCACTGCCTGCAGACCATCGGAATACTGGTACAACCCTGCAAAAATCAGCAGTTGGGATGCAATGGCAATCACTTCCGCATCCTCTGTAAACAACAGCGGAATGTAATGGCGCAGGCTAATCATCAGCACCGCAGCCAGGGTGTTTATCAGCAGTACCAGGTGAATGCTGGCATTACTTGCCATACGCACCGCAGGCAGGTCGCCTTTGCCCAACTGGTGGGATACACGTATTGTGGTACCGGCACCGATACCGAGTGCCAACATAAACGTGAGGTTGGATATTTGCGTAGCAATCTGGTGTGCAGCGATAGCCTCCTTGCTAATCCACCCTACAATGACCACCGCAAGGGTGAACGTGATAGTCTCAAAGAACGTCTGTCCGCCTATCGGGAACCCGATTTTGGCGATATGGCATACCTCATGCCACGACGAGAGACGGCGGGAGAACGATTGCAGGTACCCGCGCCAATTGCGGTGTAGCGCGATGACGGCAAACATACATATCGGCATACCCACGCGCGAGACCAATGTAGCAATACCCGCACCGGTAGCACCCATGGCGGGGGAGTCCCAATGACCATAGATGAATACCCAGTTGAGCAGCACATTCAGCGCATTCATAGTCAGCACCACAACCATCGCCACTACCGTATTGCCCATGCCCTCAAGGAACTGCTTTTGCAGGCAGAAAAGCAGGTAGGGTATCAGCGAAACGACAATAAGAATGTAGTACGGCCGTGCCACTTTCACCACCTCGGGGTCCTGCCCGAAGCGGTCAAGAATGGGAATGCATATTGCCAAGAGTAGGGTAGTAACCACACCGATAATCAGCGTGAAATACAATCCGTTTTGCAGCAGCGAGGCTATCTTGCGGCGTATTGTATCACCCTTTTCGGGATGTTGTGACAATTCGCCGTCTTGCATACCGATGAGAGGTGTGAGTCCCATCAGCGAGCCAGACGAGAAAATCATAATAGTGAAGAAAATGGCATTCGAGAAACTCACTGCCGCCAAATCAACAGTGGCATAATGCCCCACCATCATCGTATCGAACAATCCTACCAACGCCCCACCTATCTGGGTGAATATGACAGGGATAGCGACTTTCAGATTACGCTTGTAGTAAGGAAGATACTCCTTGAACTTATTGATTAACAGCATACATTATCATTGTACAAGTATTGACGACCACTATTCGTGCAGGTCAGTTTCGCACAATACCAATATACACATCTCTATGTGAAAGAGGAACTATCTCCCTTCGGCACCATCACGGTCCGTTCGGCTTTTGAGGCTCAACTCTTGTGTTAGAGGAAGTCGGCACCGAGGTTGGATACTACAAATTCTATGCCAAACCTCACACGAGCACATCAAACGGGCAATTCAATTCTTCACGTTTTCTTCACAATTCCTTTGCAACCACATAACAAAATCCCAGTACTTTTGCACCGAATTTCAAAAACAAGGTACATGACTTCAAAACCCGTTTCGTGCAATCGGCACATTTTCAGAACATTACTGCTTGTCGCCTTTGGCAGTCTTGCCGCTGTCGGCGCAAATGCGCAAACCACCAACCAACCTATAACCAACCACCAACCAACCACCAACAAAATGGGTCTTGTCCTCGACGCCGACACCCGCGAACCGCTCATCGGTGCCGCCGTCCTCATCTCCGGCACTACCACCGGCACCACCACCGACTT
>CAKUUM010000049.1 GCA_934692905.1 uncultured Bacteroidales bacterium
CACCCTTGAGTATCTGTGAGGCTGCATCATACCATACGTTCTCGGTGTAATTGTTACGGCTCGGCTCGCGGTTAGCCATTGCAAAAGAACCATATAGCAGGTGCCCGCCGTTCTGGTAGGTAAGTCCTGCCTTCGGGTTAAAGAAGTGATAGTCAACCGTCAGCGGAAGTTCCTGCATATCCTCGGAGTTGATACCGCTCATCGTATAGTGAATATAACGGTATTGTAGGTCGGCATACAGACTCAGTTTCTCTTGTGTACGGTTGATGACACGCCAGTTAGCCTTTGCATATACATTCGCGTCCACCTTGTTGCTCTTTGAGCGATAGTATTCGTAATTGGGGTCCAACTTCGGCGCATAGACTGAGTCGTGCATATAGATGATAGTACCGAAGTGGTTGCCAATGTAATCATTGGCTGCCATACCTATCTGTGCATCTACGTCTTCCGATACGTATTTGGTGGACAACACTACGCCTGCGAAATGGTTATCCAGGAACTTGCGATAGATAGCATTCGCTTTCTTCACCGTCACGGTATCCGTTTTGTCCGTTTCAGCATTATACACATACATGTCGTATGGTGACAAACCGAAGTAGGAGAACTTCTTATTCTTCATCTGTTCGTAGTAACCGCCACCGTGAGTGTAGTGCAGAGTGGTATTGAGGCTCCAGTTAGGGTTGAAGCGGTGGTTGACAGACAGTTGCGCATGCTGTTGGGCGTAGTTGTCGGTCTGATTGTCATAGTATCTGGTCTCACCGTTGTCGTCTTCGTATTCGCCCGCGGGATTGTAGCGGCGGTCTGCCCCGTTCAATCCGTAAGCCACATCTTTGGTGACGCCGTCCCATCCCATACCGGTCTTTTCCTTACCACCGAAGAAACGCCCGATGACCTGCGTCTGCTTGCCATACCAGCCAAGGTCGCCGTAGTAAGAATAGAGGTCGGAACTTGCGCGATAGAGGAAACCGTCGGAATTGACCTTGCTGAAGCGCGCATTCGCACGCCAGTTGTTGGGCAACACTACGTGTGCCGATGCCATCTCGCGGAACGTGTTGTACATACCCCCGTTGAAACTCAGCGTATAATGACTAACAGTGTCATTATCACCCGTTTGCATATTCAGCGAAGCGCCAAAAGATGCCGAACCGTTGGTGGATGTACCCACACCGCGCTGCACATCGATGCTCGACATAGAGGCTGCCATATCCGTCATATTCACCCAGAAGACGGTTTGGCTCTCCTGATCGTTGAGCGGCACATCGTTGACGGTCATGTTGATGCGTGTATGGTCAGTACCGCGCACACGGAAATAGGTGTAACCCACACCCAATCCGTCATCGCTCGTTACCTGTAGCGCAGGTATCGTGGAGAGCAGGTAGGGCAGGTTCTGTCCCGTGTTCTCACGATTGAGCGTCTCATTCGATAGAACGCTGTGGTTCGTGGTGGTTTGTTGAACTCGTTGTGCCACGACCTGCACTTCATCCAGGTGTTGGTCTTGCACAATCATTAACGTGTCGGCAGCATAGCCTTGCATGCCGCCCCAAAGGAGTGCTGCGTATCCGCAGCATACTCGCAAAAAGTGATTTGTTTTCATTTCCCTCTACAGAATTACCTGTGCAGGTTCCACGGGTTTAATCTCAGCCTAAGGCACCCCGAACGAATCTGAACGAAAGTTCTATGTAAGTGAATTATAGTCTATAGACAAACGTCACCATCCAGCCCCACTCATTCAACTTCTGCGTAGGCACCACGGGTGTCCGCATCAAGTTGTTCAAACCGAAGTCGTATCCCGACTGCAAGCGGTACCTGTCCCACTCCAAGCCGCCGCCAAGACCGAACTGGATGTTGGTGCGATAGAGTTGCTTGTCTGCATATCGGTCATGGTTGGTCAACGGAATGCCTTGCGCTTGCAGCCACTCGGTTGTGAGCGAGGAGGTGTTGTTGGTCATAAGGTCGTAACTGGTCAGACCTATTTGCAACTGCGGACCTGCATAAAAGAACAGACGCAACTGCTTCCAGAGTGTGATGGTATAATAGGCGCGCACGGGAATAGTCAGTTCCAACTGCACAATATCGTGCCGAAGCACTTCCACCTGTGCACTCTCGGCTGTCCGAGAACGCCAGTGCTGGTTTTGGTAGCCGTATGTGAGCGATGCCAGCGCCCCCGTCTGGATGCTGAAATGATAAGGCAGCAGGAAATCCACCGTACCGCCAAAGCGCAAACCGTGCAAATACATAGCGACGGAGTCATTCTGACGCTGCTGCCACTGCACAAAACCCGTCTCTATGCGCCACTCCGTGCCGAACTTGTACACTTCAGCCGCTTCCTTGCGCGTAGGGTCGAAGAAATCAGGCTCCGCGGTCTGCAAATCGGGCATCGGCTTGGCGTCTTGTGCCGCCAAGCCATTGCTGAGAAGCAGACCTCCCAACACCATACACCATATATATATATAGGACTTCTTCATCTTCCGCACAAGGCATTTTCGCCTTCTTTTCCGCCGACAAAGGTAGTATATTCTTCTTGAATATACAATTATTCGCAGAAAAATATGCTTTTTTCTCACAATAATTTGCACAATTCAAAAAGTAGCAGTACCTTTGCAGCCGATTTCCGCCTGTGCGGTCTCTTGTGCGTGCTACTGACGCGCGCGGAAGGGGCAACAGGAAAACTGGGGTGAGGCAAGAATGAGTAAAAGGCGGGATATGAGATGGTCCATTCGTCTATCGGTTAGGACGAGAGATTTTCATTCTCTAAAGAGCAGTTCGACTCTGCTATGGACTACAAATTAAATAGATTAAAGAACCAAAAATTTAACTAACAGAATAAGATGGCAAATCATAAATCATCTTTGAAGCGTATTCGCCAGACGGCAGCCCGTAAGGCACACAATCATTATTATGCAAAGACCACCCGCAACGCCATTCGCGTGCTGCGTGCTACTACCGACAAGGCTGCTGCAGAGCAGTTGCTGCCGAAAGTAAGTTCGATGTTGGATAAGTTGGCAAAGCGCAACATCATCCATCGCAACAAGGCTGCAAACCTGAAGTCGGGTCTGGCTCTGCATACCAACAAACTCGCTTAAGCGATTGTTCATTAATTCCCTATATAGCAGGGGGCTACCGCAAGGTAGTCCCCTTTGTTGCATCAAAACCATTTCTGTGGTAATACCCGCGCAGGCAGTTTTGTTGTACATATATGCGCTGCGAATAGCCGATAGCGTGTATGCAGGGCTCAGTAGCGGCGCGCGTTGTCCCGCATGGCACGCTGCAATTCCCGCTTATCGTCCTGCTCACGAAGCGACTGGCGTTTGTCGTACGCATGCTTACCCTGACACAGAGCAATCTCCATCTTAGCCAGCCCTTTCTCGTTGATAAACAGGCGCAAAGGTATAATCGTCTTGCCCGATTCTTTCGTCAGCCGCTCCAACTTGCGCAACTCTTTGCGCGTGAGAAGCAATTTGCGGTCGCGCTTTGCCTCATGGTTAGCGTAACTGCCAAAACGGTATTCCGCGATGTGCATCTGCTTGACCCACAATTCGTTGCCTTCGAACATACAATAGGTGTCCGCCAACGAGGCTTTGCTCTCGCGGATAGACTTGATTTCCGTGCCAAACAACTGAATACCAGCCGTATATCGGTCCAGTATCTCGTAGTCGAACGTGGCACGCCGGTTCTTGATATTTACGTCACTCTTCAGTCGCATAATGCGGCACAAAGTTACACAAAATAATTCAAACTGCCAAAATCCCGGCTGTTTGTCCGACAAACTTGACGATACGGGGTGCGCCGGCTCCCGATATCCTCCCGACAAGGTCGGCGGAATCACATACTAATCACATACTAATAACATACTAACCACATACTAATCACATACACTTAACCCGACAAAAGCACGAGAATTTTCCCGACATTTCCACTATGCACTTGCAAAAACCATTTTATTTATGTACCTTTGCAGGGCAAACAGGTGTTGTAGGTTTTGTACAATCCAAATCGAGATAATTATGCAAGTAGAGTTGGTGCTTTTGGTGCTGTCGTTGCTGTTCTTCGCCAGTATCTTCACAGATAAAATAGGATATAAATTCGGCGTGCCTGCGCTGCTGCTGTTTCTGGCGGTGGGTATGCTGTTCGGTCCGGAAGGAATAGGGCGCATATTCAACGAAGACGGGATGGGCTACATGCTCAGCGTCGGCTCTGCACAAGCCATTGGTACAGTGGCACTTTGTATCATCCTGTTCTCCGGCGGCTTGGACACCAAACTCTCGGATATACGCCCCGTGATGGCGCCCGGACTGACGCTGGCAACAATAGGCGTGCTCCTGACCGCCCTGATAACGGGTGTGATAATCTACTGGATATTCGGTTGGCTGAACGCCGTGGCGAGCGTGAGTATCGGGGTGGCGCTGCTGATGGCATCCACCATGTCATCCACCGACTCGGCCTCCGTGTTCTCCATTTTGCGCACCAACGGCATAGGTCTGAAACACAACCTGCGCCCCCTGCTGGAGTTGGAGAGCGGCGCCAACGACCCTATGGCATACGTGCTGACCACCACGCTGATAGGTGTCGTTACTGCCACGGCGGCAGACGTCACCGCGCTGTCTATCATACAAACAATTGTTGTTCAGTTGGTTATGGGTGCCGTGATGGGTTTCCTGTTTGGGAAAGGCATCGTGGAACTGATGCGCAAGGTGCAACTCAGCAATGAGTCACTTTATCCTATTATGGTGCTGACGGCGTGCATTTTTATCTTTTCTATCACCTACTACCTGCAGGGCAACACCTACTTGGCTGTATATATCGGCGGTTTGGTTATCGGGAACAGCAAGTTCACCCGCAAGCGGCAGACACGCAGTTTCTTCGACGGTCTGACGTGGTTGAGCCAACTGCTGATGTTCCTGGTGCTGGGTCTGATGGTGCGCCCGAGCGACCTGATAAAGGTGGAAGTGCTGCTTCCATGCCTGATTATCAGCATAGTAATGATATTTATCTCACGCCCGATTTCGGTATTTTTGTGCATGCTGCCGTTCCGACAATTCAAGATGCAGGATAAGTTGATGCTCAGTTGGGTGGGGCTGAAAGGGGCGGTCCCTATCCTGTTCGCGATTCTTTGCAAGGCCGGCGGAGTGGCACATGCCGATTTGATATTCAACATCGTGTTCCTCTGCACGCTGGTGTCGCTGATTGTACAAGGCACCTCGCTGTCGGCTATGGCGAAGAAATTAGGGCTGGCTATGCCGCCTGTGCAACTGAAGAAACTCGTCCATTTTGACATTGATCTGCCGGAAGAGATTGAATCATCGGCAACGGAAATGGAGGTGGACGCGCCCATGTTGGTCAATGGCAACATGCTCAAGGATTTGGCTATCCCATCCAAGACGCTGGTGATTATGGTGCGCAGGGGAGAGGATTTCTTTGTGCCGACGGGCAAATCGGTGCTTGAGATAGGCGACCAACTTCTGGTTATCACCGACAACGATGCCGCCCTCGCAGCACAATACCGCGAGGCCGAGGAAGAGGAGGAAAACCACCACTGGGGACCCCGTTTGATAAATGATACCAAGGATTTTCTCAAAGAGAAATGGCACCAGATAAGCCACCCCACAAAGCCATCCCAGCCCAAAGCATAATAAAGTTATACTATCCGGATATGAAACGTTTAATTGCATTTTTTATAGCCCTCATCCCGTTAGCATTCGGGCTGACTACCGCCAACGCCAAGGTGGACAAGCAAACCGTTGTCTTTTATGTGGACATACACTGCCAAGGCTGCTGTGACAAAATAATGAAAAATATCGCCTTTGAAAAAGGGGTCAAGGACATCGTTTGCGACCTCGATACCAAGACGGTAACCGTCACTTACGACGCGAACAAAACGGACATCCCGACTCTGCAAAAAGCCTTTGCACGTATTGGGAAACCCGCCACTACGACTCCTACCGCGCCCTCCAATGCGGGCACCTCCGCCCAGCCCCAACCTGCGCCGCCGACTAACAGAAAGTAGGCTGACAAAAAGGCTGCCATTTTGCATATCTCGCAAAAAAGTTGTACCTTTGCGAGCCTGTAATTGTGCCATTTTTATGCATTCGGTAGTAAAACACATTATTATCTTTGGCGTCATATGTACCACGCTCATAGGGTGCGGTCAGCGCTCTGTGCCCAAACCATATGGCTACTACCGGATTGCTATTCCCGATACAGCATATACGCAATATGCCCCATCGGGCTTCCCGTACGCGTTTTCCCTTTCGGACAATGCCACGGTACACCCCCACCCGCATGAGGGCGAGGCATATTGGATAGACATAGACTACCCTACTCTCAACACCACCATCCATTGCAGTTACAAGCCCGTTCGCGGCAATCTCCGCGCGCTCTCCCGCGATGCGCAGGAGTTCCTCTACAAGCATGCCACCATAGCCACCTCGATTCCCGAACAGGGATTCGAGAACCCCGAGGCACACGTCTGGGGCGTGTACTACGAACTCAACGGCAACACGGCGACACCTATCCAGTTCTATCTCACGGACTCCACCCGCCATTTCTTTCGGGGTGCCGTGTATTGCAACACCATTCCCAATCAGGATTCCTTGGCACCTGTCTATGACTACATGCGTGCTGATGTGCGCCGCCTGATGGAATCCTTCACGTGGCAGCAACCCTAAGGCAACTATGAGCGTCCTCTCCTATATCCAATCGCAGCACCTTGCGGGGCATCCCCTCTTGGCAGTCCTTCTCGACCCCGAGAAGCCGGCATCATGCGAGGCTCTCTTTCCGCATCTCAACAACGTGGATTTGGTGTTGGTAGGGGGTAGCACAGGGGCGGAATGTGCAGATTTCGCCGGTTTCATCGGGCTCATTCGCGCTCACACCACACGACCCGTTATCCTTTTTCCAGGCAACGTGGCGCAATTTACCCCCAAGGCGGACGCACTCCTTTTCCTCTCTTTGCTCACCGCACGCACACCGGATGTGCTCATCGAACCGCATATCCGCGCAGCGTCTGCCATTCGTTCTTCGCACATCGAGTCCATTCCCATGGGCTATATCCTCATAGATGGAGGGCACCTCAGTAGCGTCCAGCGCACCACCCGCAGTACCCCCCTGCCGCAAACCGACATACCTGCCATAGTCAATACCGCCATCGCAGGCGAACTATTGGGCAAAAAACTCATCTACCTGGAGGCTGGAAGCGGAGCGCAAACGCCTGTCGCTCAGAGTATTATCCATACCGTGCGCGAACAGATAAGCGTTCCTCTTATTGTAGGTGGTGGCATTGGCACAACAGCACAGATGACCGATGCCTACCAAGCAGGGGCGGATATTGTGGTCATCGGCAACCATTTCGAACACCATCCCGAGCAACTGCCCGCATTCATCAAAGCCAAGAACGACTATGCTGCACGCTGATGCCGACGATATCCGCTATATGCGCCTCGCCCTCGAGGAGGCAAGCCAAGCCCTTCGCGCAGGCGAAGTGCCCATCGGCTGTATCATCGTGGCAGGCAAGCAGATTGTCGGGCGCGGGCACAACCTCACCGAGACGCTACAAGACACCACGGCACACGCCGAGATGCAGGCCATCACAGCCGCCGCACAGACATTGGGCGGCAAATACCTCCCGCAATGTACCCTTTACGTCACCGTCGAACCCTGCGTCATGTGCGCGGGGGCTATCGGCTGGGCACAGATTTCGCGTGTTGTCTATGGTGCATCTGACCCAAAACGTGGCTTTTCCCTCTTCGCGCCCCGAGCCTTACATCCTAAATGTCAGGTCGTTGCGGGCGTATTGGAGGACGAATGCCGTGAACTGATACAAACCTTTTTTCAGCATAAACGTGTATGAAATTTAAGATGAATAGTGCTTTACGCATCACATTCCAAGTGCTCTCCTTGGTGGCATTGGCAGCCATCACGCTCTACCTGTTTCCCAAGTACAACACCCCCTTCAAATACCACTTCGAGGTCGGGCAGCCATGGGGTTACGGACTGATGACGGCAGAGTTTGATTTCCCCATCTACAAGACCGATGACCAAATCGCCGAGGAGCGTGCCGACGTGCTCAAGGACTACGCACCCTGCTACAACATCATACCCGATGCTGGGCAGTACGACCTCTACATTGTCTCCCTGCAGGAAATGGAGCGTATCGAAGGCTTAGGCTGCACACGTATATCTGTCTTGCACAACCGCGTGGCGACATCCGTACCCGTTACTGACATCTACACGCCAAAATCGGCTTACCAACTCACTAACAATGAGTTAGCACCCAATCTTGTGTACGACACCATCACCTCGGACAACCTGCGCAATAACCTGTTGTCTTCCATCTCGCTCACACAGGGCATGGTACAGGCGGGCGAAAAAATCATTGACACAGGCGAAATCGTCTCGTCCGAAGACTATCAGATTCTCGAATCCCTCCGCCGGGCATTGGAGGAGAAAAACGTATCCCGCACGCAGTCCGTCGTATCCACTATCGGATGCGGATTGCTGATTATCATTCTGTTAGGCATTTTCGTCCTCTACTTGTATATCTTCCGCCGCAAACTCTTGGACGACCTCAACAACATGCTTTTCTTCACTCTTCTCATGGCTATCATCATCGCCGGGGCATTCCTCGTTTTGCGGTATGCGCCGGTGGGTTGGGTGTATCTCATACCTTTCGCGTGGGGTCCCATCATCGCCCGCGTCTTCTACGACTCCCGTACTGCCGTCTGCCTCAACCTCATCACGGTCTTCATCGTTTCCATGGCAGTCCCCGCACCTTATATGTTCATCATCTTGCAAGTGGCGGTGGGTATGGTTGCCGTAGCCAGCCTGCGTGACATGACGCAGCGTGCCCAACTTGCGCACACTGCATTATGGGTATTCCTCACATATTCAGTGGTTTATACCGCCATCGTAATGATACTTTCGGGCGATATGCACGACATCGACTACCACTACTACATCTATTTCCTCGTGAACGCGGTCCTGGTCATCTGCGCCTACGGAGTGGTCTATCTCTTCGAGCGCACCTTTGGATTGGTCAGCAGTATCACACTTGTCGAACTCACTAACGTGAATTCCAACCTCATGCACGAGTTCGCAGAGAAAGCCCCGGGCACATTCCAGCACTCCCTGCAGGTCAGCAATCTTGCTACCGAAGCCGCCAAATGCATAGGTGCCAAGGTACTTCTCGTGCGTACTGGCGCACTCTACCACGACATCGGCAAGATGGCTAACCCCGAGTATTTCACTGAAAACCAGGCACCTAACTGCAATCCCCTGCTCTCCATGCCGACCAAAGATGCAGCCCGTGTCGTCATCGCCCATGTCACCGACGGCGAACGTATCGCACGCCGCCACCATCTTCCCGAGGTCATCGTGCATTTCATCCGCTCCCACCACGGCACTTCTGTCGTGCGTTATTTCTACAATACCGCTGTCAATCAGGCAAATGCAGCCAAAGCAGAGGGCAAACCCGTGCCCGAAGTCAACATCGCCGACTACACCTATCCCGGACCCAAACCGACCACCAAAGAGGCGGCTATCCTTATGATGGCAGATGCTATCGAGGCACGCTCGCGCAGCCTCACCGAGTTCTCCGAGAAGTCCGTCTCCGACATGGTGGACAATATGATTGACTTGCAGGTCAGCGCAGGGCAGTTCTCCGATACCCCGCTGTCATTCAAGGACTTGGAAGACATACGCGCCGTCTTCAAGGAGAAAATCCTTGCCATGAACCACCACCGTATCGCCTACCCCGACATTAAGAAGTAGCCCCTATGCTCCACCCGCTCTACCTCGCACCCATGGAGGACGTCACCGACCCCGCCTTCCGCCTGCTCTGCAAGCGGTTCGGAGCCGCGCGCGTATATACCGAGTTCGTCAATGCCGATGCCCTTGTGCGTGACGTAGTCTCTACCCTGCGCAAACTGCAGATTTCCGACGAGGAACGCCCTGTGGCGATACAAATCTACGGGCGCGAACCCGGACCTATGGCGGACGCAGCGCGTATTGTGGAGCAGGCGCACCCTGATTTCATCGACATCAATTTCGGCTGCCCTGTCAAGAAAGTAGCGGGCAAAGGTGCTGGCGCAGGGCTGCTGCGCGACATCCCCAAGATGCTCTCCATCACCCGTGCCGTGGTCGATGCCGTCCACACGCCTGTCACTGTCAAGACCCGTCTCGGATGGGACCACGACAGTCGTATCATCGTGGACCTTGCCGAAGCCTTGCAGGACTGCGGTATCGCCGAACTTGCCATACACGGGCGCACGCGCTGCCAGATGTACAGCGGCAATGCCGACTGGTCCTACATCGGGGCCGTCAAAAGCAACCCCCGCATGCACATACCTATCATCGGCAATGGCGACGTCACCACCCCCCAACGTGCCCGCGAGTGCTTCGACCGCTATGGCGTGGATGCTATCATGGTCGGACGGGCTACTTTCGGCTGCCCGTGGATATTCGACGACATGCAGCACTACCTCACCACGGGCGAACTCCTGCCCCCGCGCCCGATGCAGTGGTGTGTGGACATACTCAAAGAGCACGTCCTCCGCAGTATCGAGTGGATAGGCGACGAGCGCAAAGGCATCGTCCATAGTCGCCGTCACTTTGCCGCTTCGCCCGTATTCAAGGGGCTATACGACTTCAAGCAGACCCGCATCGCCCTCCTTCGCGCCGAAACCAAAGACGAAGTATTTCAAATCATGGATTATATTGTGGCTACTTGGGGCTCTCAACCCCCGCAGCCACTTGACGATGGGCGTGCAGACTGAGGTTGTCGCTCACTATCTTCAGCGCGCTCAGCCGTGTAAATCCCATACCCGCAATAAAGGCGAGTTCCATATCAAACACACAATCCCTGTAGTCCGATTGCAGCACAAAGTCTGTGTTGCTGTAGCACACTGCATGTATCACGTTATCAGGATGTTGCAGCAACGTTGTATCTATAGGCATCAAGTGCATTTCCGGCTCGGGATACTTCACACACGGGTGGTTCAGTCTCACTTCCGTCACCTCTGCCAGACTGCCAATCTCAAAGTTTGCACTCCC
>CAKUUM010000050.1 GCA_934692905.1 uncultured Bacteroidales bacterium
GACCATCTTGTCGTGTGCCGACTCGGCCTCGTTGTCCATTCCCGACATGGCGGTGCTCTGCGAGGTAGAGAACGACCGTTGCTTACGCGACTTATGCCGACTCCTACGCCGTTACCATTACCGCTACATCCATTACGAAAGCCCCGACGAACGCGGCATAGACGTAGCCTTGTTGTATGATTCTACCCGCTTCCACCTTCTCCATAGCGAACCCGTACCCATCCCCTTGCCTTCTGCTCCCACCCGCGACATCCTCTACGTCCAAGGCACCATCCTTCCCGATACCAAAGCCCTCCATTCCAAGAATCCCCACGACCCCACACCCCACCTTCCCGATACGGCTTTTGTTGGCATTTATGCCCCCGCCGATACCCTCCACCTTTTTGTCTGCCACTTTCCCTCTCAACTCGGCGGCACTTCCGAAACGGCATGGAAGCGCGATATGGCAACCTCCGTCCTCCAATCCCGCATCGATTCCATCCTCACCGCCTCTCCTTCCGCCCGCGTTATCGTCATGGGCGACATGAACTCCGCACCTGCCGACGACCTCTCCCGCATGACCAACCTCATGCTTCCGCTTGCCAACGAGACACCGCTCGGCACTTGTGGCACGCACAAATACAACGGTATCTGGACTTTTCTCGACCAGTTTTACATCTCCGAAGCCCTCAAAGCGCGTGTTTCCACGTATGTTTTCGCGCCTTCCTGGCTCCTCGAACCGGACGAAAAGTACCTCGGCACCAAACCCCGCCGCACTTTTAACGGCTACCACTACCAAGACGCCTACTCCGACCACCTGCCCATTGTCCTGCAAATATGCAGATAGCGCAAACCATTCATGCTGCATAATCTTTGGTATATCACTCCGGTTGCGATAAAATACCGCAACGCTGTATGACTGAACGTAAGTTCGATATAGGTGGATGCTCCGAATAAGTTAGAGAGTGCCGCTTACGGACACTTTCGCAGGGAAAGGAGATGCGTATATTAGTCCGAAAAGACTTCCATTAATAAGTAGCAGACAAAGCGGACTCCTCGGCTTGGCGTTGGAGGAGATGCTCCACATAGTGGCGCATATTCACCTGCTGCTGGCGGCCATCGGCGTTCTTCCATTCGCCGAAAAGGCTGACGGCACGGTTGGCATAATCAAGGGCTGCGGTGTAGTCGCCCATCATCTCCGCGGCAACAGCCATGTCGGCTGCGGCGATGGCGGAGACTTTCTTGTCTCCACTATCCAAAGCCTGCTGCCAAGCGGCAATAGCATCCTGCCACAGTTTGCGTTGGAAAGCACGCATGCCGCGCTGTATGCCGGCATCGGGATTGTCATAGAGGTAGTGGGTGGCGGGTGACCATTGGGGTGTGAGGCTGACGGCTACGTCGGTGCCTATCTGTTGCGCCAAATAAAGGAGTGCATCGTGCCGGTCGGGAAGTCCTGCGAGTGCGCTGGCACGTGCGTAAACAGGTTCCACCTCCCAGAGCAAGGTATCCGCCGTGGTGAAGACGGCATCCTGCGTCTTGCCTGTATGGTGCACCGTCCAGTGCGTTTGTGAACAGGCTTGGAGGTAAGCATAGTACTGGTCGTCGTTCACGGGGAAACTCTCGCACATATCATATAGCACCAAGTGGTTGAGTATCAGCAGGGCATCGGCTTCGTATTCGGTGCACAGCCGCTCCTCGTCGATGATGGTCATGGGGTTGCGGGAGTAGAAATTGCGGCTCTTGTTCTGACTGATGTCCATGAGTTCCACTTGCATGTATTCGCCGCTGTCGTCCATAGTCTGTGTGGCGGCAAAGAGGCACCGCAGCGCAGCATCTGTGAGACTGACGGATGTGCCGGCGAGCATGGTGCCGTCTTCGGCGTTGCTGTGTCCGAACTCCTCTGGCTGGGGGACGGTGTTGTTGACCACAAGGATGCGCTGTGCACCATGCAGGAGCGGTCGCTCGGCAGGGTGACGCTCGTCCACGGTGAAGAAATACTGCTGCGCCGGCAAGGTGATGACGGCGAGAAGGGTCAGGAGAGTAGAAAAGATGCGTTTCATAGCGGGTGGGAATGGTATGGGGTTAGAGTTTGCGTATGCGCCACTCTTTCGGGTACATGTTGTTGCACCGGTTGCCGACGTTCTTCACAAAGCCCAACGGCACGTTCTGGTAGGTGACGAGAAGGTAGGTGGTGGGTTTGCCTTCGACGGTGATGGCCTCCGCGCGGAGGTAGGAGAGTGCCTGCTCGAGAGTGAGTTCGGCTTGCGGGAAGGCATCGGCTTTGAGGTCCTTGACCATCGCCAGGGGGTGCTGCGGCGCCATGGTTTTGCCGCGCTGCTCACCGATACCCACGCCGTAACTGATGCAGATGAACTGCGTGGTGAGATACTCAATCAACTCTTTGTATTTCAGCGGGTAGGCGGTGATAAAGCGGTCCTGCTGACGCATCACCCAACGGTCGGGGTGGCGGAGCCAGCCGCGGATCACGTTCTCCTGCTCGATGGGCTTGGGGGCGGGCTGCTTGCCCGTCTGCTTGCTCTTGGGCACGCGGAACGGATTGATGCACTCGCCGTGCTTGCGGAAAGCGCAGATATACAGCCCTTCGCCGCGGGTCCTGTGCGGATAGAAATGGTAGCCAGGGTGCCCCTCCGCTATACCCCATGCGGGGTCGCAGTCGATGTCCAGTATGTCGGCACCGAGTTCCTCGGCTATCCAGAGGGCGTTGTGCTCGTTCTCCTGACGGTTGAACGTGCAGGTGGAATAGATGAGTATGCCGCCGGGTTTGAGGGCGTCCCATGCGTCCTCCACGATGGTGCGCTGACGGTCGGCACAGAGGCGTACGTTGGTCTTGCTCCACTCGGCGACAGCGTCTGGGTCCTTGCGGAACATCCCTTCGCCCGAACAGGGGGCGTCTATCAGCATACAGTCGAACAGGTCGGGGAGCCGCTCGCCGAAGTCAATAGGCTGGTTGTGCGTGACAACCGTGTTGCCGTTGCCCCATTTCTGGATATTCTCGGAGAGGATGAAGACGCGCTGGCGTACGACCTCATTGCTGACAAGTAACCCCTCGTCGCCGAGATACTGGCTGATGAGGGTGGACTTGCCCCCGGGTGCGGCACAGAGGTCGAGGACGATGCTGTCGGGCTCGACATACTGCTCCAACACCTGCTGCAGGAACATGCTGCTCGCCTCCTGTACGTAGTAGCAGCCCGCGTGGAAGAGCGGGTCGAGAGTGAACTGCGGGCGCGTGCTGAGATAGTAGCCGTCTTCGTTCCACGGCACCTCGTCGGTGTCGGCGTCAAAAGTGAGACAATCAATCTTGTCGTTGAGGCGGATAGACGTGACAGGCTCGCCCTCCAATGCGTGGAAGAGGTGGTCGGCATCGGTGACACCCAACTGCTGCTGCATGCTATGTACGAAATCTATAGGCAACATACGGATTGACTAAAAAACGGCTGCAAAGTTACGAAAAATATGGCAAATATCTGCTATGGGGGCGCATTTTTCATCACAATCACCCTGATAGTCCAAGATAGTGGCATGAGCGATGCTCTCTCATAATACATTTCCCTCCTTTCTCGGAAAAGTGTTGCACATACGCGGAAACGTGCAAGCGGCGAGAACAGAACAGGCAGTACTTTTGCTGCGGATTCCAAACAAAAGCAATTATGGAAAAGAAAGTGATTCTTCTGACAGGTGCCAACTCGGGTATCGGGCTATGGCACTGGGGAATCGGCTTGGCGGTTACCGCCCTCAGTATCGGGCATATCACCAAACGTTGGCACACCCTGCGCAACGAAATACGCAACACGCAGAAAAAGGCTTGAAACCGCCTATCCTCAGGGTAAGGTCAGGGAAAGAACAGGGAAAAACAGGCTGCTGAGGCATACCTCCGCAGGCACGTTGTATATGCCCTTTTTACAGCCCGACAAAATCCTACACAAAACACGGATTCGGGTAACTGAAAGAGTAATTGGGGTAGCGGCTGTTTGGGAGAAAAGCAGTACTTTTGCGGCGTTTTTCAAAAAGGATTGCTATACTATGAGCAGACAGGAAAGGGCGATATTGGTGCTGGTGCTGATGAGTTATCTCATCATCGGCATTGACGGTTCGATAGTGATTACGGGACTATTGGTTATCTCCGCCGATCTCGGTTTGTCGCCCGAAGCGGCATCGTGGGTGCAGAACGCCTACGTGCTGGCTTTCGGCGGGTTTATGCTCCTCGGCGGGCGGTTGGGTGATGCTTTTGGGCGCAAGAGCGTGCTCAACACGGCATTGGTGCTTTTCGGGGTAGGGTCGCTCGGCGCGGGTATGAGCCAAACGGCAACGGTGATGATTGCCTCGCGTTTCCTGCAAGGCGTGGGGGCTGCCGCTCTGGCACCCGCCTCGCTGGCGCTGCTGATGGACACGTTCACGGGACAGGCTCGCACCAAAGCCGTGGCATGGTATGGTTCTATCTCGGGGCTCGGGCTGTGCGTGGGGCTGATAGCGGGCGGGGCTATCATCGGATATGCCTCGTGGCGGTACGGTTTCTACGTGAATATCCCGCTTATCGCGCTGATGTTGTGGTTGTCGTGGAGGTATGTACCTACCTGCAGCGGGGCAGACAGACCGCATTTCGATGTGGCGGGGACGCTGCTGTCGGTAGCGGGTATCATTGCTGTGGTCTATGCCATCGACGGGGCGGAGAACAAGGTAGCATGGAGCCTGTCGGGTGTGGTACTGCTGTCGGTGTTTGTATGGGTGGAGAGCCGCGCCGCTATGCCGATAATGCCGTTGCGGTTGTTTGGCGACAGGACACGCCGCGTGGCGTATATGGCTCGTTTTCTGCTGATTGGCGCATTGATGGGATATAACCTGACCATCTCCGAATATATGCAGTCGGCGTTCGGCTTCTCGCCGTTGCAGGCGGGCTGCGGGTTTATCCCGATGACGGTGCTGACCTTTCTGACGGCGATAGCGGTGCCGCGTCTGGTAGGGCGTTTCGGCAATGTACGCACGGCGGTGATGGGATTTGTGTTGCTGGCAATCGGTTTCGCGGGCTTGGTATGGGGCGTGAGCGGACAGACCTATTGGCACGACCTGTTGCTGCCGATGTCGCTGATAGGTATCGGACAGGGTTTGGCGATGAGCCCGCTGACGAACCTCGGCATACAGGGCGTTACAACAGATGACGCGGGTGCGGCGTCAGGCGTGGTGAATATGGTGCACCAGATAGGCGGTGCCGTGGGGTTGGCACTGATGACCACCGCCTGCCTCGGCATCAACGCTATGCCCCTGCGTTTCCACCGCAGTATGGCGATTGCCCTCGGCAGTATTCTCGTCGCGATGCTCCTCACCACCGCCCTGCGGCTGCACAAAAACGCCTGATTATTCGCCGATATACTGCATCGGATTGCGCAGGAAATCGAAGATATTGACGATATATATCCCGTTCTCGTTCATATAGGTCGGTTGCAGAGGTCCCGCAATCAGCACACGGAGGAAACCGTCGCTCAGACGGTTGAGCGAGGCGGTCTCCTGTATGCGTTTCTCCTCATTGTCCATAGCGTAAGCAGACTGGATATAGGTGCGGTGATACCCCATATTGCATACAAAATCCACCTCCAAGGCAACGCGTTTGCGTTTGCCCGTTTCGTCTTTCTGCTCCACGAACACCTGCCCCACATCCACCAGACAGCCCCGTGAGCGCAGTTCGTTGTAAATCAGGTTCTCCAGCAGATGCCCGTCGTCATACTGCCGGAAACCGAGACGGGCATTGCGGATACCAAGGTCTTCAAAGTAGAATTTGTAGGGCGAATCGATGTATTTCCTGCCCTTGATGTCATAGCGCAGCGACCGCTCTATTAGGAATGCGTCTTCCATATACTGCAGGTAGAGCGCAACGGTTTCTGCGGTGATATGGCTTTTCTTGACCGTGCGGAACGTGTTCGACAGGCGCAGCGGGTTGGTCAGCGACCCGACGGACGAGGCTATGGTGCTGAACAGTTCCTGCAGGTCGTCATCGTTTTGTATGGTGTAGCGGTCGCGTATGTCGCGCAGGTAGGTATGTGTGATTTGCTGCAGGAGATAGTCTTTCTTCTTGTTCTCGTCGGTCTCCAGCACCACCTGCGGCAGACCGCCGTAATGCATATACTCGATGAGCATCGGTAGCAGGTCGCCCTGACGGTATGCCGCAAACTCGGCAAACGACAGGGGGCGGATACGTATCTCGTCGCCGCGTCCGCGAAACTCCGTAATCACATCGCGCGACAAGAAACGCGCATTGCTGCCCGTCACGAACACGTCCACATTGTCCGTCTTGAGGAAACTGTTCAGCACATCCTCAAACTCGCTCACCAACTGCACCTCGTCCAGTAGCACGTAGTAATGCGTCTGGTCGGTGATGCGCGAACAGATATGCGCCAGCAGGGCATCGGGGTCGCGCAATGCCCTGTTGAGGCGGTTTTCCAAATCCACCTCGATAATATGCGCCTCGTCTACGCCCTGTTGCAGCAGGTGGTTGTGAAACAGCGTGAAGAGCAGGTACGACTTGCCGCACCGGCGCATCCCCGTCACCACTTTTATCATGTGGTTGCCGCAGGCGTGAATGAGTTTTTGCAGGTAATAATCTCTCCGTATCTCCATAACCAAAATGTATTAGCCGTAATTTTTATGTATTTACACATTTTTTTCGGCTGCAAAGATACGGCTTTTCTGCCGAATATACAAGCACTCGGCATATAGAAACAATCAGTCAGCCGAAATTTTTATGTATTTACACACTTTTTGCGGCTGGCATCAACAGGCAATTGACGGATATAAAAACATGTTATGCTCCTCACCGCCGCCCTGTGGCTGCACAAAAATGCCTGACGACCCGCGATAGACTCCCGATAGACTCGCGACATTTTTACCTCTTTTACCCCTTTCAACTTCATACCAAATAGCAGGTGTGAGCAAGTAAGACGGGTGTTTTTGTGGCGGTTGTAAACTTTTTCCATAATTTTGTAAGAGGCGGAACGGGTTTTCGGTGTACCTTTGCACCGCAAAACAAAAAGCACAAGATTATGGAACAATTTATCAATATGGTATGCGAGATGGCGCCGTATCTGCTGCTGGGGTTTCTATTAGCGGGGCTGATGCACGCCTTTATCCCGAGCCGTTTCTACCGCCGTTTCTTCTCGGCAAACCGTTTTCAGTCGGTAGTGAATGCCGCCCTGTTCGGTATTCCGCTGCCGCTATGCTCCTGCGGGGTCATCCCCACGGCGATGTCGCTGCGCAAAGAGGGGGCGTCGCGCGGAGCGGTGGTCTCTTTTCTCATCGCCACCCCGCAGACGGGTATTGACAGTATCATCGCCACCTACGGACTGATGGGGCTGCCGTTTGCCATCCTGCGCCCGATAGCCGCCCTATGCACCGCCTTGGTCGGGGGCAGCGCGGCGATGCTCGGCGACAAGGACGAACAGCCGCAGGCGGCACAACCCGAACAGCAGATTGCCGCGGAACAGGGCTTTTTCCAACGTTTGAAAGAGGCGTTACGCTACGGCTATGTGGAGATGATACAGGATATAGGTCCGCAGTTGGTGGTCGGTCTGGCGGTGGCTGCCGTCATCACGATATGCGTCCCCACGGAGTGGTTCACCGTCTTCGAGGGCAATACGTGGGCATCGATACTGCTGGTGCTGGCGATTGCCATACCGATGTATATCTGCGCCACAGGCAGTATTCCCATTGCGGTCGCACTGATGCTCAAAGGGCTCACCCCGGGCGCGGCACTCGTGCTGCTGATGGCGGGACCCGCCTGCAACATCGCCTCAATACTGGTCGTACGCAAGGTGCTCGGCAACAAGACGATGCTCATTTACTTGGCGTCCATTATTGCAGGTGCCGTCGTATTCGGCACGGTTGTTGATTATCTCCAGTTCAGCGGGACGGTGGATTTCCTCGCACGGCTGACCGCACAGGACGCCTGCTGTATGGAGCACATATCGTGGTTTTCCGCCTTGTCAGCGATTGCTTTGCTGCTATTGCTATTCAACGCGTTGGTTATACAGCGTATACATAAAAACAATACAAACACAACAAATATGAAAACGTATCACATCGAGGGCATGCACTGCAACCACTGCCGTATGTTCGTAGAAAAAGCCATTCTGTCGGTGGACGGCGTAAGCGACGCCAAAGTGGATTTACAGAAAAAGGCAGCCTACGTGGAGGGGACGGCACCGGAAGAAGCCGTGCGGCAGGCAGTGGAAAAAGCGGGATATACGTGCACGTACTGAAAGGAACATATAATTAGCCGTTAATTGACCATTATATTTTATGAAACTGCTTATCAAGAATATGGTTTGTCCGCGATGTGTGGCGGCGGTGCAGACGATACTCGCGGACAACGGGTTGCAGCCCGCTGAGGTGCGATTGGGTGAGGCGGAGATAGCGCAACCGCTCACCGAAGCACAGAAAACGCGGCTTGCCGAGGCGTTGCAGGAAGCGGGCTTCGAGTTGTTGGACGCACCGCGGGCGCAATTAGTGGAACAGATACGCCTTGCCGTCTTGGAATGGGTGCGTATGGAGGGCGAGCGCTCCAACCTGTCGGACTATCTGCCGCACCGTTTGGGCAAAGACTACAGCGCGCTGAGCAAACTGTTCAGCGAGGTGCGCGGTATCACCATCGAGCGGTTCGCCATACTCCACCGTATCGAATACGCCAAGGAACTGCTTTGCTACAACCAGCAGACGATGAGTGAGATAGCCTATCTGCTCGGTTACAACTCGCCCGCCCACCTGTCGGCGCAGTTCAAGCAGATAACGGGCATGTCCCCGAAGACCTTCCGCGAACAGAAACAGCACCACCGCATTGCATTATCGGAGATATGAATACCAAACTGACCCATTACATCCAACAAGTATGCTGCCTGTCGGCGTGCGTATTAGTGTTGGTGTCGCTGGCTGTCATTCAGTACGGCGAACTCTTCGGGCACAGCCTGCGCGGAGAGGATACCACTGCACCCGCAGATACACTGCGTACCCTCGCGGACGGCACCATCGTGGTCAATACCGCGCCTTTGGCAAACGACATCCTCGGCTACGGCGGCAGAGTGCCTTTGGAAATCACGGTCAAAGACTCCGTGATAACCGAAATCCGACCTTTGGGCAACGCCGAAAGCACGGATTTCTTTGCGCAAGCCGTAAACGTCCTAAATGCCTACAAAGGCAAAACCGTTTCGCAAGCCGCGGCTATGCACGTGGATGCCGTATCGGGAGCGACGCTGTCTTCCACGGCGCTTATCGGCAATATGTCGCGCGGGCTGCAATACCTGCAGCAACAGCCTGCCGTGCAGCCGCAGGCAAAGCCGTTCCCGCTGAAAACGGCGGTCGGTCTGGTGGTCGTTCTGATGGCTGCTGTCCTGCCGCTGTTTGTCAGGAACCGCACATATCTGCTTATCCAGCAAGTGCTGAACATCATCGTACTCGGTTTCTGGTGCGGCACGGCATTGTCCTATTCGTCCATGACGGGCTACCTCGCCCACGGCGCGGCTATCGCGGCGTTTGCCATTCCCGCGGTAATGCTCATCACCGCTTTTGTCTATCCGCTCTTCGGCAAAAAATCGTACTATTGCACCTTTGTCTGCCCCTTCGGCGCATTGCAGCAGGTGGCGGGCAGGTGCGTGAAATACAAACTGCCTCTCCGCCCCAATACACTGCACTGTTTGGATATATTCCGACAGGTGCTTTGGGCGGCACTGATGTGCTGTATATGGAGCGGCGTGTGGAGCCGCTGGATGGATTATGAGCCGTTCTCGGCATTCATTTTCCGCTCGGCATCGTGGGTAACCATCGCCATTGCGGCGGCGTTTATCGCGCTGTCCTTCGTCATCACGCGTCCCTACTGCCGCTTCGTCTGCCCCGTCGGCACCCTGCTGAAAACAAGTCAAACCTCCAAATAACTGCAACAATGAAATCATCTGTATTAAACATTATCTTAGCCATCGCCGTCGTCGTACTTTCCGTACGTTTGGTATGCGTGCAACACACAGGGAAAGCCACCGATACCGCCGATGTGGTATATCAAAATATACTCACCCGCACCTCGGTGCGTTCTTACCAAGACAAAGCCGTCGATTCCACCCAAGTGGAGCGGCTGCTGCGTGCCGGTATGGCGGCTCCGTCGGCAATGAATACGCAGCCGTGGCATTTTGTGGTGGTGCAAGACAAAGCCCTCCTGGAGCAAATAGCCGATGCAACGCCCAATGCGGGCATGGCAAAGAATGCCCCGTTAGCCATTGTAGTTTGCGGCGACCTGCAGAAAGAGAAAACGGGATGGGAACAGGCGTTTTGGATTCAGGACGTGTCGGCTGTAACGGAGAATATCCTCTTGCAGGCACACGCTCTATACGGAGCACGGCACGCCCTATTTTGAGGAAGCCAAGACAGTCTTCGAGTGCGAGATGATTTACCACGCGCCTTTCGACCCGTCGTGTTTCGGCGATATGCCCGCTACGCTCTATGCCGATTTCCCCGCAGGCATCCACTCGATGTATATGGGAAAAATTGTCAAAGCCATGCGGAGATAGCAATCACTGTAAATAATTGATAATCCTATCCATTACGGGTGTTTTGCCTATTACTAATTACGCCTTATTTCGCGCTCTTCCGTCTGTTGCACTCCCTGCACAGCATCTGGCAGTTCTCCGCCACCGTCCGCCCGCCTTCCACCCACGGCGTGATATGATCGGCTTCCATCTGCT
>CAKUUM010000051.1 GCA_934692905.1 uncultured Bacteroidales bacterium
GGATGGCGTGGGTCACGAACTTCCCGTCCCGGAAGAGGGCATAGGTGGTGACCGGCGCGGGCACGTTCTGCGCGCTCTCCCGGTCGGTGATGTGGACAGCGCGGAAGGGGATGCCGTGGGCCCGCGCCGTTTCCTCCACCCGTGGGACCCAATAATAGGTAAAGGGACACTGGTCGGTGTAATAGAGGACGAAGCCCGTTCCCCCCGTCCCGGGATGCTTGGCGCATTCCCGGAACCGGGGCGGCTGCGCCGACGGCGTGAGGGGGCGATACCAAAGCTCGATCCCGCAGTCGGATGTGTCGGCCGCCGCAAAGCCCTGGTGCGCCAAAAACTTGGGGTCAGCCAAAAACTCCCGCTTGCGCCCCTGGGCGGACAGGATGCACAGCCCCTGCTTCCCCTGTTCTCCGGCGTCCCGGAGGCATTCGGCCAGCAGATCCCGGGCATATCCGTGCCCCTGCATGGCCCCGGCGACCCACAGGCAGTCGATGTAAAGATACCCCTCTGCCCGGATGGGCACCCAGGCGTTTTCCGCCGGGATGTATTCGATGAAGCACTTGCCGCGCTCCTCGCTGCGGTAAAAGACCAACCCCTCGTCCAGGCGCGCCCGCAGCCACGCCTTTTTCCCCAGGCTCTGCTTGCCGGACATGGCGCAGCAGATGTGCTCCCGGTCGAGATTTTCCTTTGTGATCCGAAGATAATTCATTCTTCCGCCTCCCTTTTCCCCGGGCGCCGGCGTGTGTCCCCTCGCCGCCCGAGTCCTCATCTTTCCTGTTGATTTTGGAAGCTCCGGGCCCCGGCCAGGCAGCCCAGCGCCCCGGCCCAGAGCAGTGCGGCCAGGAGCCATTGACTCAAAAATCCAAAAATTCCTCCGGCCATCAGCAACAGGATGCCTGCCGCCGTCAACAGCTGCGGTGCTTTGTCCATGAATACTCCCCCTTCCAGTTTTTCTCACCCGCGCGCGCGGTCAGCGGTCCAAGGCCGCAAAGGCCTCCCAGGTGGGGAGAGGCTCCGCCTTGCGGTAGCGGCTGCCATCGGCCGCCCGGTCCAGCAGACCCTTGTTGTACAGCTCCCGCCGCAGGGTCGCCGGATCGTGGAAGCACGTCCATTCCTCCAGCAGAGCGTTGATCTCCCCCTCGGTATAGTCCCGTCCGGGGGCGATCTTCCCGGCCAGATACCACAGGGCCATCCGCCCGGCGTTGCCTCCGGTTCAGCTCTGCGTCTTTGCGTCTGGCTTTTCCAAAATCGTCGTATGAAATTGCTGCAGATCGATCAGCGCCTCCCCCCGGCACTTGGGGCAGAAGAGAAGAAAATTGCGGAGAACGGTGTCCGCCCGGAGCCACACCCGTGTTTTGCTGTGACAGCTGGGGCACAGCAGCCACTTTCCCTGCCGGTCCATTTACCGCGCCTGGGGGTCGGCCGGGGCAGAGATCAGGGCGATCTGCCGGGGGCGGCTGCCCTCCCGCACCGGGGTGTTCACGTATTTCATCGCCAGCTGCTGCACCTCGGCCAGGAAGGCCGAAAAATCCTCGTCTGTGAGGGTGAGCGTGCCGGTGCCCAGCAGCAGCATATCCCGCCGCGGGTCGGCATCACCGGCGGCAAAATACCGGGCGAAGGAGGCGCACAGGCTCAACAGCGCCATCTGCACCGCCGCGCCGCCCTGGTCCTCCGGCTCCAGGGCGCTTTTGTTCATCTGATAGATGCTCTCCACCGTCCCGCGGATCCGATTTTCCCCCACCACGGTGAGGAGCCCGTGCCCGGTCAGGAGCTTGATGTGCCGGTACAGGCTCGCGCTGGGAACATCCGGCAGCGCCGCCCGGAGTTCCTTGACCGTCCCGGTCTCGTGGACCAGAAAATATTGAAAGATCCGCTGCCGCACCGGATTCATGATGATCTCGGCCAATTCCATCTCATTGTCATCCCTTAAATTATTCTTTGTTTCTATTATATTCTCATTTTCGGGAATGTCAAGGGGACAGCTCTGCGAAAATACAGCGATGCTGCGGGGATTTCCGGTCGATTCTTGTTTTTTCCGGAAAACAATGCTGCGATATGGATCAATGGATGCGCTCCCGCGGCCGCTGCCCGGCAATTTTCCCCGCTTTCCCCGCTTTCCCCGCGAGCCGCAGGAGCGCCGAAAGAATGGAATGGAGGTCCCCTATGGCGATACCGAAACTGAACCGGCAGCAGATCCTGGATGCCCTGAAATGGATCGACGAAACGGGCGTGCCCGAACATCATGCGAGCATCCGATATGTGCTCGTCTCCCAGGATGGGAAGCAGAGTCCCCCCAATATGTGATCGCCGCGGCTGACCATTTGGCTCACAAGGCGGAACTGTCCACCGAGGGCTTTCATGTCAAAGAAGCCAACAGCTATCTGACAAATCTGGGCTTTTCCATCGAAATAAAGCCGCAGAAAACATTCCAGCTGTCCGTCACCGCCGAGCGCGTTTCCTCCACCGTCTCGCGCTTCACCATGGATAATCTGGCTCTCGGCGATAACGATCGCCCTCTGGATGCCTATTTTCAGCGGAACGATGGGGAGATCATTCGGCGCGCCTACCGCAAAAACGAGAGAAAGCGCTCCAACCAAACCCTCCCCCGCATCGCCTGCCAGGTCTTTGAATCGCAGCTGGCCGAGCTGTCCGCCGAGGGCCGGGAGAGCTTCCCCGTCTGCCGGTATACCCCGAACGACGATCTCTACCGCGGCATCTTCCCCAGCGTGAAGGCCTATCGGAAATACCACAATTCCATCGAATATCTCACCTATCCCTGCAGCGGCGGCAGCCAGTTTGTCTTCTATAAAGGAGCAGAAAACCCAGGTGGCCTTTGTCCAGTTCCATCCCAGCTATGACTACGCGGATTTTGTGGAAGGTCTGCGGCCCCAGCTCAACGCCGACTGGACGATGGGCTTTGACCTGCGGGACGGCATTTTCAAACAATTTGTTTCCGCCGCCAGGACCAACTTCGAGAACGCCCAAAAATCCCGGGAAACGGCGGCAATGGAGCGCTCGGTCCAGGAGACCATGGCGGCATTTTTCTCCAACCTTTCCTTTGGCGCGGACACCTTTCAGACCATCACCGGAAACACGTTTACCGTCACCGGAGTGGACGAAGAGCATATCAATGTTTTCATTCCCGGGAACGCAGCGGCCAACCGGCTCACGCTGGATCTGGGCGAAGTGCGGAAAAGGCTGGAATCCGGGCAGGCGTTTGAAAAGGTCAAGGACGTGACCGCCTTTTTCGGCAGGCCCTTTGCCGCCCAGGGGTATTCCTATGACTTCACCCTGTACAAGGCCATCCGCGCACAGACCCTCGCAGCGCCCCCGGCGGATCTCCCCCGGGAGGAGCCGAAACCCTACATCTTCATCATCGACGAGATCAACCGCGGCGAGCTCTCCAAGATCTTCGGCGAGCTGTTCTTGTCCATCGACCCCGGCTACCGCGGCAAAGCCGGAGAAATTTTCACGCAATATGCCAATCTGCACAAGGACCCGGCGGAAACGTTCTATGTTCCCGAAAATGTCTATCTCATCGGCACCACGAACGACATCGACCGGTCGGTGGACAGCTATGATTTCGCCATGCGCCGCCGCTTCCGCTTCGTGGAGCTCAAAGCGGATGAGCATCTGGAAGCCCTGGATAGTCTCGAGGACAGCGCGCTGCGGGCAGAGGCCGTCCGGCGCATGAAAGCCCTCAACCGGGAGATCGCGAACACCGAGGACCCGAATACCCATTACCAGATCGGCGCGGCCTATTTCCGGAAGCTGAAAACGCTGGACTTCGACCAGCTGTGGACCGATCATCTTCAGCCCCTCCTGCGGGAATACATCCACGGGATGTACGATGAGGAAGGGATCCTGGCCCGCTTTGCGAACGCATATGGCTATCCGTCCCCCGCCCAAGTTGACGAAAATGAATCAGCTCCGGATCAAAGATAATTCTCTCCGGGACAAGGCTGCCTTTGCTCCCATCCAAGCCCTGACGGACCGGGTGGCCGACAAGACCCTGACCCAGCTGGAACGGGAAGGCGTATTCCTCTTCCCGCCCCGGGTGGAGGACACTGCGGACCTGGCGCCCGACCAGATGATCCTCCAGAGTGTCAACGACACCTACCGCACCGGCAGCGTGATGGGCTTTGTCGGCTGCGGCGACCAGCGGCTGGTGATCGGATCCCGCTTCTGCGGCGACGGGGAGGACTACTTTTTTCCGTATCTTCTGGCCAAGGTCCTGGATCTTCCCAACGCCGTGGATCTGGCAGCCGATTCCGGCGAGGAAGCGCAGCTGTTTCAGATTTTGCCGTTTCTCTTCCCCCATGTCCTCCGAACCGCCATGCGGAAAGGGCCGTTCAAAACCGATATCCGCCGCCGGTACAACGACGGCAGCGTCCATGAGACCGTGGATGTCCCCCGGCACATCGAAAAAAACACGCCCTTTGTGGGGAAGGTGGCCTACAGCCAGCGGGAGTTTTCCTTTGGCAACCCGCGGATGGAACTGGTGCGGCATACCATCGAGTCCATCAAGCGAAAGCCCTATGGCAGACGCCTGCTGGCCCCGGTCCGGGACGAGGTCCGGCTCGTCGTGCGAGCCACGCCGGGCTATGGCCCCGGCGCCCGGCAGAAGATCCTCGCGCAGAATCTGCAGAACCCCGTCCGCCATGCCTATTTCAAGGAATATCTCGCTCTGCAGCGCCTGTGTCTGCTGATCCTCCGGCACAGGAAGGCTCCGATCGGCCTGGGTTTCCGGCAGATCTATGGCATCCTGCTCGACGGCGCATGGCTGTGGGAGGAGCACCTCAACACTCTGATCCGGGATGATCTGCAGGTTTTGGCCTATATGTTCCGTTTTGACACCAAAACCGGCTATTGCCTCTACCCCGAAGCCGCAGACATGGAAGACCAGACACTGCGGATGAATCGCGGCTCGACCTATGAGAACAACGTCGCGCCGCGGGAGGACATCCGTCTCACCAAACACGGCTTGAAAATCCCCATGGATGCCCCAAGCTACGCCGCATTTTCCGCGAAAATGGAACACAGCGAACAGGAACTTCTGCGCACGCTGACCCGATAGCGGCGCAAAGTGCTTCTTTTCTTTCCAAAACACCAGCCCAGGTCCTCCGAAGTTTCTTTCCCTTCGGAAGGGCCTGGGCTGATCCATTTTTCCCGCTCTCGGGCCGTTTTTACTTCTCCCCTCCCCCGGTCAGGTCGAGGTTCATCAGGTCAAAATCCACCGCTTTCCCGTCGATCCTGAAAAAGTTTGGGAAGGTGCACAGCTTCCGGAACCCATATTTCTCATACAAGCGGATGGCGCGGGCGTTGTCGCTGCGCACCTCGAGATTCAGCTGCTCGAAGCCGTTGTCCCGGGCAAACTTCAGGATGACTTCCATCAGCGCCGGGGCTGCGCCGCAGCCCCACCAGGCTTTTTTCAGGCTGATGCCGAACACGCCGCGGTGACGCATCCGGTTGGCTCTGCGGTTCAGGCTCGCCGTGCCGATGATCTCGCCGCCGGCTTTGGCAAAATACTGGGCATTGTCCGGGGAATCCCACTGCGCCCGCAGATAGGCCTGCTCCGCCTCCAGGCTGAGGGGGACGCCCTCGGCCCCGAAGCTGAGGTTGTCGGTCTCGCCGCCCACGATCTTCAGATATTCCAGCAGCGCGGCGGCCGCCTCCGGCCGGGCGCGCTCGATGGTAAACGCTTGGTGTTTCATGTTTCCGCTCCCTTTCTTTGTGATTTTTACATCAGCTGTGCCGTCCCGCGGCCCGCGGGATGGCCGCTGCCGTCTCCGGCGGCACATCCGGCGCTTTATCCCATGCGTCCGCCGCGGCAGTTTCCTCCGTCCAGATGGTGGTCTCCGACGCTTCGGTCTTGAGGATGACTTCCTGGATCGTCCCCTCAACGGGGATGACAACGGCGAAATCCCCCGTTTCAAAAAAGCCGAAAACCGTGCTGAACCGGAAGCCCACATAGAGCGTCCCCTCCCGCTCCTGGGTATAGCAGCCGCAGAAGCCTGCTGGGAACGAGCCGGGATCAAACCCCCGGATCGTCACGGCGGTCCCCCCACCTCCACCGACTCGATGCCCGCGCTCTGGCAGGCGCGGAAGCCCAGCAGCTTCCACCCCACGCGGCCCGCGGCGAAACCGGCGGCCAGCACTGCGGCCCCGGCCAGCAGGGCCAGCATCACATTTTTGATCTTTTTCATCTGTTCTCCCGTTTGTCACGCTTCGGAAAAGGACTGCCGGTAGGCCGGCAGCACCCGCTTCCAAAATACCAGCCCGTTGACCGCCAGCAGCGCCCCAAACAGGCACCTTGCCGCCCACTCCGGGCACAGCAGGGCGATGCCGTTCATGTCCCCGCCGCCGAAAAAGCCGCAGAGAATGCTGAGATACAGGGGATCCAGCAGCAAAAAGGCGATGGTGATGTAGTAAAACATCGCCCGAATGAGCTTGCTTTTGCCCCCGGCGATCCGCTTTGCCAGCGCCGCCAGGAGGCATCCCCCGCAGAATGTCGCCAGCGCCCCCACCAGGCAGAAAATACCCAGCTGCGTCTCCGTCATGCGGTCGGCATAGACGTCGATCTGTACCCCCAAGCCCAGGAATCGTATTCCCCGGAACACGCCGGTGCGCAGCGCGTAAATCAGGTGCGCGCCCTCGTGCGCGAGATAATAGGCCGCCAGGGCCGCCAGAATGCCGATGTACTGCCGCGTTCGTTTTGTCATGATCTTCCTCCCGATCTCTGTGAATTCTCTTCTAAAATGTTGGAATGTCGGCTTTTACTCTTTCCGGACCGCTAGGCAGCAGTTGACGTGCTCCATGGCCTTCAGCTCCGCCCCGGCTCGGTCGATGATGTCCCGCTGGATGTCCCCGGGCGTCAGCAGCTGAGCCAGCCGGAAGCCATGTTTTTCCAGTAACTTTTCCAGTTCTGTGGAAGAATAGGCCGCTTTCATGGGCTCGCCGCCGGCCTGGGCCATCCGGACGGTATTGCGCACCCGCCGCTGGGGAGCGACCAAAAATTCCTCATCCGGATAATCGAACGCCAGGGCGCTCTCCGCCGCGCACAGGGCGGAAAGGGCCGCCAGCGTCCCCTCCATGGCCTCCGGCGGGAGGTAATAGGCCACCCCCAGCCATGAGAAAAAGCTCATTTCCGCCGGGTCAAAGCCCCCGGCCAGCAGACGCTCCGCCAGGTCGTCCTTGGTAAAATCCACGGGGACAAAGGTGAGATTTGCGGGCACCGCCCACCCGGCGCGGGCGATCCGCGCCCGTTTGTCGGCCTGGGTGAGGGGATGATCCACCTCAAAGACCCGATGGGTGCGCAAAAACTCCGGCTCCCGGAAGGCGAAGGTGTCCAGCCCCGCCCCCAGGATGACGTATTGCTGAACCCCGTTCCGGGCCGCGGCGCGGAGGGCCCTCTCTGTATAGGCCGCGCGGCACAGCGGCGACGGCGCGATGTGGTCGTTGACCAGCCGCCGCAAAAGCGCCCGGGGCTCTGCCCCGGCGGGATCCAGCTCCGGTTCAAAAAACTGCGCCCCGCTCAGGAGATAGCCCTGCACGGCGGCATATTCCTCCGCCGTCATCAGCTCCCGGGCAAGGCGGTCGGCAAACACCGGATGGGCTTCTGTTTCGGCGTGAAAGGCCCGGCCAAAGGCACTCATCAGGGCGGTAATGCTGGCTTTTTCCTCCATTGTTGTCCTCCTTTTTCGGTTCAGCCGGGGAAAACGGCGGGTTTTTCCCGGTATTTTTCTTCCATTTCCTTGGTGCTTTTCAGAAGGAGCTCCAGCGCCCGGGCCTGAATGCGGGAAAGATCCTTGGGATCCACATCCCCAAACCCGCGCCGGATCCTCGCGGAAGCCGCGGCGTGGCTGTCGTCGGGCCTGCGCTCGTCCGCTTCCCCCAAAAACCTTTGCAGCAATTCCAAGCGGCTGGAGCCCCGGAGCTCCACCAGCTTGGCCCGGTATTCCAGCTCCGCCGGGGTGATGCCCGGGAAGCGCTTTTGGTCCACGGCGTGCTGCGCTTCGTGTTGGAGGAGGGAGACGCGGAACTCCTCACTTTCCAAATCGTATGCCTGCTCCACACAATAGATGGTCCCGTCGGGCGAGACCCAGCCGCCGGTCCCATACCGGCCAAAGGTCAGATAATCCATCCAGCTGCGAAAGACAAACCCCCGGAGGAGGTTGACGGTGTATTCCGCCCGCCCCTCCGGCAGCTCCACCGGGTAGACGGTGGGAATCGTTTCCTTCCAGATATAGGGGCCGTAATGCCCCTGTGTCTTCCCGAACAGTGCGTGCCAGCCCGCCTTTTCGAACTCGGCCCGCAGGTGCTCGGCCAAGCGGGTCTCGTCCCCGCCGGGCATCGACAGAAGCTCGCTCAGCTGCGCCCGCAGCCGGCCCGCGGCCCGCGCCTCCGGCACGCCGCAGTAAAACACCTCCCGGAAATAGACCTGATATTGCCGGAGAATGGCGTTGAGCCGGTCCGGGAGGTCATACGCGCGGTATTCCTGCCGCTCAAAAATCCCTTCATACGCGGGAAGGATGTCCCGGAATTCCTTGTGCGCCCGCATATATTCCATCGCGCCCCGGATGTCCCCATCCAGGAAAAACTGCCGGACCGGCATGGCGTCTCCCTCCCCTTTTTCTTTGTATCTTATCCGACGGTTTCTTCCCGCGAAGCCTTTGGGAGCGTCTTGTTCAGGACCAGGGTATAGGCCGCTGTGATGGCGATCAGCACCGCCAGCTGGCCCAGGCGCGCCCCTGCGCTCTGCCCCGCGTCGTTGGCAAAAGTCCCCAGAATATTGATGGCGGAATGCACCGCGATACAGGGGATCAGGCTCCCGCCCCGGGAAACGATGGTGACCAGCAGGAAGCCCACGGCCACGGCAAACAGGATCTGGCACAGATTCTCCCCCAGCCCCATCCCGCTGCCGTTGAACAGGTTGATGATATGCCCCATGCCAAAGGTCAGGCTGGAGATGACTGTGGCCGACCGCACATTGTCCCGGGCGATGGCCCGGAACAGCAGCCCCCGGAAGAGCACCTCCTCCAGCCATCCCACACAGAGCATACACACCACGCGGCAGACCGTTTCCGCCGGGGTATACCGGAGTACAGCGCCGTTCCACAGATTCCCCGACGCCAAAATCACCAGCGGTACATAATACAAAAACCGCCGGGCCGGGGCGGCGGGCCGGCAGAGCCCATAGCGCTTCCCCAGGCCGTTTTTCTGGAGAAAGGTCCCCAGTACCCCGATCTGCACCAAACAGAACCCCGCGCTGGCGGCGTATTCGACCCCGAGGACCCCATTCAGGGGATTGGCCAGGGACTGCAGCAGACAATAGACCCCGATGCACACCAGGGCAAAGGCCAGCGGATTTTTCTCATAGAGCGTTTTCATTTCACAGGCTCCTCTCTTTCCGGATCTTTGGAAAAATTCTTCGTCAATTGGGGCGAAAACACGCCCATTTTGCAGGAAAAGCTGCGGTAGGCGGCGCGGCGGAGGTGCAAAAGGGCATCCAGCTCCCAGGCGGTGTTTTCATACCGCCCCGCCGTATAGTGCACGGAGAGGTAGTCCGCCTCCCGGATCTTCCCGGCGGCGGCTCTGGCAAAGCTCCGCACTGGCGACGCCAGAGAAAAGACCCAGATGGGATAGCAAATGGTCACAGGATCATACCGGCTCAGGTCGAGCTCCACCGGCCGGATGGGCATATCCCAGCGGTGCATGGCGAACCGCCCGCACCGCCAGAAGCCCGCCGTCCCCTCGGTCTTTTCAGCGGCCCGGATCTCATACACCTCGGCCCCAGTGCGGTTTGCCTCGGTATAGGCGGCCTGTTTCACATAGCCCATCCGGGAGAAAAAGACCACCAGCCGCCGGGGGTCGGTCCCGATGTCGGGGGCGTCCGCGGGATCCACCCGGAACCCCTCCTGCTTGTGAAACACCCACGCCCCATACCCGGTCCCGGCCTGACACAGGCCAAAGACAAAATAGATGGCGGGCATGAAATTGAGGGGGAACATATAAAACTGGATGCAGATCCACAGCATGAGCGTGACCCCAAAGATCCCGCCCAGGAGGATGCCGCTCTTCCGCTTGGCCAGCAGAAGCCCCGCCGCCGTGAGGTTGGTCAGCCCATTGACGATGAGCAGGGCCCAGCCGGAAAAGGTCAGGTCCCGGAACAGCACCCGGGCAAAGGGCAGCACCTGAAAATAGGGCAGCATGGCGTCCATCCCCAGCGTCCGGCCGCTGGGGTCCAGGATCATGCAGAGGGTCCCGGCCACCGCGCCGACGCCGATGAACAGCGTCCAGAACAGCAGAGCGCGGCGGGTGCGCTCCGATCTCGATCTTGTTTTCATGATTTTCCCTCCTCGAAGCAAAAAACGCAGGACAGACCGCCTCTCCGGTCTGCACTGCGTCTGAGCGTCTGGCATCCTGACTGTTTTGTGTTTCTGTTTCGCGCCGCCGGGCTTTTGCGAAAAGGCTCCGTTCATGCAAATCGCGCAATATGTATCGTTCATTATACTCCAGGGTCATCCCTTTGTCA
>CAKUUM010000052.1 GCA_934692905.1 uncultured Bacteroidales bacterium
TTGAGCGGCAAACGAGACTCGAACTCGCGACCCCGACCTTGGCAAGGTCGTGCTCTACCAACTGAGCTATTGCCGCAAAAAGTTAAGAACACTTGCTCTCTTCTCGAAAGCGGGTGCAAAGGTACTGCTTTTTTTTGAACCCACCAAATGTTTGGCAAAAAAAATGACGAAAAAATGCATTTTCACCTCTTTTGGTATGTAAACCACTGCTTTTGCACATGCATATTATCCCCATACGCGCCTGTTCAGCACTCCTTATTTATATACCAAACAGATGTTTTGCATTTGCCGTCGTCACCGCGTCCACCTCTTCAGGCGAACAATGGTACACTTCCGCAAGCCGTTGCACTACAAAACACATCCACCTGCTCTCGTTGCGTTCACCCCTGTGCGGAACGGGTGCCATATAAGGCGAATCCGTTTCCAACACAATACGCTCCAACGGCACCGACGCCAATGTATCCGCCAACTTGCAGTTCTTGAACGTCAGCACCCCTCCTATTCCCAGATAGTATCCCATCTGCAGCACCTGCTCTGCCGTCTCGCGACTGCCACTGAAACAATGCATCACTCCCTTCACAGCCGGAAACTCACGCAATATCCGCAAACAATCCTCCGTAGCGTCACGGCTGTGTATCATCACAGGCAAATGCGAGTCCTCCGCCCATTGCATCTGCGCACGCAGGACTTCCTGCTGCTCATGTTTACGGGTCACATCAAAGTGGTAGTCCAAACCAATCTCGCCTATTGCCACCAACGGTTGCGCCGATGCCATACACGCCTCTATTGCGGTATGCAACAGACCTAATTGCACCTGCCAATCCTCACGCACGTTCTCGGGATGCAGCCCCAAAGCGGGATAAAGATACTCCGGATAGCGTTTGCAGACATCCAGCACACTGCGTACAGAGGTCTCATCCACACCCGGCACCAGGATACGCTCTACCCCACCCGCCTGCTGAGCAGCGATAAACTCATCCAACCCCTCAGCATACTGAGGGTCGTCAATATGGCAATGCGTATCTATCATTCTACACCTTTTATTACTTTGCACGGATTGCCGACGGCTATCGAGTTGGCGGGAATGTCATGCGTCACCACGGAGCCTGCGCCGATTGTGCAGTTGTCGCCGATTGTCACGCCCGGCAGGATAGTCACCGAACCGCCTATCCAGCAGTTGTTGCCGATAGTGACAGGCTTTGCCCACTCTTCACGCGTATTGCGCTCCACGGGGTTGGTGCTGTGGCAGGCGGTGTAGATAGACACGTTGGGTCCGATGAAAGCGTCGTCGCCGATGGTGACAGGGGCTTCGTCGAGAATGGTGCAATGAAAATTGGCAAAGAAACGTTTGCCTACGTGGATGTGCTTGCCGTAGTCGCAATAGAACGGCTGATTGATGAAGACCTCGTCGTCACAGGCACCGAGGAGGGACAGGAGCAGTTGCTTGCGCTCCTCGAGGTGCGTGGGTTGGATGTTGTTGTAGCGCCAAATCAAGTCCTTGCAGGCGTTGAGTTCGTCTTTGAGTTCGGGGTCGCAGGCGTAATAGACCTGCCCTGCGAGCATTTTTTCTTTCTCAGTCATTGTACAAATGGTTTATGTGCAAAAGTACTGCTTTTTTCTTGCAGCGAGGGCGTGGAGGCGAATTAGTGTGAGCAGAATATGCTTTTTTGTGAAAAAAGAGAACATTTATTTGGCTATGTAAGAAAATTGTTGTAATTTTGCACGATTTTTCGCGTGGAGTAGGCTCGAACGAGCCGCGTTGTGGTGTCCCTTTGGGAATGTCAGCCCGTACCGACGGGTGATGATTGAGATGAAGATTGAGTGCGGAACAAGGTGGAAAACGGCGGGCAAGAGCAAGACGAGTACAGGGCAAGAGCAGGGTAACCTCAGGGAAAATCGATGGGATAGAGAATAGGGGGGGAGAGAGTAGAGGGTAGAGGGTAGAGAGTAGGGGTTAGAGAGTAGAGGATTAGGGGGATATGGCAAGAAAATAACTAAAACAAAAATAAAATGTCAAAGATTTGTCAAATTACAGGCAAGAAAGCCATGATGGGATGCAATGTCTCACATTCCAAACGACACACCAAGAGGTCGTTTGATGTGAACTTGTTCCACAAGAAGTTCTACTGGGTAGAACAGGACGCATGGATTGTGCTGAACGTGAGTGCAGCCGGTCTGAGAACTATTAACAAAATCGGTCTCGATGCTGCACTGAAGCAGGCTTCCGAGAAGGGTTACATTAAAATCTACGAATAAGAAGGAAGCAGTATGGCAAAGAAATCGAAAGAGGCTCGTGTACAGGTGATTCTCGAGTGCACCGAACACAAGGCAAGCGGTATGCCCGGCACATCGCGCTACATCACGACCAAGAACCGCAAGAACACTCCTGAGCGTTTGGAACTCATGAAGTACAACCCCATCCTCAAGAAGTACACCTTGCACAAGGAAATCAAGTAATCAACCCCTAATCAAGAAAGGCTTAGAACTATGGCAAAGAAAGCGGTCGCAACCCTTCATACAGGCACTGCAGGACGTAACCACAGCAAGTGCATCAAGATGGTAAAGAGCCCCAAGACAGGGGCATATATCTTCCAAGAGGAGATTGTAGAGAACGAAAAAGTGGCTACTTATTTTAAGTAATCAGCCCTGCAATATGCAGAAAAAGCACCTACTTTTTGGTAGTGTGCTTTTTTTTTTGTACCTTTGCGAGTATTTTATGAACTAAGGCAAGGGAACTACCATATTTCCTTATCTAATACATTCAAGAATAAAATGTTAGGAATCATCATAAATCCCAAGTCGGGCAAGCGGGCTTTTCGTGCGCAACGCCTGTACCTCTGGAAACTGCTAAAGGCTCGCCATCAGCCATTTACATACAGGGTCACCAAATACGCAGGTCATGCCATCGAACTCGGGCGCGAACTGGTAGAAAAAGGTTACGACCAAATCCTCGTCCTCGGTGGCGACGGTACGCTGAGCGAGGTTATCAACGGCATCATGCGGGCGGATATCCCCGCTGAACAACGCGAGAAAATCCAGTTCGGGCTTATGCCCCGCGGTACAGGAAACGACTTTGCCCGCTACTGGAAACTGAACAAGGACTTCAAACGCTCGCTGGATTTGTTCTTCAACGGCAAGGCGCAACCCATCGATGTAGGGTGTGTGACCTATTGGCGCAACGGCATTGAGCACCACAGATATTTCATCAATTCAGTGGGCTTCGGCGTGGACCCGCTGTGCTGCAAACTGGCGATAGAACTAAAATACTACATTGGTAGTCACCACGTTAACTATTTCTTTGCCCTCTTCTTGGCATTGGCACAGTACAAGTCCGTGCATGTCCGCCTGGATTCCGACGGTCAGCCGGTAGCAGAGGGACCGATGTACGCCATGAATATCGCCAACGGTCCGTATGTGGGTGGCGGTATGCGTCTGAACCCCGACGCCGACCCTTGCGACGGCGTGTTCCACTCGATGTTTGTCACCCAGCCAACTTTCAAACAAATCACAGAGGCGGTGCCCAAACTCTTCAACGGACATTTTACGGAACTACCCTTTATTCATACAGTGAAATCCGACGAACTTACCCTCAACACCAAGAAACACCTGATGTTCGAGGCAGACGGCATTATTATGGATATTATGGGTCCCTGCAAGGTTACCTGTATGAAGCACGCCCTGCAGATGACGGTGCCGCAGTATTGCTAATCATAGTAGCCTGCGCCGGAATTCCGCCAATACCACTGCGGTCGCGATGCTCACATTCAGGCTCTCCGAAGTCTTCGCATCGCGCGGATAATGCGGAATATACAACGGGTGTGTTACTATCTGCCGGACCTCTGCGGACAGACCGTTGCCCTCATTTCCCATCACCACCACACCCGTGCCGGCATTGCCTATCGCGCCTGCCTCGTACATATCTCTCCCGTCCAGCAGGGTTCCGTAAACAGGAGTCCCCGCCATCTTCCGGCATTGCAGCCACTCCGCCAAATCCACATATCGGACACGCACACGCGCCAAAGCACCCATCGTGGCCTGCACCACTTTGGGATTGAAACAATCCGCCGTGTCACGCGAACAATACACCTCGCGCACACCAAACCAATCGCACGTGCGGAGAATAGTCCCCATATTGCCGGGGTCTTGCACACCATCCAAAGCCACTACCAATCCGCTATCCTCTTTGCCATTGTGTGTGTCCGCAAGTGTCTCATTATCTTTATGAAACACGGCTATGACCCCCTGCGGCGTGCGGAGGGAGGACATCTGTTCAATCTCCGTTTCGGTCGCATTCCCGGACGTTACCAACAACTCCAAGCGGAACGCGTCTTTCAACTCGTTCACACACTTCTCGCCCTCGGCGACAAACAGCCCCAGTTCGTCACGCACCTTCTTATTCTGCAAACTCCGCACCCATTTCACTTGGGCTTTGGTCAGTCGATTTTTCTCCATACTCTTATTGATTATCCATTTTCATACATGCACGGCAGATGTCGCAAGTGCCACAAGGAGCGGCATCCGTCTCCCCGAAGTAAGCAAGCAGCACTTGTGAGCGGCAGAACTGCTGATTTTCGGCATACTCCACCATCGCCTTCAGGCGCTCGGCATAACGTGCCTGGCGGTCTTCATATACAGACACCGGCAAGTGTATATCCGTCTGCCTGTCGCGCGTAAAAGTCAGAGTATTAGCCACTTCGCGGGGAATATAGGTGATAATATGCCGTTGCGCCAGTGAGACCAACAGGGTATGATAGTCCATATCCGCACCCTCTTTGCCCGCCATAGCAGCAATCGATTTGCCGATCTTGCCCAGCCCATGAATGTATTGCAGGTCTGTGAAGATGCCCGGATAATGGCGCATGAGCCATTCCAACAACTGCTCCTGTGCGGGGCTTAATGCGAAATCGCCCATTTCGCGCATCGGCACGCGTATCTGGACACGCGGTTGTATCTCCTGTTCGGGCTGGAAGTCAATGTATCCAGCCTGTGACAGGAGACCAAGTGCCGAATAGGCAGGCAATACAGGCAGGTGCATGACACGGCATAAGTCGTTCATATTCAATAAGAACGTATGCCCGCGCCCGCTACCGGCACCCACACTGAGGAAATCGCAGGTCTTCTGATAGACATCTTTCACAAACTCCTTGGGCGGATAGTTGTCGCCTATACGTTTGCGGGCTTTGGTCTTGTCGGACACATCATAGAGCAAGACGGCAAATGCCGGTTTCTCATCACGCCCCGCGCGCCCCGCCTCCTGGAAATACGCCTCAATGGTGTCGGGCAGGTCGTGGTGAATGACCATACGCACATCGGGTTTGTCGATGCCCATGCCGAAGGCGTTTGTGCAGACCATAATGCGCACATTATCAGACTTCCACGCATTCTGTTTCGTGGTACGTTCTGCGGGGGAAAGTCCTGCGTGGTAGTAGTCGGCGGAGAGTCCTTGCTCTATGAGATATTCGGCTAACTCTTTGGTTCGCTGACGGTTACGCACATACACAATCGCCGATCCAGGCACCTTAGTCAAGATGTGTACTATCTCATCCGCCTTTTTGTTGGTGTGGCGAACCACATAACTGAGGTTCGTGCGGGCAAAACTCTTCTTCAGTACATGGTGTTCGGGGAAAGCCAGTTTGTCCTGTATATCGTCCACGACCTCGGGTGTGGCAGTGGCTGTCAGGGCGAGAACGGGCACACGTCTGCCCTCTTGGAATGGGCGGATAAGGTCCCGCACCTCGGCTATGCGCAGATAGGAGGGGCGGAAATCATAGCCCCATTGCGAGATACAATGGGCTTCGTCCACGGCTATCAGGCAGATTGGCAGACGCGAAAGGCGCTCTCTAAATGCCTCGGACTCAAGGCGTTCCGGAGACACATAGAGGAAATGGTAGGGTCCGAACTGGCAGTTGTCCAGCGCAATCTTCTGCTGTTCGGCAGTCATGCCCGTGTAGATGGCGGCGGCACGAATGTCCCGCCGATAGAGGTTCTCCACCTGGTCCTTCATGAGGGCGATGAGGGGTGTCACCACAAGGCAGAGTCCGTCCAGCACCATCGTGGGCACCTGAAAACAGAGACTCTTGCCACCGCCCGTGGGCATGAGCGCCAAAGTGTCATGACCGTCCAGTACAGATTGAATAATTTCCGCCTGCAAGGGGCGGAAATTATCGTAGTGCCAGTATTTAAGCAACACCTCTTGGGGTGTCATATCATGCTTGTTGTGGAATGTTCTCTAACGCTGTGCGTACGCGGCTGAGGGTCTCCTCTTTGCCGAGGACATCGGTGATTGCCCAGATATGCGGACCGCGGGCGGCACCGACAAGGCAGATACGGAAGGCATTCATCACGATGCCGACGCCGTATCCTTTCTCTTCAATCCACGGCATGACGAGGTTGTCCAAGGCTTCGGCTGACCAATCGTCCTGCTTTTCCAAGAGTGCATATAGTTCTTGCATATGGCGGGGACTGTCCTCTTTCCAGCGTTTTTTGAGGGACTTCTCGTCGTACTCCGTGGGGGCTACAAAGAAGAAATTGGTTTGCTCCCATAGTTCGGACACAAAGTTCACACGGTCTTTGGTCAAGCCGATGACCTTAGCCACAACGGCTTTGTCGGCAGTAACGCCGTGTTGTGCCAAAACGGGCATAAACAGGTCCGCCAACTCGTCGTTGCTCTTGAGTTGCAGGTATTGGTGGTTGAACCATTTGCCCTTCTCGTAGTCGAACTTCGCGCCCGACTTGCTGACGCGGTCAAGCGAGAACTGCTGTATCAGTTCGTCCATCGTGAACATCTCCTGGTCGCCCGTATTGTGCCAACCGAGCAGAGCCAAAAAGTTAATCACCGCCTCAGGGAAGTAACCGCTCTCGCGATAGCCCGATGAAACAGTGCCGTCCTTCTGGTTGTGGAACTCCAGCGGGAAGACGGGGAACCCGAGCCGGTCGCCGTCGCGTTTGCTCAGTTTGCCGTTGCCGTCGGGCTTGAGGAGCAGAGGCAGGTGGGCAAATTGGGGCATAGTATCCGCCCAACCGAACGCGCGGTAGAGCAGCACATGGAGCGGAGCGGAGGGCAGCCACTCCTCGCCACGGATGACGTGAGTGATTTCCATCAGGTGGTCATCCACAATGTTTGCCAAGTGGTAGGTGGGCAGGTCGTCCGCCGACTTATATAATACTTTGTCGTCCAGTATGTTAGAGTTGATAACCACCTCGCCACGTATCAGGTCGTGGACGTGCACGTCCTCGTTGGGCTCCACCAGGAAACGCACCACGTACTTGTCGCCGTGAGCAATACGCGCTTCCACTTCCTCTCGGGGGAGCGTGATGGAGTTGACCATCTGTCCGCGCGTGCGCGCATCATATTGAAAATTAGGTATTTTTGCACGCTTAGCCTCCAACTCTTCGGGCGTGTCGAATGCGATATAGGCATGCCCCGAGTCGAGGAGTTGCTTGACATATTGGTGGTAAATCTCGCGGCGTTCGCTCTGGCGGTACGGACCGTGCGCGCCTTTGCCGTCGGGGGCTTCTTTGCAGATGCCCTCGTCAATCTTGATACCGAGCCAGTCGAGGGCTTCGATGATGTACTCCTCGGCTCCCGGCACGAAACGCGTGGAGTCGGTATCCTCGATACGCAGCAGCATGTCGCCGCCGTGCTGACGGGCAAAAAGGTAGTTGTACAGCGCGGTACGCACACCGCCGATATGCAATGCTCCCGTAGGCGAGGGGGCAAAACGAACACGAACTTTATCCATAAGTTAGTCAAAAGATTTTTTCACGACAAATGTACAACAATTGCGGCACATACACAAACGAAATGTAAAATATGCTTGAGTAATCGGCAAAATCACGGCAAGGTCGGCGGAATCACATACTAATCACATACTAATCACATACTAATCACATACTAATCACATACACTTATCCCGACAAATACACGACACCATTTACAATGCACAATGCGTAATGCGCAATGACGTTTGACGACGCGGGACGAAAAGGAGTTCTACTCAGCCCGCAGGGCTTCGTTGTCGCTAGGAGCACCCCATAAGCCCACGGGCTTACGGGGACCCAGTAGACGACATGTCACCGGGCAGATGATGATTCCGCCCCCAAAGGCATAAAAAAAGAGGCTGCCCAGACCTTATCGGACAGCCCCGACCTGCCCGACAAGAGCAGGATGTATGGCACAGACGCTTACTTGGATTGGTCAGAAGCGGCGTTCTGCTGCGCCTCTTCACGTTTCTCGCGGCGCTCCTTGATGGCGCTGATGATGAAGAAAGGTGCTACAAACACAACCAAAAAAGCAAGGGTCAGAAAAACCATTGATGTATCCATAATATAAGTATATTGTAAACTGTTAATAATCACATTGTTGTACATGCGCACAATCACCTCCACCCGGAGCGAGAATGTGCACAAACCTTATGACGACACGAGATGCGCCGTCCCCACAATGCATCGTTTCTAAAAGGCACTATGGGATAAAGACGTGATTATTACCAGAAAACGGAGAATGGATACGAGATTTCTTCAGGCGGTAGGTTTAATGGCAACACCCTCGTAAGGGCGATGTCTGCATTGAGTTGGTGCGCGGTGGCTGCTGCCAGTTGCTGCTGTACAGCGGGACGAGCAATAGCCTGCGAGTCGGAGAATGCTGCACGCCTCGAATACTCCACCCTGCGCGTTCGCGCGGCACTCTCGAAACTATTGGTGCCCGTGGAGCGATAGGTGATGATGGCATCCGAGAGGTCGTGCTGCGCCTTGATAATCGCAACGCGGTCTGCCAACCTGTCGTCTATCGTGCCGGTGTCAGGTTGAGCGACACTCACCGCCATTTGTTCGCAGAACTGCCAGTCGGGATAGAGACGCGGCAGCGACCACATCCCAAACGCCAACAATAACAGGCTGATACACAACAGCATGCTGTTGCGTGAGAGAGTGCTATGTGAGTTGCTGCGAGTAGGCACGGGGGAGGGATTAGAGGTTAGAGAGTAGGGATTAGAGGGGATTTTCGGCGAAATACTTCCACAGGGGTGCGGCATGAAGCGCCTGCACGATGCCGCCTTCACGGAGCAGTTGCAGGACATCTTCGCGGGACATGACATGGACGTGAATGTCCTCGGTGCGCTCCTGATGCTGCTCGGAGAGTTTCTCCACGCCTGTCGCCAAGAAAGTGTAACTCAGATTGTTGTGGTTGGTCGGGTTGGGCGAAAGGGTCATAAAGAGTTGCCATTCGCCACCGCCAAAGCCAGTCTCCTCGGAGAGTTCGCGTTGGGCAGCGTGGAGGGGCGTCTCGCCCTCATCAATGACACCTGCCACCAACTCGTAGTTGGTCTGCCCGAGCCCGTGGCGGTACTGGTCTTCCATGACAAATTGTCCGTCACGAGTAATGGCAATCACGTTAATCCAGTCGGGAAACTCAAGCACAAACCACGTCGGAATTTGCACTCCCGAGGGCAGTTGCACCGTCTCTTGACGGACATTCAGCCATTGTCCGAGACTCAGAATGTGCTTACTTTCAAGCACTTGCCACTTTCTATTCTCCAATTTCTCTACCATAAACCACTTTCCATTTGGCGGTCAGATACACCACGCGCGCGATGAGGTGTGCGAAATAGCCCACATAGATGGCGTGCACACCCAGCCAACGGCAGGTAGCGGCATAGCCGACTACAAATCCAATCGCCGCAAAAATCATGCCATTCCGTATCTCCCGCCCCGCGGTGGCACCCGTATAGACGCCATCCCACATGAACGCCAGTGC
>CAKUUM010000053.1 GCA_934692905.1 uncultured Bacteroidales bacterium
ACTATAAAATATAGATGTATGTGATGATTCCTCAACTTGGGCGGAGCCTTCCCCTTATATCGAACTCACGTTAATCAGTGGCATATAACCTCAACTTTTGCACCGTGAAAATATCCTTGAAAGTGCTTTTTGTAGAAAAAATCATGCTGTATAGTGGAAATATATACAGAAACAATGCTATTTTGCAATATTTTTCACTTTGTGTTGTGCATATCAAAAAGATATGTTACCTTTGCACACGGTTGAACTCATATGACTGCCATAGTGTATAACCATATAGTGATAAAATCGTAAAATCTGACAACATGAGAGACGTGCTTCTGTTCCTGAAATACGCCATGTGTACCGTCTTTTTTGTGTGTCTATATGTTGCCGCTTGGGGCGCACCGTTTATGGATACCACAGCCCCGCCACATAGACGGAATACCACTGCACGACTAACAGCCCGCCGCCCGCAACAGCCTGCCCAACCGACCCTTTGGCATCAATCCGATACCGCCATTATCTCCCCCTCGTTTACCGATACCATTGCACCGCCGACCTCTTACACGATGATGATGGTCTATCAGACCTTGCAGCCAAACGTGCCCCAGCAATTATGGCGCATCAGTAGAACCGACAGTGTCTTCTACGCCATTACCACCCACGGACTATCCACCGAGCGCATACAGCCCTCCGCCCGCAACAATCCCACACGTACCACTCCTACTATCTACACCTTACAGCACACCCTGCGCCAAGATACGACCTACCGTGATATATACCAACTGCATACGGGTGCTACCGCTTCCGACAGTAGCCAGATAGCCCTCTATGAGGTCGCCTATTTCGACAGCCGCCTCACCAAACGCCAATCGCTGATGTTTCAGACGTACTTGGCAATCAAGCACGGCATCACGTTGGATAACGCTCCGTATCTCTCTACCCGTGGTGATACACTATGGCACCCGAAAACGGATAAGACCTACTACCACCGCCTGCAGGGTATAGGCACCGACACGGTCTATCACCTCAATGCCACACACAGCACCTCCTTGGAAGATTCATTATTGCGCATCTTCACACCCAATCCCCTGCCTGCCAGCACCTACGCCCTCATAGGCGATGACGATGTGCCTGTAGGTTGGTCGCCTTATGAAAACGGCTATGCCTTGCTGCAGCGTACATGGCTATTGCGCACGACGGACACACTGCCCAATATCTGTATCGCGCTGAACAAGGACAACCTTCCTGATGCATCCGATACCCTTGCACTGATACTCCTTAATACCGACGGCGATATTGCCCAAACTATCTATCCCGATTCTACCAACACAACTAACCAACTATGCTACACCGTTCCCCATCCTTCCACACATACATGGTTCTCTTTCCTGACTACTGACAACGAGACACCCCATCGCCAACAAGTACAAAAGAACAACGGCAAAGGGAATAATAACACGGGTAACATTAAGAATGGTAAAGATAACGGCAACGGTGAAAACAATGAGGGCCTCGCCAACTACGGAGATTGCGCTATCAGCCTTTCTCCCAATCCTACACACGGAGAGTACACATTGAGCATATCCCTGCCACAGGAAACGACCCTTGTACTGACTATCCAAGACCCTACGGGCAAAGTCCTGACCCGACAGCCCTTGACAGGTGCCACCGACTATCGGCACTGCGGTTTCCTGCCCGTTGCGGGTATGTACCTGTTCTCCCTCTATACGCAGGACGGAGAACTGCTTACCACTCGCGAACTGCTTGTGTATTAGTTACCAGATAGCATAAACGCCAAGAGTCAATAACCAATAAAAACCATTGCCCATGAAGCACCATCTACTACAGACCTCACTCGCCTGCATACTGATGCTTCTGTTCTATGTTGGGGCAATGGCGCAAACCCAAACACCAACGCAGGTACAAGCACAGACCTCAACATCAGCACAAACGCAGGTACAAGAACAAGTACAGAGCCAAATACAAGGGCAAGATAGTAGCCCCATGCTCGCTGTGGCTACTACTGATGTGCTACAAGCAAAGGACAAAATTCCCCCGACAGCAAGTAAGCCATCACGCAACGCACAAACAACCCCTACTGTCCCGAACACCGCATTTGCTCAATATACACTCTCCGAGTCCTATACGCAATCACAACCCGTAAACCTATCTTTGTCAGGCATTCGCTTGGTTGCCGATAGCGGCAGCCTGATGCACGATGTTACTTTCTCTGTGAGCACACTCACCCGCTCCGAGACACAGCCCTTGGCGAGCAATATGCTGTCCGTCACGGCAGGCAGCCACGCCTACCGCCTGTTGCCTCACGGGGAACACTTCCGTGCCGACATGCCCGCCCGTATCGAACTCGCCTACGAACCCTTGTCTGTCCCGCACGGCTTCAAACCGCAAGACATACACACCTACTATTTCGACGAGCAGACCCGCCAATGGCAGCAACTGCGCCGCGTAGCGACAGACACCGTACGTCATATCGTTATCTCCGAGTCCACCCACTTCACGGACTTTGTCAATGCCGTGATACGTACCCCCGATATGCCCGAGGTGAATGCTTTTGTGCCTACGACCTTGACGGACATGGAGGACCCGCATCCGTTGTCACGTGTGCCGATGATAGCCGCCCCCGAAGCCAATACCTACGGCACCGCCTCCATCACATACCCCATTGACATTCCCGCAGGACGCAACGGCTTGCAACCCGACCTGACCTTGTCCTACAGCAGCGACCGCGGCAATGGTATCATGGGCGTAGGCTGGTCGTTCCCCCAACCTGCCATTACCCTTGACACCCGTTGGGGTGTACCAAGGTATGACAAAGACTACGAGACCGAGAGTTACCTACTGAACGGCGAGCAACTGATTATCGCCAATGGCGACAACCCTGACAGACTGCTTCCGTACCAGATGCACAAGCAAATAAAACGCCGTCAGCAAGTGGCTGATTTTGTGATGCGTGATACCAAGAAATGCGAATCTGTCACGCGATTCGGATGGACTACTGACAAATATGCTTGGTGTGTTGTCAGCAGAGATGGTACTGCATATTACTATAGTTGCTATGCGGATTACTACACTACCGTGGATCCGAGATATGTTCTTCGCGATTCCAAAGGCAATATCGCTTATTGGGCATTAACGGAGGTGGTGGATGTACACGGCAATAGTATTCGCTATCAATATACTAAAACCAAAGGAAATGAATTATATCTGACTGCTATTTACTATACCGGATATAATACAACTTCATTTCAAGATGGTGAACATGGTGAATATCCGTACCGCATTCGTATTCAGTACAAAGATAGAAACGATATTATCACTGACGGTCGCTTGGGCTTTATCCGCAAGACAGAACGTTTGGTTTGCTATATGGATATTTCGTATCGGAGTGATGAGGGGCAATATATTCCTGTTCAGCGGTACCAATTCGATTATAACATCAACAACGGACAGTCTTTTTTGTCAAGTATTTCTCTCTATAGGATGCCTCAAGATACTGACTTGAACAGTACCAATATGCTCAACTATACGATAGATGATTGTATAGCATTGCCGGAATTTTTCAGCGGTTGCAGGTTGTCTTCCACTGCCTTTGATTACTACCAACCTGACCTGTCAGATATGTTTAGTGCTAACGAAGTCTTGATAGCCGACAGAAATCAGGGAGACGATTGGAACATACTCAATCAGTCGTCCAATATAGGTTGGAGTGTAGGAGGCACACTGACAGTAGGATTAGGCAAACAGGTATGGCAGACCAATCTCTCTGCAGGTGGTAATTATAGTTACTCCGAGGGGAAAGGCACAACCAATTATATGCTGATGGATATAGACGGGGACGGGTTGGCGGACAAGGTATATAGCAAGGGCAACGAGATTTATTTCCGCAAACAAGTAGTAGGTGCGGACGGCAAACCTTATTTTGCCACAGAGCGTGGTACGGGTATGCGCTCATCGAACCTCTCTCTTGAAACCAGCAAGACCAACAGTTGGGGACTGCAGGCAGGTGCCGACCCCGTGGCTTCCGTGAGTGGCGGCTGGTCTAATACAGACACCTATACCTCTTGCTATTTCTCTGATGTGAATGGCGACGGGCTACCGGATTTTGTGGATAACGGTGTAGTCCATTTCAACCAATTGAATGCTTCTACGGAACGTTTCGCACAGCATACAGGTGAGCAGCAGGTTACGATAGATTCTTCCCAATGCAAGTCCTATTTTTACTATGACGGCACGGTTGCCCTCAGTGATGAGTGTTATGTGGATTATATTCCGCGTGACTCTTTCTCTGTGAGCATAAATGATTACTATTATCCTTGCGAGGCTTGTGAACAGCATTGCTACAATTATTTGTATGGAATAGGAGACGACCCAGATTTGGATAGTTTGCTTTGTCGAGGGTGTCTGCAACACAGGGCACCTGATTGCGAGATTGATTTGCAATGTCAAGAACCGGAATGGAGTTCTGATGACGAACAATTGCAAGAACTTTGCAACAGGTACCACCATATATGTCCTGAATGTATACAGCAATTGATGGACTATGGTTTTGATAGCGAAGAGTATTGGAGTTGTGCCGACTATAGTTGCATCTTCCGTGGACAACGGGTGATATGTGAAGATTGTCGTGAGGATTGTATGGAAGACCTTGATGGCTGTGAATCTTGCATAGACGAGCATTGTGCCCATATAGAGGGGGAAGACCCTATGACGGGAGAACAGGTAGTATATATCTATGGAGTTCCTGTGTGTGGCGGATGTGCTTCCGAATGTGAGTATTATGGATTGGACTCCGAAGAATGTTACTATTGCCGTCTTGATAATTGTGAGAACTTTGCCCGCTGTGATGAAAATAACGGTGACAACGATTACAATTGTCGGGACGGTGTGCGAGTTTGCGAAGAATGTAATGATGTATGCTTGGGAGGCGGTTATCCTGATGAATGTAACGAATGTAAGCGTGAAAACCGATGCAATGGATATATTCCTGAAGATATTTTTAATGAATATATCGGAGTGTATGATAATATGATGGAGCAATGCTATGACAAAGACTTTACCATAGAGATGATTGGTAGGCTCCGAGAACGCGGTGTGATATGCGAGACGTGCGAGCGCACCTGTCTCAATGACCCGTCGCAATGCCTTTCGTGCCTCAACAGATATTGTTTCTATCGGTCGGAAGAAGACATCATCCAAGAACTGATAGACGCTGAAATGCCACGATATAAAGCGAAATATCCGCAGGCTTTTTTCAAGCAATACTACGACAAAGTATATATTTATGACACGGTCACTGTCTGTCCGCAGGACGATGGCATAGAACCAAATTTGGAAATAGTCCGTGTGTGGGTGGCACCCCGTGACGGGCAAGTGACGCTCAACAGCGCAGTGCAACTCCTGCAAGACACATCCATGCAAAGGCAGCAGACACGCAATGCAGACGGTGTGCGCTATGTCATCCAGCATGAGCACAATGTATCCACGACCTCTGCTGCTGACACCTTGGGACTGACAGCACAAGATACACGTACCCTGAAGACTGTCAATATCCGCCCCGATGATTATAGTGCACACAGCGAGGTGTTCAAAAATATCTCTGTCAGCAAAGGTGATATATTCTTCTTCCATCTCATGTCCCGCCGTTCCCATGATTTTGACAATGTGGATTGGAGGCAAACATTTACGTATGTCGGTGAGACAACGGCATATTCATCAGAGTCTGACTTTATCTGTTCGGGCGAACAGACTTTCCAAACAGACACGACGGGAACGGTGACAATAGATTTGTTTGTTACCAATACCTCGGGACAGACTGTCAAGGTGACTATCGACAAGCAGCAAACGGATGGTCCTACATCTGCGACCTCCGTCTCATTCTCTCACAAAACCCAACTGCAACAGGTGACACTACCCCCATTCTCCAATTGCACACCCGAGACGACATTCTCTCTCCGTCTTATGTCTTCAAACCGGCATACGGACTGGGGGAAGGTGGAGGTACGCGCCCGAGTGTCTTTCAGTTGCTCTTCACGGGAAACGTTTGTGACATGGCTGGCACCCAAAGTGGATTTTGCGCACGAAGTCTCCTTGCGGACAGTCTATTACAAATTGTTCGGTCCTCTCTACAAGGGATGGGGACAGTTTACTTTCAACAACAAGTATGCTACAGACCTCATACCGTTGGATTCGTTGCGCAATAAGGCGTGGGAGCAGTCCCTTGAGGTCTCGGCACAGGACTCGGCAGCCTTCTGCAATTCGATTACGTTCTCCGATACCACTGCCATACAGACTCCCGATGCGCTGGAAACGGCGTTTAATCAACGTAACATCTACAACCCGCTGTCCAACACATGGGTAGAGATGAGCGTGGATGCGCAGCACTATCGGTGGGAGGCGTATGGCAATGTGGCGCGTAACGGGCGCACGCTGATGTCCAATGCACGCGACAAGCAGGCGGCAGCGGCTCGTGTACAAGGTGGCGGCAGCAATAGCAGTTCCGATAGTCCCGCGATAGAGACGTATGACAACGATGTACCCGTGGCGCGTAACGGAGAACGGGTGACGGCTGTCCGCAAAAAGAGCAGCAGCAAACAAAAACACATCTCGTACAGTATAGGGTTGGGGGTATCCGGGTTGGGAGCAGGACATGCGTTCTCGGAAAGCACCTATCGCCTTTGCACGGATTTCATGGATATGAACGGCGACCGTTTCCCCGATATTGTGCGTGAGAACTCCATCCAATACACACAGCCATGGGGCGGACTGGGAGAGCGAAAGGACATCGAGGCACATCTCCATACTACTGTTACCAAGGCAGACGGTCCTGCTTTCTCGGGTGGTTTCCCTGTCATATCCAAAGTGGCGGGACCCAACCCTAAAAATGACAAGTTTTCTATTTCTTTGGCTGGCTCGAATGGTGCGAGTGCTACAGAAGGTATATCAGAAGCCACTTTTGCCTTGATGGATATCAATGGCGACGGGTTGCCCGACAAACTGACGGTGGATGGCGACAGCATACGGCTGTACCTGAATATCGGCTATGGCTTTGTGTACTATTCTGCCTTGCCGCGGTTGCCGTATATTGACCGCAATGCCAATTCCTGTAAGAATGGCAGTGTGTCGTTTGGCAAGACCTTTGACGGTGCTGATATTGTCAAGAAGATATTAAGCAATGGTTCCGCTGCCAATACACAGTCCTGCAAGTTCCAGATGAGCCTCTCTGCGGGTATCAGCGGTTCTGTCTCCACCAATACGGGTTTGGCACGTCTGATAGACATGGATGGCAACGGGATGTTGGATTTAGTAGATGTGCATAATGGCGGTCTGCAAGTAACTCAGGATATCTATATCCCTGACAGATACTACTATAGCACACAAAAAGTCAGTTCCAATGACCATTTGCAGAAAAGCACTACGCAGAATGCAGGCTTGGACCTCGCTGTGACGGCAGGCTTCTCCATCTTCTTTGTCAAATTGTGCGCAGGCATACACGGCAGCCCTGTCAATATATCCCTTACGGAAGGAACCTTTGATATTATGGATATGAACGGTGACGGGTTGCCGGACTTGGTGCGTGCTGATAAAGACGGCATCCATGTGCGTTACAATCAAATGGGCAAGAGAGGTCTGCTTCGTTCTATTACAAATCCGGCATGGCAGCAAATAGAGTTGAATTACCAATTATCCGCCCCCACTGCACAATATCCGGGTCGCCATTGGTTGCTCAGTTCGGTTCGGGACATCAACAATGCCTGTGCGCCGATGGGGGACACCGTTATCGCGCACCGGTTTGTATATGCAGACCCTTGTTACAACAGAGATGAACGCACTTCCTACGGCTATGGTGCCGTGACGACGGAAGATATTGACACGCAGAACGATGATGCCGTCTATCGCCGTCATGTCCGCCGTTACAACAACCGAGACTTCGCAGACCATGGTCGGTTGGAATATGAGGCGACCATGGATGCCGACGGTAATATCTATACCGAGTATGAGATAGGCATTGCCTATACCGACATGGCGGGCAAAGCCACCGATGACCTCTGTCACGATACGAAGATTCGTGTCAGCAAGGAGACACACTACACCCGCTATTATGAGGGTACATCTTCGCCGATTGTCACGGCAAAGCAATATGACTATGACCGCCACCATAATGTGGTTGCCTATCGCAACTTGGGAGATACCGTATTGGGAGATGATGACCTTACGGCAGAGATTACATACCATACCCCCGAGCGCAATCTTGTGTCCCGTCCCAAGACACTCAAAGTATATGCCAATGGCGTATTGGCACGTCAGTCGGAAACGCAGTACAGGTTAGACAAACTCACAACACTCACACAGCGGGACCCGGCCACCGACTCTACCATTATTACCCGCTATGAATATGATGCAACCGGTCTGCTCACCCGCGTAACGATGCCCACCAACCATAAGGGGCAGAAAGCAACTCTACGGATAGAATATGATTCACTTACCCATTCTTTGCCTGTTCGTGTTACAAATCAATGGGGGCAGACCTGTTCCACCCTGTATCATCCCTATTGGCAAGTACCCACTTGCATAACGGATGCCACGGGGAATAGCATACATTATACCTACGATGCTTATGGTCGATTGACGTCTGTCATTGCCCCTAATGAAGCGGGTAAAACCAATCCGACCATCAGTTATTCCTACCAACCTATCAGCAATACAAGCATTTGGCGATACCCACACCGGAATCCGTCTTATCCATTCTACACGGATGTGCGTACAATGGCTGATGGAGACTCCACTTACCACCGCTCTCTCTATGACGCACGCGGAAATCTGTGTCAGCGGTTTGATAAAAGAATGGATGGGTATGTGCTTAGCAATCAAATAAAACGGGACTGCTTCGGACGCAATGTGGCAACTCTGCAAAATATACTGATACATACCGACTTACCCACCTCATATTACACGAGCAATGCTGCTATTCGCATACAAACGGACTATGATGTCTTAGACCGTCCTACTATGACACATTGGGCAGACGGCGCAGAGACTTCCATATCTTAC
>CAKUUM010000054.1 GCA_934692905.1 uncultured Bacteroidales bacterium
CAAAATCACCTTATACGGATGTTATTCGCCATCGCAACATCGCAAACCATCGCTCAATTTTGATGCGGTTGCCCTGGACACAAGGTGCTTCCTTCATGCTGTTAATTACGGCAACGACACGGCAACGAGACGGCAACGACATAGGCTCTTGCCGATAGGATAGCGCACTTCTCATACATCTGTTACAGAGCCCTGTACACCTCATATAATTGTTGCAGATGGTGCTCAATGCTATAGTGCTGACGCACTTGTCTGGCTGTTTGGCAGGCTTGTTGCCGGTAGGCTTCGCGGTTATGAACGAACCTGTTGAACCGTTGCCACAGATCTTCCGTGTCATGCGTCTTGTATAGTGTGGCCCATTCACCGTGATGCGTCACTTCTGCCATAACCTCGTTATCATTCACAAACACGGGCACGCCTGCCGCCATTGCCTCCACTACGGCAATGCCGAATGTGTCATGGTCGGTGGCATAGACAAACGCATCCATCTGCCGCAATATCTGCGGCACATCGCTCCTGCTGCCCAGGAAATGGACATTATCCAATTGGTTGTCTTTGCAGAACTTCACACAGTCGTCATAATACCAAGGCTCTTTGTCATCGCGTTTGCCTACGAAATAGAAATCGTATGGTATATGCTCCTGTGCCAGACGGAGCAGAAATTGACACAGGGAACTTTGTGCGCGTCCGCGCACAAAGTTCCCTACCATCGCCAATTTCATTCCCCGCGAAGCGGGGTCGATTTTTGCAGGTAAATCCAAAGCCTGCTCATGTTCCTCGTCCAACTTGGAGAAGTCGATGCCGTTATATACCACATGCGTCTTCGCAGGACTGCGGAACGTGTATTGCTGCAAATAATACCTACGCTGTGCCTCACTCACAAAGCACACGGCATCGCTCCGGCGGATACTGAGTTGGATGAGCATTTTCTCCCAACGGGTAGCACCGTAATCATACCCATGAAACGTCTCCACTACTTGGATATCCGTTCCCGATGTCGCTAACTTGGCATATAGCGCATCAATATATTGCTGGGCGTGAACAATAGTTATCTGTTGCTCTTGCAGCAGCCTGCGCAACCGTCTAACATAGGCGAATATGTTATGGTGCACAGGTGAGCACTGCAGGAATACAGGCTTTGTAGCATAGAAATCATCCCTGTACACCCCACCCTTGCGGTGAATGCCCATAAAGGAGAACGGCGCAATATCCGCGCCACGGAAGACGTCCAGGAGCAATGTCTCTGTTCCGCCGCGATTGAGTGAACCTAATAAATATGCTACTTTCAACATCGTGTCTTCTTGTTCATATCTCCTTATTCCTCAATCGCAGAAATCAAAGCCGTACAACAGGAGTGACCAGAGTCATCGGTTTGCTGGTATTGTATGGAACGGGCGGTTTGTACGAAATGGGTGTGCATTTGTTCGCCAAGATGAAGTTCCTTCACGTAGTTGATATCAAGGCGGAAAGGCTGGTCTGTCCGGTGCCACGTGCAGGCGTTGAGCATCCATTCGAGGTAGCGGCACGAGTTGCAATGGCGGTTGTAGTCCACATCGGAGTATTGAATCGTGTGCGGAATACTATCCGCCGCGAGGGTCCCCGGCAACAGGCGTGCCTCTTCCGCTTGAATGGGCAACAGGCGCACGGGTTTCGCTATCTGCAGCACCTCGCCATCCACGGCACCGTCGAACATAGGCAAGTCAAAGACATTGACTATCTCGCGCTTCTCCAAATCAAGTACCGCCCACACGGACTTGGCGATACCAAGCAGCACCTCAGAGCCGTCTGCCTGACGGACATACAGCCTGTAGTCACGCACTGAGAGCATGTGCACGTTCTGTTCAATCCACGTCTCGATAGTCAGCACCTCACCATGGCGCGGCAGATAGCGCATCTCCAGATTGAGACGCGTGATAATCCACGTATAGCCCATAGGCAACAGATTGGGAATACCGAAACCCAACTCATCTGCCACGCGCCCTGCCACATTGAGCAGGTAGTTCTCTAATGTATGCAAACGCAGACGACGGTCTGCGTCAACGTCTTGATACTGAACTGTATAGGTGTATTTGTATTTCATCAGTTGAGTGTTTAGAGTTGAAAGTTTAGAGAAGCAGGAAAGTGGTGAGTAAATAGTAAAATAGTGGATAGTAGAAAGTCCCTGCCTATTCTTCTATGGGAAAGACGCCCGTGGGGCGGAGAATGGTATAGTGGGTCATCTCCTGATTGGAGCGGAAACCGACACCTTGGATAATGGACTTCGCCTTTGTAATCACAATAGACGAATCCGAATAGACGCTCTCCGACTTCTGGTCCCAATAGAGCAACGGCGTCTCGAACCGCTCCCCCTCAAGGTTGATGGCACGTACATTGCCCCGCAACGTCCACCGTTGGGCAGGTTCGTTGTAGTATGCATAATCGGCTTCCACGGTGGCATCTGCCTCTAAATCAGCGTTGAACTTCTCCAGATAGATGCCTGCGGGAAACTCCCAATAGGGCGTATCCGCCTTGTCAAAGATGAGCCATTTGTTTGCCTTGATGCGGTAGCGTGTGATGCCCGAATCGGAAATGAGAGTGGTCACATCCTGCGCTTCGAGGGCAGGCATAGACGCCCGGTCACTGACCGCATCCGCCCGCAGACGCACATCGTGGCGTTGGCAAGCCACAGCACCCACCACAATCAACACCAAGAGAACCACTCGCGTGATTCTCTCAGTACTGAATATGTGGGTTTGTATCACTATAATCTACCGTCTTATTCCGCCTTCGGCGTGCAAGTGGTGGTCTTGTTTATCCAACCGCCCACGCGGATAGGCTCGTTGAGGTTCATCTCCTTGTGGAAGAAGATGTCTTCCTTGCTCGGGAAGTATTGTGAATAGGTGGCAATCAACTTGTTGGCATCTGCAGCGCAGGACGAATCCACCTGCTTTGCCTTGCGGAACATATCCACTGCGCACCAATATACGGAACGGCTCATGATGGGGTCGTCCGACACTTTGGCATTGGCATAGCACAAGCCGATAAGGATATAGTAGCGACCGTCCTCCTTGTTGATTTCGGCAGCCTTGTAGGCATAGTTGGCAGCCTGCTGGAAGTTCTTGAGGTTAGCGTAATATACAAGGGCGATATTGTAGAGGTAATCTGCCTTGTCTTCCTCAGTAGTCGCCAGTTGCAATGCCTGGTCATAGTACGCAAGAGCGCCCTTTGCATCGTCTTTCTTGACACACATCTTGGCACAACCTGCCGCCGACTCGTCGGTCGGTTTCAGTTTGTGGGCAGCCTCAGCGGCAGCGAAATACACCTCGCTCTCGGTGCAACCCAAACGGCGGTACAATTTCATGACCGCATTCAGGTGGTCGAGGTCAGAAGCATGTGTCTTCACATCTTCAGCATACATCTGATCCATCTGACCGCAGTCAGCAGCACCCGAAGCGGCATACAGACGGTCGATGTAGTTCTTCTGCGGCTGTACCTCAGTAGCACGCTTGCCACCGGCAGCAGCAATCTGCTCCATCAACCCCGAAACGGCCTGATAGTCTTTGAGGAACTGGTCGCTGTACTGGTCGGGATTGGACTTGTAGATATTGTAACTAACCTCCACCAACTTGCGGAGCACAATGATTTGCGAGTTTGCACCCATACCTGCCACAGACTCTTTCAGCCACTCGTATGCGGGCATAGCCAACTCGTCCTCAGGATAGTACTTGAGATAGTCTATCGCCTTGAGTCCCAGCACATAAGCGTCCGGATACTTGGGGTCGTCGAAATACTGGATACGCTCATCGTGCAACTTGAGAATCATCTCGCGCCATTTGTTCTTCTCCTCGGGCGTTTGTGCATTCTCGTATTCGTATTCCAGAATCTTGTTGCCGTCAATGTAGATGTTCTTGTGGAAGTCCGGACGGCTCTGATACAACTCCAGCCAAACGGGATAAGCATCCTTGTACTGCCCGTTCTTCACCGATTCATGGGCAAGTGAGAGGTGTGCAAGGCACTCCTCATCGGACAATACTTTCGTCTCTTCCACAACAGGTTGTTCCTCACCTTTCTTGGGTTTCTTGGCAAAACTTGCCATCGGAACGGCTACACAAAGTGCAATTATCAATAACTTTTTCATATTTTTGGTATTAATTTTATATGCTTATGTTACAATTTACGTTTGAAGAACCAGTTTTCAGCAATGGCTGCATTCACCACAAACCGCAGATAGTTCTCGGTCAGTTGCCCCGCGCCGCCACCGCGATGCCCGTATTCAAAGGTCGTGTTGATAACCGTTCCCACGGTGCGCAGCGGGAATCCCATACCCACCGACACGCCCAAATCGGGTTGCGTCATGCCCTGCGTGTAGGACGTGGTGTAGTTGAACCCCACACGCCACATCATGCGCTCGGCATAGTTGCGGCTCATCGGGTTGTGGCGATACTCTGCCCCCACCGCCCAACGCTGACGGTTATTCAAAGCCTCCTTCTGATTGAAATACAGTGTCTTGGACCAATCCTGGCATTGATAATCCACCGCCAATGTCAAACGGTTGTCATACACATAACTAATGCCCGCGCCATACATCATCGGCAACTCGAACGCCCCACCCATCGTGGTCACGGTGTCCGCGGTCTTGGTCTCCACCTGCGTGTATTCGCTGCGCGAGAAGCGCTGCTTGTTCTCGAACACACCGCCCAATACAATGGTGTGCTTGCCGAACGTATGGAAGAATTGTGCGCCGTAACGAAGACGCAGGCTGTTGATTTTCAGTACATTGGACTGCGATACATTATTGAGCGACGACTCCGTAAAGGTCAGCGTACGCGACTGCGTCACATTGCCGAACATATAGTAGGCGTTCACGCCCAACGCCACCCAGTCGCAGATATTGAAACTCAATCCACCGTACACCTGCGTAAACCCGCCTTCACCCGAATAGGCTTTCGTGAAGTGGTAATCGGAGTTCAGCGAGTCTGTCAGCGAGAAGTTGTAACCCATTGCAGAATAGGGCGTTAAGCCTGCCGAGAAAGCAATATACCTGCGCCATATCGGGAACTGCAACGTCACGTATTCGAGGTTGCCGTTCATCCTGTTGCGTGTGCCGAAAGCATCGCCATAGTTGGTGTAGAGCAGCGAACCCGCAATGTCGAACATAAACGTCATGGAGTCGCACGCGGTATAGGAAGCGGGTTGTGCAGGGTTAATCGCCTTAGGAGAGCGCATACCTACCCCTACTCCACCCATCGCACGATACGCCCCGGGCATGTTGTCGTTCAGTTCGCCGTATCCGAAACGTGACGACGGCGACGACGTGGCATTCTGTGCCCACGCGCCCATTGCCAGTGCGGCAACCGCTATCACTGCTAAAAATCTTCTCATATCCTAAGCCTTCTCTGCCTTGTTAAATTCCAGTATGCCGTTCAGCCCCTTCAGCACCAGATGCGGTTCGTGCCGCACCTCGGTCTGCAGGTTCCCTAATATATAAGGTGCGTTTCCGCCTGTCACAAATGTCACAAACGGCGTCCCTTGGTCGGTCAAAGCGCGCATATAGCCTTTTACCTCAAAAATTATGCCACGTATCACGCCTGCCGCCATTGCCTCGTGCGTATTTTTGCCGAACAGGGGGATAAAAACATTCTCCTCCACCTCCACTGCGGGCAGTTTCTTGGTCATCTGGCGCAGCACGGTCAGCCGCATCTTCACCCCGGGGGCGATGTTTCCGCCCAAATAGCCCTCCTCGGCTGACACAAAGTCGTATGTAATCGCCGACCCCGCGTCCACGATGAGCAGGTTCTGTTCCGGGCATATATACGATGCCCCCACAGCCGATGCTATGCGGTCCTGCCCCAATGTCTCGGGTGTCTGATAGCAGTTGCGCAGCGGCAAGGGTGTCTTGTGATCAAACAAGATAAAACGACTTGATAATCTGTGCAGTACATTCACCACGGCAGGGTCTATATTCACCACCGACGACACGATGCTGTCCTGTATCGGATACAGCGAGAACAGCCGCTCCACATCCGCCGATGTGAAACTCTTGTACATCAGGTTCTTGGCGATACTTCCGTCTTCGCGGAACAACGCCACCTTGGTGCGCGAATTACCTTGGTCGATACACAGATTCATATCTTTCGCTATACCTCAATAGATGTGTATAAGAATCGCTTGATACTCTTCTTGGGCGTCTTCTCAAACTCATGCGGGAACAGCCGCACCTTGTTAATCTGCTCATACGCAGCCAGTTGTGCGTTCAGTTGCTTGCGGTTCTCCTCCATGGCTTCATCCAACTGCTCTGCCGTCAGGTGTGCAGCGTCCACCGCCTCATAGTCGGGGCAGACCAGCGCCACCAGCCTGTTGTCCTGTTGCAGCACCAGCGACTCCAGCACATACGGCATATTGTTCATCTTCGCCTCAATCTCTTCGGGGTAGATGTTCTGCCCGTTGGGTCCGAGGAGCATGGTTTTGTTGCGCCCTTTGATATAGAGGAATCCGTCCTTGTCCAGCACGCCGAGGTCACCCGTACGCAGCCAACCGTCGTCCGTAAACACCTCGCGCGTTGCCTCCTCGTTCTTGTAGTAGCCCAGCATCAGATGCTCGCCGCGAACCTGTATCTCCCCCACTCCTTCCGCGTTGGCGTTCACAATGCGAATCTCCATCAGCCCGGGAAACGCCTGACCGCACGAGTACGGCTTGAAGTCTTTCCAATAGGTGTAACTGATGATAGGTGCCGTCTCCGTCATGCCATAACCCACCGTCACGGGGAAATGGATACGGTGCAAAAACGCCTCCACCTCGGCATTCAGCGGTGCCCCGCCCACGATTATCTGCGAGAACTCACCGCCAAACGACTCTATCAACTGGTCGTGAATCTTATGCAGCACCACCTCGTCGAGCAACGGCACTTTCAGCACCCAACTCACCGGAGCCTTGGATATTACGGGCGCAATCTGCTTGCGGTACACTTTCTCCAGTATCAGCGGCACCGACATTATCAGCGTCGGCTTCACTTCCTTGAATGCCTTCACCAGTATCTTCGGCGACGGCGTACGTCCGATAAACCATGTGTGTCCGCCTACCGACAATGCCCCGAGGAAGTCCACCGCGCACCCAAAGGCGTGTGCCAACGGCAGAAATGCCACTTGCCGGCAGCCTCTGAACACTTGTTTGCTGCGTTTCGAGAGCACGATATTGCCCGCCAATGCGTTGGCAGGTGTCATCACGCCCTTCGAGAAGCCCGTCGTGCCCGAGGTGTAGTTGATGGATGCCAATTCGGCATTACTCCTTTCTATATAGTGCACATCGTCGCGCGTGAAACCGTTCGGATATTTGGCTGCAAACAGACCGTCAATGACCTCTTTGTCAATATGCACATCTTCCGGCAAGCGGTTGATTATCACGCTCATATCATTCAGCGAGAACACCACCTTCACCATCGGAATCTGCTCCGCGTCGATGCTCTCCCATATCGCGTCTGCCACAAATAGCAGCGAGGTCTCCGAGTGGTTGATGATATGTATCGCGTCATTTGCCTTGAAATCATGCAGTATCGGCACAATCACCGCGCCATACGTGATACTCGCCAAATAGACCAACGCCCAGTTGCACGAGTTCTTGCCCATCACAGCCACGCGGTCGCCTTCGCGCACACCACACTGCTCGAACAACAGGTGCAAGCGGGCTACTTGCTCCGCTACTTTGCTGTAAGTCAGCGTATTCTCTGTTCCATAGTCCGTCATCGCCTCCAACTCCCAGTTGTCGCGAAACGAATTCTCATAAATCTTTATCAGATTTTCTTCAGGTTTAGTCAGCATATCACATCCCTTATAGGGTCTAATCTTCAAATTTACACACGTACAAATTGTCTATTCCACCACTGGCGGCAACTCCCCCACGCCATCCTGCAGCGGGTCTGCGGGGGTCTGCGGTTTAATCGCTTTCACGGAAATTATCGAATCCACCACAAACTGGCTGTTTCCGCGCCACGGCAACGTGCCGAGGTAGCGTTTCCAATGCAGTTTTATCTGCCGTCCCGAGTTGTTGTCTATCTGCTGCGCCACGCGCTCGTCGGTCACCGAGAACTTGAACTCATTCGACTGTATGGTCGCACTCGTATTCTTCGAGTTGTAGCCCGTCTGTATCATCTTCCCCTCGTAGGTCTTGAAGATGAACCCTTCGCGCTGGAAGTAGTTGATATCGCCCTCATTGGTTCCCTCGCTGTACACGAAGCAGAACTTGAAGAACACGAACCCCGCCAACGCGAGCACTACGATGCTCACCACACTCGTAATCACTTTACCTTTCGTTGTCATAATTGTTATCTTTTTATCGTAACACAAACACTTTACTATTGCAATTACGCAAAAATCCGTGCAAAGGTACAAAAAAATATCTGTTCCTCCAAAAAATATCCGTTCCATCCCAGGGCAACCGCATCAAAAGTTAGCATTTTTTATGATTTGCAACAGGTAGTCGGGATCCATAGCGGCGATAAAC
>CAKUUM010000055.1 GCA_934692905.1 uncultured Bacteroidales bacterium
GGGTAAGTGTATGTGATTAGTATGTGATTAGTATGAGATTAGTATGTGATTAGTATGTGATTCCGCCGACCTTGTCGTGACCTTGCCGCCCCGTTCCGCCTTTTTCAAAAAACGCCTTTCCACCCCTTGCAGAACTGCCAAAAAAGCAGTAACTTTGTCGCCGATATGCGTATTGCGTTTACCACACAACTCCCCCCCGAGGGTTTTGCCCGCCTTGGCGGACACACGTTGGGTGTGCCGCTTGCCGATGCGGACATCTTGGTTGCCACTTTCGACAAGCGTGTGCCGCGCGAGATGATAGCGCAAGCACCTCATCTTCAACTGATTGCGAACTTCGGCGCGGGGTTCAACAATATCGACCTCGACGCTTGCCGCGAGCGTGGAATCCGCGTCACCAACACACCCCTACCCGTCATCGAACCCACTGCCGAACTGGCTTTTGCCCTCATGCACGATGTGGCACGCCGCACCGCAGAGTTCGACCGCCGGCTGCGCAATCACACCGCGGAACCCTTTGGCGTGATGAACAATCTGAGCCATTCGCTCTACGGTAAAGTGCTGGGAATCATCGGAATGGGTCGTATTGGACAGGCTTTGGTACGCCGTGCCGTGGCAGCGGGGATGACCATCATCTACCACAACCGTCACCCACTCTCCGCCGACATCGAGCAGCAGTACCATGCCGCATATACGCCCCTTGACACACTCTTGCAAGAGGCTGATTTCGTGAGTCTTAACCTCCCCTACACCCCTGACACGCACCATCTGATAGGCAAACGTGAGTTGGATATGATGAAGCCCACGGCCTACCTTGTCAATACCGCGCGCGGCGCGCACGTGTGCGAGGAGGCATTGGTCACAGCCCTGCAAACCAACCGTATAGCGGGCGCAGCGTTGGATGTATTCGAGTACGAGCCCCATATCGCCGATGCCCTGCTCCGTTTGGACAACGTGGTACTCTCTCCCCACACCGGTACCGGCACATGGGAGGGGCGTATCGCCATGTGCGAGAACGTCTGCGACAACATTCTCGCCTTCTGCAACCATGAATTTAACAAAATGAACATAGTATTATGAATATCACAGACCGATTTCTGAAGTACGTCAGTTTCTGCACCACCTCGGACGAAGAAACGAACATGACGCCCTCCACCCCGGGGCAGATGGAGTTCGCCGAGTACCTGAAGAACGAACTGCAAACCATTGGTATGCAGGATGTAACGCTCGACAAGAACGGCTACCTGATGGCTACCTTGCCTGCCACCGTGGACGGCAAACCCACTATCGGCTTTATCGCACACATGGACACATCGCCCGACGCCAGTGGCAAGCACGTTCAGCCGCGTATCGTCAAGAACTACAACGGCGAGGATATACTCCTCAACGAAGAAGAGGTGATTGTTCTCGAAACCTCCAAGTACCCCGAGATACTGCGCTACAAAGGGCAGGACATCATCGTCACCAACGGCAAGACGCTCCTCGGCGCAGACGACAAAGCGGGTATCGCAGAGATTGTCTCCGCATGCGAGTACCTTATACAGCACCCTGAAATCAAACACGGCAAGATACGGGTAGGCTTCACGCCCGACGAGGAAATCGGTCAGGGAGCCGACCACTTCGATGTCGCGAAGTTCGGCTGTGACTTCGCCTACACCATGGACGGCGGCACCATAGGCGAACTGGAGTTCGAGAACTTCAATGCCGCCAGTTGCAAGATACATGTGCACGGTGTCAACGTACACCCGGGCTACGGCTACCACAAGATGATTAACTCCATGCGCATCGCCTACCAGTTGGCTGTCATGCTGCCCCGCTGGGAGACCCCCGAGCACACGCAGGGGTATGAGGGCTTCTACCATTTGGTAGGTATGACCGGCACTGTGGAGGAGACCACCCTCAGTTACATCATCCGCGACCACGACCGCGCCCGTTTCGAGAGCCGCAAACGCGAGATGGAGCACTTGGTCCGCAAGGTAAATCGCGAGTACGGCGAGGGTACGGCAGAGATTGAGTTGCGCGACCAGTACTATAATATGCGCGAGAAAGTGGAACCCGTGATGCACATCGTCACCCTTGTGGAAGAGGCGATGAAGGAAGTGGGTGTCACCCCGCATATCCAGCCTATCCGTGGCGGTACGGACGGCGCACGTCTGTCTTTCGAAGGACTCCCCTGCCCCAATATTTTCGCCGGCGGTGAGAACTTCCACAGCCGCTTCGAGTACCTGCCTATCCCTTCCATGGAGAAGGCTATGCAGGTCATTCTCAAGATAGTAGAGAAAGCGTAATCTGTCCCTCGCGTCCTCATGCCGTTGTCAGAACGTACATATTCCACCCCCATGGGCAATATCCGCTATTGGGTGAACGAATTTGTGTCGGAACGCCCCTGTCTGGTGTTCCTGCCCGGACTGACGGCAGACAATACCTTGTTTGACAAGCAGGTGGAGGCATTCGCAGGGGAATACAACCTGTTGGTGTGGGATGCGCCCGCACATGGGCAGTCCCGCCCGTTCCGGTTGGCGTTCTCGCTCGCGCAGAAAGCCCAATGGTTGCACGCCATTGTGGCAAAGAACTGCGACAAAGACGCACCCCTGTTCCTTGTCGGGCAGTCCATGGGCGGATACGTGGCGCAAGAGTATATGTATCTGTACCCGAAAGAAGTCGCAGGTGCCATTATCATAGACTCCGCCCCAGTGGAGCGCACCTATATCACACGCGCCGAGTTGTGGCTGCTCAAGCACATGGAACCTGTCTATCGCCTGTACCCTTGGGCGCAGTTGCAGCGCACAGCGGCACAGGGTTGCTCGACTACGGACTATGGCAGAACGCTGATGTCTGGTATGTTATCCGCCTATACGCACCAAGAGTATTGCGCCATAGCGGCACATGGTTTTCGCATCTTGGCAGAGGCAATAGAGCAGCACACCACGCCTGTTTCAGGCTGTCCGATACTGCTTTTGGTCGGCGAACACGACCATGCAGGCTCTTGTCTGCGCTATTGCCGCCATTGGTCCGAACGCCAACACCTTCCCTTGGTCTATGTTCCTGCCGCCGGTCACAACTCCAACACCGACAATCCCGCCTTTGTCAATCAGCACATCCGCGAATTTGTCGAAAAGACAATAACAACAAAGCATATAAACCATTAAATTACAATACAATGTTAAAGGAAACACCTTTCACAGCGACCCATATTGCGTTGGGTGCTAAGATGGCAGATTTTGCCGGGTTCAACATGCCTATCCAATATCCGACAGGCATCAATCAGGAACACATGATTGTCCGTACGGGCGTGGGCGTCTTTGACGTCAGCCACATGGGCGAGTTCTGGGTAAAAGGCGAGCGCGCCCTTGACTTCCTCCAGTACATCACCACCAACGATGTCAGCAAACTCGAAGCGGGCAAGGCGCAGTACACTTGCATGCCCAACGGCAAAGGCGGTATTGTGGACGACCTGATTATCTACAAGTACTCCACCACTAAATACCTGCTCGTTGTCAATGCCGGCAATATCGACAAAGACTGGGCTTGGGTCAACAAGCAGAACACTTTCGGTGTGACTCTCGAGAACGCCAGCGACAAATACGGACAGTTGGCAGTACAGGGTCCGAAGGCTACGGAGATGCTCCAACTGCTCACCGACGCTGACCTGAGTGCCATTCCGTACTACTCGTTCCGCGAATGGTCATTTGCAGGCGTACCGGGCGTTATCCTCAGCAACACGGGTTACACGGGTGCCGGCGGCTTTGAGTTGTACTTCCCAAAAGAGAACGCCATGCAGATATGGAACGCTTTGTTCGAGGTCGGCAAGGATTTCGGATTGGCTCCTATCGGACTCGGCGCACGTGACAGTCTGCGTCTCGAGAAGTGGTACTGCCTCTACGGACACGACATCGACGACACCACATCGCCCCTTGAGGCAGGTCTCGGTTGGATTACAAAGTTCGACGCCAAGGACTTCATTGACAAGGACTTCCTCCTCAAGCAGAAGGCAGAGGGCGTGAAACGCAAACTCGTTCACTTCGAGTGCCAGGAGCGTGCCATTCCACGTAACGGTTACGAGATTTGCGATGCCGAAGGCAACCAGATAGGTCACGTAACGAGCGGTATCATGCTGCCGAACACCAAGGTGGGCATCGGTATGGGCTACGTGCAGACTGCTTTCGCGAAAAAGGAGACTATCATCTACATCAAGATTCGCGAAAAGTTGGTACCTGCCAAGATTGTGTAACCCGTTAACCACAACAAGGATATGAAAAAGTTATTGGTATTCTTCCTGTGTGCCATCGCCACATTGGCGGGCTGTAAAAAGCAAGGTGTCAATGAGACTGACGACCCCAATCTGTGGGCTTCTATGGTGAAGAAATACGCCATGTTGGAGAACTTCCCGCCGTATGAGCATGAGATGAAGAATGTGGTATATCTGAATTCGGGTTTCTCAGAGCAACTGCAGTTTGTGGATATGAACTGCCCCAAGTCATACTACGATGATTATAAGGAAATCGTTGCCAAAGCAGGTTTTACCATCACCTTGGAAGGTGAAGGAGACAGCATTGACTACGAACTGCAGAAAGGCGACAAGACCTACGTCGTTATCTTGAGTTATTCGGGTAGCACCTTGATGTGCCAATACGTTATCCACGACGCTAATTAGTAATCCCGATACGTAGTATCTTGATTAAGGAGGCTGTCTGGCAAGTGCAGATAGCCTCTTTTTTTACCTCATTTCTTGGATTTTACCGGGGACGCGGACGCCTCGTCCGCGGTCAAGTCGTCAGACTTGCCTGTTTTTCCTGTCTCTTGAACTTGTTAGATAGTCTCATTGTAATGGGAAAGCAATGCTTTGTATGGAGACAGCGCGTCTCGCGTCGTTAGGGAATCAGGCTTGTCAGACCGCTTTATCTATCCCCTCACTCCATCTTGAGGATAAACCGCTTGTAGTAAGAAATCAGCAGAGTCGTAACCGGCAAAGCGATAATCATACCGACAATGCCGAGCAAGGAGCCCCATATCGACAGGCTGAGGAGTATGGCTGCAGGACTCATGCCCATCGCATTGCCCATGATTTTGGGCGTTAAGAGCAGGTCCTGGATACTCTGCACCACCACAAACACTACCACAATACACAGCATCACCACCCATACGGGACGACCCGTCTCGGCGGATTGTATCAGTCCGAGTATCAGACAAGGCGGAATACCTATCGTTTGCAAATACGGCACCAGGTTCAACACCCCGATAATCAGCCCCATGGCAATGCCCATCGGCAAGCCGATGATTTGAAAACCGATGGCAAACAGTATGCCTACGATGCCGGCGATAGTGGCTTGCCCGCGGAAATAGCAGTTCATATTGCGGTCGAGGTCGCTCATCAGCATCTGCGCCCCATGGCGGTACCGGTGAGGTATGTATTGGTGCCAACTATTGGCAATCTTCTCATAATCAATGAGTAGGAACACAATATACAGCAGACATACAAACACTATCGCCAGCCCCATCACCGCACTCACGCCGCTGCTAATCCAGTTGCCCACTTTGGGCAAGAGGCTGCGGACTGCCTGTTGCACATCAGGGTTGCTGAGGAGTGTTTTCACATCCATATACTCCACCAACTCTTGGAACTGCTCATTGGCGCGCGGGGAGAAGTACTCGTTGGCATCAAACGTACTCAGATAGTTCTTCACCCCTACCGACAGTGCCGTCGCCTGTTTGCTGATAGTGGGCACCAGTGCCGCCACAGCACCCGTCAGCACCCCCACAACCAATACCAATGTCACAATCACCGACAGCAATCGGTTCTTGAATCGGCACTTGTACTGGAAGAACCGCACTATCGGTTCCAGCATATAGGCAATCACAAAACTGACCAGAAACGGCAGCAGCACCCCGCTCAGTCGGCGTATGAGCAGGTACAATGCCGCCAACACGGCAATGGTGATGACACCGCGGATAATGGTGTCGCGGTCGAACTGTTGTTGGCGCGATGCGCCTTGCGGTAGTTTGAGCATAGTCGGGTTGGTTGAATGTTATCGTATGGAGCGTGCAAATTAAAAGTTGAACTTTAATTCTGCACAAAGATAGTGTATCTTTGCGAATTGTACAAGAAAAGGTGCGGATTTTTGTGTAGTATCGTTACTTAATACCCCCTTTCCCGTTATCTCGTTCTTTCCCTGTAAACTTAAACCGCTCATCATAACGACTAGTTTGTTGGTTCAGCCACAATTCACCGAATGGCATATAGTGGATATACTGCACAGCCTGTCCCTGACTATTGGTAATCCAACTCGCTGAACCCAAATGGTCGGGATAATAGAAATATATCCCTATGGTATCAGTGAGTGCCCGTTCACTTGCTCGTCCCGAGAATACAGAGGACAACAGACCTGTGCTGAAATACCCCGATAATTGAGTTATATTCGGACTATATTGGCACGCAGGAAGAATACCTCCATCCGTCCGTATATATACATCATCATTTGGCATTTCCTGTTCATCTAAATTGTTGGTATTTACCGTTTTTGACCATAAAGATGCCGCTACATTTCGCAAAAACGGGATATATACCATAGTGCTATCTTTCGTCCACTGATCACCCAATCGTGCCGCTATACGCTGGCTGCCATTGTAGTAGTGCTTCGTATAACCTCTCGGAGTAACTACCATGTAAGGATTAACATACAAGGTAACATCATCAAAATATGCTGTTGCCTGCATAGTGCCCGCATCGTATTGGTCGGCTACAACCATACCTGTCAGTTTATAGGCGCGGTTGCCTTGTGCGTCATACGCATAGTAACCGCAATACTCATTGCTAACAAAGTATGCAAGTTGTCCTGCCTCATCCCAAAAATGACGGCGGAAGTTATCTTGGATTGGATGAGATATCGACATACCAAACGCAGTGGTGCCAACAGATAGCACCATTACTAGTATTATGATTGATAACCTGTTTTTGGGATGTCGTAGCATCTCTAACAAATAGCATGTTTATTCTAATATATTATAAAACCCAATATACTCTGGATCTTTCTGTTTTTTTCGTGTATGCCAACGTAATTGAATAATCTGCCATGTTGTATAATGTTGCCGAACTGCTATTCTATACCTATCTGAATATGCATATGCATCACAACAATCAGAACTAGGGTCTAACCATTCAGGATCTTCTGAAACATACCAATATATATAAGTGGATTGCATATAAGCATCAAATGTTGTTATATCATAATAAAATCGAAATATTTTGATATTTTGTTTATAACACTGTGAAACAGTGTCTGCATAGTAAAAGGAATAATAGTATTTATCCCAAAATCGTGTTTTATGTAATAATGAACTATAAAATACAGGTAATTCATCTTCTTCTACCATAAATATGTAAGGATGTACATCTGCGCGATTTATCCAATTCGAGTCTGAACAATATTTTACAGCACTATCGGGACAAACATACTCATTCCTATCAATAGACACCCCGACAGGATTTTCTATTTCTATCTTTCCTAAACTATATCTATAGCAATAGTTTGGTGGAAGTAAACGCGGAGAAGATACGACTATGATATACAATATACCAACTACTACTAATATCAATACTATTATTCGAATACTGACTTTATCTTTGACCATATTGAATTATCATTTATTCCATGAGATTCTACCATTGTATTTACCGTTTCTTGGCTGACATATTCGCCACGTTGTGGATCGCTAGCATTTCCTGTCATAATACCATTTGTGGAATGTTCACCATCTTTGGTATTGATGTTCATTAATGTATGTCCTACTTCATGCGCACCAGTTAGACCATCTGCTCTATCGGAACGTACTTCTATAGAACGATTGTCTTTCGTCAAACCCGTCGCTCGAGCGTTGGGAGTAGATGTTTCTGCAGATAGTTGTGGCACTACTTCATAAGAATTTGCATCTGTTCCTCCTAAATTGACACTATTATGTAGATTCTCAGATTTTTTTACGGACAAATTGAACTTAACAGAATATGTGTTTCCTCTTTTATCCGTATACTGCAAATCAGTTTGTTTGTTCCAAAAACTCACTGCCCTCGTAACAGATTCCATATCTGTTGGATGAGCATAATAAGTTGCTCGGAAGGTTATCGTATTTCCCGATACAATCATTTTTGCTTCTTTCCCGTTGGGGTCAATATGTTTCACTGGGTTCCAACTGCAATAAGCATACGGCGAAATATAGGGATATTTGTCTAATAACGGGTCTGGCGATAACCAAATTCCGAGCAGAGAGAGGTAGAACCTTGCCCCGAAATAATCATATCCACTTTCTGTAT
>CAKUUM010000056.1 GCA_934692905.1 uncultured Bacteroidales bacterium
TACTAATCACATACTAATCACATACTAATCACATACTAATCACATACACTTAGCCCGACAAATACACGACAACAATGCACAATGCGTAATGCGTAATGCGCAATGAAAAGTGAAATCTGAAATGCGGCGGAGATAAAAAGCCAGGGTGTTGCATAAATGAAAAATATATCGTAACTTTGCAGGCTGAATGTGTGAGAAAAAAGTGAACGGGAAGCGATTCCCGTGAGCATAAAGCAACACGACAACGCAACCCGAAATGAAGATAAGACGGCTCGCAATAATCATCTGCTGCTGTTTGGCAACGGCGGTTCAGGCGCAAATCCAGGGCGCGGGAAGTAGTGTGTTCCACTTCCTGGGGCTGCCTGCGTCGTCGCGTCTGAATGCGTTGGGGGGCGAGAATGTCGCCATTGCTGACGGGGACATCAGCATGGCGTTTGTCAACCCCGCGCTGCTGACGGCAAGTACGGACAACGTGCTGCAACTCAACTACGCATACTACCTGGCGGGTACTATGTTCGGCAGCGCGATGTACGGGCATAATTTCGGCCGCTCGAAGATAGAACGCCCCTACACGGGCATCGGCGAACCCGACAAACCCAACTATTTTGCGGTGGGAATCCACTATCTGGACTACGGCACCATGCGGTATGCCGACGAAAACGGCAACCTGACGGGAGGCACGTTCTCGGCGCGTGACATCTGCATCAACGCGATGTATGCGCGGCAGTTGGGACCGTATTTCACGGTGGGTGTGACGCTGAAACCCATTTACAGCATCTACGAGGCGTATAGCAGTTTTGCCCTCGGTGCGGACGTCGGAGGGCATTATCAGACGGCCGACTCCGCGCTCCATGTGGGGCTGGCGTTGCGCAATATCGGTTGGCAGATGAAGGCGTTTTACTCGGAGGAGAGCGGGCAGCATACGGAAATGCTTCCGCTGAATCTGGAGTTGGGCTTGTCGTACAGGCTGGCTCATGCGCCTATCCGTTTTTCGCTGACGATACACAACATGCAGAAGTGGTATATCGGTGTGCCTCAGGAAGTTACAGAGAAGACGAACAAGGTGAAAGAGGGCTTTGACATGGCCTTCCGGCACACCATCTGGGCGATAGACATCGTGCCGCGCAGCAACAAATACTACCTGACCCTGAGTTACAACCACCGCCTGCATCAGGAGATGAATATGTCGGAAACGTTCAGCCTGTCGGGCTTTGCCGCCGGGGTGGGGGTGAATATCTACAAGTTCCGCCTCGGCTTTGCGGTGAGCCAGTATTCGCGTAGCAACCTCACCTACCAGGTCTCGCTGTCCACCGACATCAACAGTTTTATGAAGTAATTTACGATTTGCGAATTTACGATGTACGATTTCTGCCCTGCGGGCTGATGTACGATTGGCAGACATTACCATACAACTCATAATTCATATATAATGAAGAAGATAATTGTGGCGATTGACGGGTATTCCTCTTGCGGCAAAAGCACCATAGCCAAGGCCCTTGCACACTATGCGGGCTATACGTATGTGGATACGGGCGCGATGTACCGTGCTGTGGCGCTGTATGCGCAGCAGCACCACCTGCAGCACCCCGCCGAGGAGATAGTCCCGCTGTTGCCCGATATACATATCGGTTTTGTGCAAACGCCTGACGGGCAGCATGTTACCCTCAATGGCAGCGATGTGGAATCCGCCATCCGGACATTGGAAACAGGCAACCTGGCTTCGCAGATATCCACGGTTCGTGAGGTGCGTCAGTACCTGGTGGCGCAACAGCAGGCGATGGGCGCAGCCAAAGGCATTGTGATGGACGGTAGGGACATAGGCACGGTGGTGTTTCCGCAAGCCGAACTCAAACTGTTTCTCACAGCCACTCCCGAGGTGCGTGCCGAACGGCGTTTCCTGGAGTTGCAAGCCAAAGGCGAACACCCCGACATGGCAGACGTGCTTCGCGATGTGAACGACCGTGACTACCGGGATACGCATCGTGCCGAGAGCCCGCTGAGGCAAGCCGATGACGCTATCGTGCTGGATAACAGTCACTTGACCCGCGAACAGCAGATGCAGCATATCATTGCCATCTTCGACAAAGCCACCCGATAACCGCTACGGATATGACCGTCACCATTGACACGGATTCGGGGTTCTGCTTTGGCGTCACACGGGCTATCCGGATGGCTGAGGAGGAACTGCAGGCAGGGCAGTTGTTCTGCCTGGGCGACATCGTGCACAACGGACAGGAGGTGGACCGCCTGGCGGCAATGGGTTTGGAAACCATTGATTATGACGACCTTAGGACGCTGCACAACGTGCGGGTCCTGCTTCGGGCACACGGCGAACCCCCTGCCACCTACCGCATCGCGGAGCAGAACAACATCCGCATCATCGACGCCTCGTGCCCCGTGGTGCTCAACCTGCAGCGGCGTATCCGCGACACCTATACCAAGACCCAAGGCGATGAACCGCGGGCGCAAATCGTGATTTTCGGCAAGGTGGGACACGCGGAAGTGATTGGTTTGCAGGGACAAACGAACAACACCGCCATCGTGGTGGAAAAGCCGCAAGACCTTGACCGACTGGACTATACACGCCCCGTTTACCTGTTTTCGCAGACCACCAAGTCGGTGGACGAGTTCCGCAATATGGTGGAGCAGATACACTCCCGTATGACGTCGGATGTCCCGTTTGAGTGGCATGACACCATCTGCCGCAATGTCGCCAACCGCGTGGAGAAACTGCAAAACTTCGCAAGAAACAACGATATTGTCGTGTTCGTGGGCGGAAAAAAGTCCTCAAACGCCAAAGTGCTGTTCCAAAACTGCCAACAGGTGAATTCGCGCACGGTTTTTGTAAGTAGTGACGAAGCACTGACCTCTGACATCTTGTCAGCCTGCTGCCGGTCGGATAGGGTAGGCATCTGCGGAGCGACCTCCACACCGCTGTGGCTGATGGAACGCTGCAAGCAGCGCATAGAGGAGTACTACCAAACGGAATATATAAACAACTGAACCATAATGGAATACAAGATTCAAACAGTGGGTGTCCTTACCTCAGGAGGTGATGCACCGGGGATGAACGCCGCGTTGCGTGCCGTGACGCGTGCCGCTATCTCCAACGGTATCAAAGTCAAAGCCATCTACCGTGGCTATAAAGGACTGATAGAGAACGAAGTAAAAGAGTTTACCTCGCAGGATGTCAGCGGTATCATCCAGCGGGGCGGCACGATTATCAAGACCGCCCGTTGCCCCGAGTTCAAGACCGAAGAGGGGCGCAAACAGGCGTATGAGACCATCAAAAAGGAGAAAATAGACGCCCTCATAGTCATCGGCGGTGACGGTTCGTTCACGGGCGGACGACTCTTCGCGCAGGAGTACAACATCCCCGTGGTGGGTATTCCGGGCACGATTGACAACGACCTTTGGGGCACGGATGTGACCATCGGCTACGATACCGCCCTCAACACCATTATGCATTGCGTGGATATCATCCGCGATACCGCTACCAGCCACGAGCGTGTGTTCCTAGTCGAGGTCATGGGGCGTGATGCGGGCTTCCTGACGCTGAATGCGGCGATTGCTGCGGGCGCAGAGGCTGCCATTATCCCCGAGCGCGCTACGGTCATGGAGCAGATTGAGGCTGCTATCAGTGAGGGGCGCCGCAAGGACAAGAACTCCAGCATCGTCCTCGTGCAGGAGCATGCCATCGAGGGCGGGGCACAGGCTGTGGCAAAGATGGTGGAGGCTGCGCACCCCGAATACAGCACCCGCGTAACCATCCTCGGACACCTTCAGCGCGGCGGATCGCCTACTGCCAACGACCGTATTCTGGCTTCGCGTATGGGCATCGCTGCCATTCAGGCGCTGCTCGAAGAACAACGCAGCATCATGGTCGGTCTGCGCGACGACGAAATCGTCTATGTGCCTCTCACTAAGGCGATTAAGGAGAAGAAAGACATCAAGGCGGACAAGTGGGCTGCCATGAAGGTTCTCTCCATCTGATGCTGATAATGGGAAAACGTTAATGCTTTTGGTGGATGTGGCATTAACGAGGAGGCTGCCTGACAACATGTTCAAGCAGCCTCTTTTCTTGTATCGTCTTGTTGCTTTGGCGGGAGTCGCTACCAGTTTCCTGATGTCCGTATCACGGTGCTATCTCCTTGAGCGATAATCAGATAGCACGCAGCATCCGGGGCTTGGGCAATCATCAGCAACGCCTCGTCGGCACCCAACACCATGCACGCCGTAGCCAACGCATCCGCCCGCATACACGATGATGCTGTCACCGTGGCACTCAGCAGACCGTGGTTGACCGGGTACCCCGTACGCGGGTCGATGGTATGACTGCGCCTCTCCCCGTCGCGGTAGTAGAACTGACGGTAGTTGCCCGAAGTCGCCATATTCAAGTGCGACGATGCGATAATATCCTGATAATCAGCCGTTGTACCTTCCGTGTCATCTTGTGGCTTGGATATGCCCACGCGCCATTTCTCCCCTTTGTCGTTCACTCCGCGCAGCACTACCTCGCCGCCTATCTCCACCAGATAGTTGGTGCAACCGTGCTCGTCCAGCAATGCCGCAATCACATCGCACCCGTACCCCTTCGCAATAGCGCTGGCGTCCAGCGTGGTGCGGGTGTCATCCTTCAACAGACGGCGCTCATAGAGCGCAATGTGCTGATAACCAACAAACTGCATCACACTGTCTATCGCTGTTTGCGACACTGCGTCATGCTGACCCTGACGGAGCCCGAAACCCCACAGGTTCACCAACGGGGCTACCGTGATATCAAAAGCCCCCTGACTCAACTCGCTCACCGCACGTGCCTCCGCGTACATCGCCTCAAACAGCGCGTCCGTACTGTCACATTCATTGCGGTTGATTCGTGCTATTGTGGATTGGGGATTGAATATGCTAAGCGACCTGTCAAACTCGCTAAGTCGCTGTTTGATAGCCTGTTCCATATCCTCCGCCGCCTCGTAGCGTATGTTGTAGTACGTGCCGAACACCTGCCCTTGGTTGTGGTAATACTGCTCCCGCGGGTCCTCACGCCACAGCAGGAGCACCGCCAGCCCGAACAGCACCAACGCCAACGCAATCCACTGTTTCTTACCGTGCATCAGATTATTTACGATTTTGTTATTTACGATTTTGAACTGTTTTGCGATTTTTCCCGTGCCATATGCCCCCACATACCTTCACCCCCAAAAAATATCCCCTCTCTATGGCGCAAATGGCAAATTACTCAATCCCCAATAAATCAGTACATTCGCAAATCGTACATCCCTTTACCAATCGTTCCCGAAGTACAGACTTCCCCCGATACACCCGTTCAGCCGCTGTTCCGAGCGGTCCGAAATCTTGGTCACGGCATTGCTCTTGTCTATCCCGTAGCAGTTCAGCATACCCTCGGCGAACACCGACAGGCTCACGGGACCCACCTCGAACTCGTGCTCTACGCGCAGGCTCAGGTTGTTCAATGCCACTGTCCCCGCGTTCTTCCACACCTCCTCGTAACCCGAATAGGCGCCAAGCCATGGGGTCAGACCCACACGCGCACCGATTATCGTCCCGAAGGGCAACTCGAAGTCATATCCTACCTGTATATACGTGGAGTAGGCGCGTTTCAATGCCCCCTGTTCGTCCACGTAGCCGTCACCGCCCCACAGCGTGGTGTACCAATCCACCGACAGCGGTATCTTCTCTATCACATCCCCGAGGTGGAAACCTGCGTGCAACTCCACCGTGCTGCGCGACGCATTCTCGTCCAATGTCATGTCGCAGTTGCCGCCCAGAAACTTCTCACCGCCGAAATAGTAGTAGTGCGTCAGGTCCAACTGGGCACCCCAACGGTCGAAACCCAGCGTCAGGTCCATCTCCGGGTTCAACTCTTGGAAGGTCCAGTTGTCGGCACCTACGTTCCACCAACCCGACACATACAGACCCTGCCAACCCAGCGTCACACTCGGCTGTATCGACAATCCGCCCAGGTTCTGACCACGCCAGATATAACTGCTGACTACATCCGCACCCACCTCAAACGTGAGCCCCATCTCCTTGCCCTCTGCTAATGCATCACAAGGAAACGCACCTGCGCCTACCAGCGCAAGTGCGAAAACCAAAACTTTTTTCTTCATCTATTTGTACCGCGCATTCTTTACAGCGCATTCTTGCTCGCCCACGCTATCCGAAGGGCTACCTCCAATATGCGGGTGTCGCTCAACATCACTACACCACCGTCAGGACCCGGCTCCACTGAGCAACCCTGACCCTCACCGCGCCAATATGCGCGGACATCATCGGCTGCTATGCCCAACTCCTCGGCTATCACTGCCGAACTGCCACTCGGAAGACTGTCTTTCACTTCTCTCAACTTGTTGAATGTTGTGCGTATCATACTATTTGTATTTATGGGTTAATGATTACTTTGTATTTATGATTACTTTTTTTCTGCTCTTTATACTTTCTGCTCGTTCCTCCCCCTTTTCTGCTTGCAAAGGTACTCTTTTATTTCCATATCTCCAAATTTCTACCGCATTTTTTGCATTACTCATTTTGCATTACGCATTGCGCATTGCTCTGCGCCCGTATCTCCGTCGAAGATATGTCAAACAGCGGCGCACCCCGTAGTATGTGCACATTCGGCCCCCAATCTTTCTCCTCGCGGGGGCAACCCTTCCGCGGATACACAAACACCCGGTAGTTTGCCAATATGTACTCGTATTCACGCCATTTGTCGAAGATTGCCAGGTTGTCCTCACCGATTATCAGCGTAAACGTGTCATCCTTATATGCTTCCGACAACGCCCGCAGGGTCTCTGCCGTGTAGGTCGGACGAGGCAAACCGAACTCAAAATCCGATGCCGCCAAGCCCTTTTTACCTGCTATCGCCTTACGAACTCCTTCCAATCGCAACTGCTCATCCGCCAGTATCCGCGCATCTTTCAGCGGATTGTTGGGCGTCACCATCAGCCACACCGCATCCAGATCCGTATGCCCCGCTATCCACTCTGCCAAGCCCACATGACCCCAATGCACGGGATTGAAACTCCCTCCGTATATCCCTATCTTTGCCATTGTTTTGCTTTTATCCGCCGCAAAGTTACAACATTTTTGTGGAATATTCAATGGATTGCAGGGCAACCGCATCAAAAGTTAGCATTTTTTATGATTTGCAACAGGTAGTCGGGATCCATAGCGGCGATAAACAGT
>CAKUUM010000057.1 GCA_934692905.1 uncultured Bacteroidales bacterium
CGTAAAATGTACCAATAGCATAGTCGTAATAATTGACGAATAACTTTACACTTTAAGACTGCACTAAACGCTCAACTCTCAACACTCCACTACGCTTATGCCGACCATTTAGCCATTTCTTTGGCGAAGATGTAGCCGTTGAGGGTGCGGTACTTGCTGGGGTTGGACTTGAAAGCGGCAGCATACGCGGCGAGGTCTTGCGCCGAGAGAGCCTTGATAGCCGCGCGGGTTTGGGCAAAGCGGTTACGCTGTGCAACTTGTTGTGCCGTCGGGTCGGCAGTATTCGGGTTGCAGATTTTGCCCGTGTAGCGGGTACCGTTACGCATGGCGAAATAGGTGTCGGAGTGTTGGCAAACTTTGCCGGAAAAGGGACTTTACTAAGTCCATAGGTACATACTTAGACATAACAATTTGTATATTAGTAAATTTGAAAATGAAAACTGGAAATGCTACCTTTCTGAGGCGGTGGCTTACCTATTCTTTCGAAAGACGGTGCAAAGATAATACGGGAACGGGTGTTTTGCAAGGACGCGTGTCCCTAAAATGCTACAATATAAGGACAGCCGTCCTCAAATTCTATGTCTTAAAAATTATATCATACAGCCGTTCTATTACTATAAAGTCAGATATGCACTAAAATCTATCAGCCGGAGAAAAATTTTAATCAGAAACTTGTCTTCAGCCATGCCAACAGGAAATAGTCATACACCCGATATATACCATTGTCCTGTGTCAGCAGGTCGCTGTTGAGCAGGGCTTTGGTGGCGGATTGCACTGAACTGGGAGATGACAACCTGTGGCGGCGAACAAATGCCGCAGAGGTGATATTTTGGGCTTCGCCGTCTTTGGCTACTGCAAGTAGCCTCTTTTTGCTTGGTGGGAACGGCATCCAACAGAGTACGAAAAGCCATCTCTTGCCCGTTGATAACATTCTCTTGGGCAGTGGGGAGCATAGCCATTGTACAAGTATTACCCGTAGGGGTAAGGGCAAAGAGTTCGTTCATCATCATCTGTATGAACCATGATACACCCGCATACGCGGTATAGACGCTTTCCACCACTTCGGGGAGAACGTGTTTGGCGTTTTCTTCAAAGAGGCGTATTGCAAAACCGGAGTATGCCAGTAGCGGAATAGGATTCAACCACATTGTAACCACACTCTGATAGAATGGCTTGGACGGCGACAAGAACATCTGCGACATTAGATGGCGACGGCTTCCCGCAAAGACAAACTGAGCATTGCGGCAATGCTGTATCTTGCTACGAAGGATAGCCTCTACCTCCACCTCATCGGTGTAGTTGGCTATCTGCTGAAACTCGTCAAAAGCAATGATACACGGACGGTCGGCACACTCAAGATATTCAAAAATCTCGTCCAAGGTAGTCTTGGGATTGGTAATGTCGCCAATACTGATATCTAATGTAGGTGCTACCGATACAGGGTCAAACTTCATACCGACCAGCAACGACCGCACCACTTGAAAGAAACGTTCACGCCATTGGGCGGACAGCGGCTTGAGTTGCTGATAGACACTTTTGCCAAAAAGGTAGATAAACTCGGCAAACGACCGAGTGCCGTAAATATCAATGAAGAATGTATGATAGTAGTGCAAGTCCGGCTAGGCAAATGTATGCTCAATCAGCCCCGACTTACCCATACGGCGTGGCGAAATCAGTGCCACATTGCGACCATTGGTCAGATGCTTGATAAGAGTGGCTGTCTCCTGCTCCCTGTCACAAAAATAGGCGGGAGAAACATATTTGCCTACTACAAACGGATTGCCTAACTGCATAATACTCTGATATTTAGTATGTCACTCCTGTCCCATTAAAATCAGGAATTGTTCTTTGAAATATTTGTAGATTAGTCAGTTACACGGATTTTGCGAGTCAACGGATTGATTTTTGCTATGACTTTACAAACGTAAATATATGCAAAACTCATACATTTTCTCACAACTCGTCAAGTCCTTGGACAGAAACCATTTCAACCACCTCGTCCGTAAATATGACGGCGACAGATACGTGAAGCATTTTACCTGTTGGAATCATCTCCTTGTGATGATATTCGGGCAACTTTGCAACCGCGAAAGCCTGCGTGATTTAGTCAGCGTGGTGTCTGCTCACAAAAGTAAAAGTTACCACCTCGGTTTCGGAAAAAATGTCTCCAAAACCAATCTGGCATATGCCAACACTCAACGGGATTACCACATTTTTGAGGACTATGCTTACTATTTGATGGAGCAGGCACGCAGAAAACGGGCAACGGATATATTCCGACTTGGCGGCAATGTCTATGCTTTTGATTCTACAACCATAAACCTCTGCTTGAGTATCTTTTGGTGGGCAATATTCCGCACACATAAAGGCGGCATAAAAGTCCATACGCTCTATGATATAGAGACACAAGTGCCGGCATTCTTCCATATTACAGAGGCTGCTGTACATGACTCTAAGGCAATGAACGTAATTCCTTATGAAACAGGTGCTTATTATGTTTTCGATAGAGGTTATAACGACTTTAAGCAACTTTATCACATTACGGAAATCGGTTCTCTTTTCGTCATTCGTGCCAAGAAAAACCTGCAATACAAGGCGGTCAAATGGAAACGAAAACTACCCAAGAATGTGTTATCGGATGCTGAAATAGAACTGACCGGATTCTATCCGAAACAACGCTACCCGAAACATTTAAGGCTTGTACGTTACCACGATGAGGAGCAGAATCGGGACTTTATGTTTCTGACAAATGCACTATCCATAACTGCTCTGCAAGTTGCCAATCTCTACAAGAATAGATAGCAGGTGGAATTGTTTTTCAAGTGGCTTAAACAGCATTTGAAAATCAAAAGGTTTTGGGGCGCAACTGAAAATGCCGTCCGGATTCAAATCTATTGCGCTATCTGTACCTATTGCCTTGTAGCGATTGTACAACACGATATGCAATTGCAATTAAGTACAGACGAAACACTCCAAATTTTAGGCGTATCGTTAACCGATAACTCGCATTTGACAGACCTTCTTAACCGAGTAAATCTACAAAATGTCAAAGAACAAAACGACCCTAATGGGCAACTATTTATTAATTTTTAATGCCTCCCGATTTTAATGGGACACTAATGATATATTATAAATTATAAATCCAAACATTTATGTTAAATGTGTATAAGATGTACTTTTTTCTCGTTTGAGGTGTAGTTTTTTGGCTATTTTTGCGTCTTATATATAGGAACGTTATTTGGCAAGTGATGAAACAACAAAAGCAAAATCATGAAAGTAACTAAAGAGCAATTTCCACAATTGGTGGAGACATACAAGAGCACCATCTACAGCGTCTGCTATATGTTCTCGAAGGACAGTGACGAGGTGGCAGACCTGTTTCAGGAGGTGTTGATTAACCTATGGCAGGGCATAGGCTCCATTAGGGACGATATGGCGGTAAAGACATGGGTGTATCGTACCACGATGAATACGTGCGTGACCATTGACCGCGAGAAGAAGAAACGTGGCGAAACCATACCCCTATCCATGGAAATGGATTACTTCGATGACAACAACGACGGAGCGCACAAGGCGCAGATACAGGCACTCTATGACCGTATCCAATTGCTGGCCCCCGTGGACAGGGCTATCGTGCTGATGTGGCTCACAGATATGAGTTACGAGGAGATAGCCCGAATCGTGGGCATATCGGTGCAGAATGTGTCGGTGAAACTGGTGCGGATACGCGAGAAACTGAAGAAAATGTGAAAACCTTTAACGGATAGAGAACTATGGACGAATTGCAAGAAATGAAAGCACAAATGACATTGCTCAACGAGCAGTTAAGTCACGAGAAGATTGTGACGGACCGTCTGTTGCGGGATGTGACGAGACGGCAAGTGGACAAGTGGCACAACGTGGCGCGCAAGGATTGTATAGAGGCATTTTTAATACTATGCAGCACGTACCTGTTTTATCGTATGGAGTTTAGTGGGTGGTTTATTGGTGCCACAGTACTTGTGGCTATAGTACAGGCATTGTCTGCTTTGGTGCCGCTTCCGCGTATCAAGCGCGAGGCGATTGCAAGCGATGACCTGCTCACGGTTGCGCGACGGATGCGCACACAGCGCAAGATGTACGAGCGGTGGATTAGTGCCCGCTTTGTATTGGGAATAGGCTGGTTTATAGGGCTCATTGTAGAGATGATGCGGTGGTATCATGGCACCGAGTCCTGGGTATATGTGGTGTGTTCTTTGATGTGGATAGTGCTTGCGGTCTTCGCCATTACCAAAGACCGTCGGCGTTACAAGGGCTATCTCCGCGAGATGGACGAGGTAATAGCACAAATAGAGGAGTGAATGCTACCCAGAAGAACTACAACTATGGGAAATCAGAGTAACATCTCTTTTTGAATCCAATGTTCTATTGATTCACCGGTGGCAAGACCAAGGTGAGACTTGATGCGCAGTCGCCTGCTCCATATCGTGCGTTGCGTCAAACCTAATAGCAAGCATATATCAGATATATCTAAGCCCAATACAATCAGCGCAATCACCTGCATATCCGCATTGGTAAGGCGCGGATAGGACTGCTGCAGGTCGGTGAGCAGGTTGCCGTAACAGCCGTTAAACTCTTGCAGAAAGTCCTGCCACTGTTCGGAAGTGGTGAAGATATTGGTGTCGATGAAGTCCTTTGCCCATTGGGGTACCGCCTCGTCGTCACGCTTGTGCAGTATGGCTTCCTGCAGGCTCTTGCTGAGACGGATACGCTGCTCCAACACGCGCTTGAGGGCATCGCGTCGCAGTTGCAACTCGTGGCTCAGGTTCTCTATCTGCTTGGCAGTGCGCTCTCGCTCGACAAGCACTTGCGTACGGCGGCGTAAAGCATAGACAATCACAAAGATAGACAATATCAGCACCACAATGACGATGGCGGTGATGGTGATATAGAGTTGCTGCTTCTCCAACCTAAGTTGCAGGTTCTTTGCCCGTTCCACCTCGTTGTCGTAGCGTTGGGCAATGACATATGTGCGCGATTCGCCCGCTGCATCCGTATCGGCACTGCGCTGCGTGTAAAGCGCAAGCAGTTGGTCGTAAGCGGCACGGTCGTCATGGAGCAGGTGGAGGTACCGGCTGTACCAAAGCATGTATTGGTACTTGCTCCAGCGGAGTTGCGCGGTGTCCTGCGCCAGCACATCCAGATAGGTGCGCCCCATATCGGCATCACCGTGACGAAGGTAGTACTTGACCAAATCATAGGCATACCGTTTCAGCCCGACAGCGTCGCAAAGGTAACGGCTAATACGCGCAATATCAGGCGATTGCGGGCTGAACATTGCGGTGCGCGAATAGAGAATATCGAGGTAGAGCAGCGTGTCGCCTACGGCTTGGGCATAGTGGAGTGCGCTGTCGAAATAGCATTGTTGAAGCGAGTCCGAACAGAGACCGGTGCTGTCCTGTACGGTGCGTGCGAGGTCCCTATAGGCGGAGGCGATGTAAAGCGGGTGACGGGCAGCCAGGAGGTGCGGCAGGGCTTGCTCGTAGTAGTGCGATGCCACGTCGTAGAGTTGCTCCGTCTCACTGATACGCCCCATCTTGTAGTACGTCATGCCTCGGATAATGTCCGTGGTGGCATACTGTTCCGCCTGCTTGAGGTGCTCCATAGCATGCACATCGTCGCCTATCCAGTTCTCGTACGCACCTTGTATATATAGGGCTTCACCTGCAGAAGGGTCGTCATGGCGATGGTCGAAATAGTTAGACAATTCGACAAGGTTGGTATTTTGTGGCAGTTGCTGTGTCCGTTTGAGTTGGAGATGTGCCCGCAGAAGTTGGTAGCGGTGTGCATCGTAGTCGTTGAGGGCATCGGCAGAAATGGCGGACAGCAGGCTCATGGCAGAGTCCGGATTGCTCCACAGAATGTCCGACGCTTGCTGCAGGGCAGGGTCGGAAAGGGTGTTGCGCGGCGTGCAACCAAAGATTGCCACCGCGATAAAGAGCAGGAGTGATATGTGTTGTCGTTTGCCCATATTTCCGAAAGACGATGTAAAGGTACTGCTTTTTTGTGTGTCTTGCAAGTCTGCATGGCGCATTGCATAAGTATTCGTTTTTGTCACTGCGCTATTCTATTGATAATCAATATAGTCTGTGACGGGAGAAAGTACGGTTGCATAAGTGTATGATTTGCGTATATGCGCGAAAAGCAGTACCTTTGTGCTGTAAAAAACGACGGAATATGTGTATGAAAAGTGGCAATATCCTGGCTGTGGGCGTGGCGGTGATTGCGTCATGGTTGCTGGTGTCGTGTGCTGTGCATGACCCCAATGGTGAAGACTGGAACCGAGACCGGTTTGTATTGGCAAACCTGAGTGACAACCAGCGTGAGGTGCTGTGGTCAGATACGATAACACCGCCCAACAACCCGTTTGCGCCTGCTGCCGATGACAGTATGGTGACAGTAGTGGGAGCCATCGGGCTGGAGCAGATACCCGTGGACGGTAGTCGGGAGTTGTATTGCTGCGTGAAAACGAGCAACTACAACACGTATTTCCTGACGAGCCGGCAACCCTCTACGAAAGGGGACGCAGAGCGATTCACGCTGTGGCGGTACGATGCGGAGATGTTGCAGCCCGGATATGGAGGAAGTTCGGACACGATTTGCGTGGGGGATACGATAGCCGTGACGGGGTATGCCTACGCTATGGCGTACGATAGGGGAGTGGTGCTGGATGTGCGGTTTGTGCAGAAATACTCGTCTGCGCAAGGAGAGGAAACAGGTGAAGAATAGGCTGATACATGGCTGTTAATGAGAAGATTATGAATAGATTAGCATTATACTTGGGTGGTCTTGCGGTTGCGGTATGTATGGCAGTGCCTGCTACGGCAGAGACGGCAACGGCTGTGGAGTCGCCGCATGAGTTGCGGATAGGTTTTGCAGATGCGTTTGTGTCTTCTGCGGCAATGCGAAGCGCGGTGCGCAGTTACTATTCGTTTGGCAGTGGAGACCTCCCATATATAGACGGTCTGCCTGTGGCGGAGGCGGATAGGTACCTGCGGGAAACGCGGCACTATCAGTATCGCGACTGGTACTCGACGGGGCACTTTTTCTTGGGGTACCAGTACCGATTGATAGCATTAGTGAGCGTCGGGGTTGACGTGGAC
>CAKUUM010000058.1 GCA_934692905.1 uncultured Bacteroidales bacterium
GCATAATGGTAACAAAGTTGTTTGGTTTGACATTAAATTTGCTGTAAAGGTACTGAAAATAACTCATATACACAATGGGAAAACTGCTGAAAACCAGTGTTATATATTGCTGTTTGGCAGCAACTTCGCGAAAGTGCAAAAGCACCTTATACGGATGTTATTCGCCATCGCAACATCGCAAACCATCGCTCAATTTTGATGCGGTTGCCCTGAATGGATTGACAATAATTTGTGTGTTTGTAAAATTTGTTGTAATTTTGCAACCGCAAAGGCTTACGTTGGGGATAGTTGGGGTGGGAGTGACAGGGTCGCGGCACAGAGAATGCTCGCGTATAGCAGGCTATTCCGTGCCAACATTCTGCCACAACCGCCACAATAACGCCACCGCACAAGGAGTCTTTGCACGATATTGTTATTAAAACGGCGTTTATCGGCGCTTGTTTTGGTGTATCTGAAGTCTGGTAAATTTCAACCTATCCAAAACAAGAATGCAGTAAACGCCCATAGGTGTGTATTTGGTGCACCGTTTTTGGTGTACACGTACATATCGGCGTGGGCGTTATTGTTTATTCTTATAGGAAGGTTTACCAGAGCCAAGATACAAGGAATAAGCAAGGATAAGGGTTCCACGCTTTGTTTTTTGTAATGGGTTGGTCGGATCCGCCACCCGCAAAAACCAAATTCATTATGTGTAAATGTAACACGTTTGAAAGGCACTGCCTACAAGTAATCAAGGCAGTCGTCTTGGTTGTTGCTATTGCCTTATTGGGAACTATCATCGCTATGATAGTCCGGCAATGGCAAACCACAGATTGGTGTGAGTTGGTTCTCTCACCTCGTATGTTGCGCTATGCGCTAATTGCACTTTTCTCTCTAACCACGCTACTTGTTGCGATTATGACGCTGAATCGTAGCGTTAGTGTAGAGGAGACAAAGGCTATCGTTGAACTGAGAAATTTATTCTACCAAGATGGAAATCTGAAAGTGCATCAAGCATTGAATGTTGATGGTTATAATTTCCAAAGTAAAATACCTTTTCAATGTTGTCAAAACTCTGAATGTAAAAAAGATACATCTTCACTCTTTGCTACATTTGAGGAACAACATTGTGCCTTAAACAACTACATTGGTACATTGGAAGTCGCCTTCCTTATGGTAGAGCATGGTGTAATTACTATTGAGGAGTTTGATAACCTGTTTGGTTATCGGTTGAACTCTTTCTTTGCAAATACATCTGCATCTAATTATGCAGAGGAGACTCGCAAGTATAATCCTATTCTGTTTCGTGCAAAGAAAGCATTAGACAAGTTCCAAAATGAAAAGAAAATGCATAACTAAATAAATTTATAATATGAAAACAAAAATCTTATCTTTATTTGTAGCTCTTTTTGCTACCACAACCCTTTGGGCGTATGATTTCAAGTATGGCGACCTGTATTATTCAATCACAGGGGATAAAAAAGAGGTAGCCGTAACAAGTAACTATGGTGATTATTATGAACTCATTTCCGTAAGCATCCCGTCCTTTGTTGTAAATGATGGAATAACTTATAGTGTAACGAGTATTGGTAGTAGTGCTTTCTATGGCTGCACAAGTCTTACCTCTATCACCATTCCAAATAGTGTAACGAATATTGAAAGTAGTGCTTTCTATGGCTGCACAGGTCTTGTTTCTATCACTATCCCTAATAGCGTAACGAGTATTGAAAGTAGTGCTTTCTATGGCTGCACAAGTCTTACCTCTATCACTATCCCTAATAGCGTAACGAGCAGCATTGGAGAGTATGCTTTCGAAGGTTGCACTGGTCTTACATCTGTCACTACCGGCAATGGTGTAACGAGTATTGATTTTAAGGCTTTCTATGGTTGCACTTGTCTTACCTCAATTTCTATTGGTAATAGTGTAACAAGTATCAGTGGGAGTAGTTTTGGGCTTACCGATCTTACTTCTGTTGTTGTAGCAAGCGGTAATATAACATATGACAGTCGTGATAAGTGCAATGCTATCATAGAAACAGCAACAAATACATTAGTGCTAGGGTGTAAAACAACGAGTATCCCCAATAGTGTAACGAGTATTGGAGATTGTGCTTTCATGGATTGCACAGGTCTTGTTTCTATCACTATCCCTAATAGCGTAACGAGCATTGGAGAGTATGCTTTCGAGAATTGCACAGCTCTTACCTCTATCACTATCCCTAATAGTGTAATGAACATTGGGAGGGAAACTTTCTTAGGTTGCACCAGTCTCACCTCTATCTTTATCCCCAATAGTGTAACGAGTATTGGAGAGTATGCTTTCTGTGATTGTACAGGTCTTACTTCTATCACTATCCCGAATAGTGTGATGAGCATTGGATATGCTGCTTTCGCTGAGTGCACAGGTCTTACATCTATCACTATTCCGAATAGTGTAACGAGCATTGGAAGTGGTGCTTTCCAAAAATGCAAAGGACTGACTTCTGTGATTATTGGTAATAACAATGAGTTGAAGATTGAGTCTTATGCTTTTGTGGAGTGTGAGAACCTTACATCTGTTACTTGTTATGCCAATGTGCCGCCAATTATTGAATTTTATGAAAGGGAAGAATATATTTTTGATGACAATGGACATATAAAAAACACAATAATTCACAGAATTGGTGCCTTTGACTTAGATAGGATTTCTTCTATGGTAAGGTTGTTTGCTCCTGTCTCTGCCATTAGCGCATACAAAGAAGCCGAGGAATGGAAGGACTTTGGGCGGATTGCACCTATTGGGGCGACAACCATTGATACAGATAACGAGCAGCTGGTAGTGCAACCGACCTTTACCGATGTAACTATCACATGGAAGATTGTGCCTAATGCGGAGACATACACCATTGCCATCACCCATGGTACGGAGACGGTATGCACGCTTGTATTCAATGCGAACGGGCAACTGACCAATATCGCTTTTGCTGCTCCCTCCCGCTTTGGCACACCGCATCATGCACCTGCCGCAACGCTGACCGAACAAGGCTATCAGTTCACCGTTACAGGCTTGGAGAGTGGCACGCAGTACGACTACACCTTGTCCGTGAAGGATGGCAACGGCAAAGATTTGCAGAACTATGCGGGTACGTTTAGGACACAAGGTGCAGGTGAAGGCACCGCGATAGACAACCCTACTGCGGATGGTGCTGCAACCCAGCCGAAAGTCATCCGCGACGGGCAAATGTTTATCCAACGGGATGGCAAGACATACACCGTGACGGGAATGGAGGTCAAGTAACCATGCGCCATGTGCCATGCGTAATTCGCCATATGTGATGCGCAATGGATGGTGCAACATGCACAACAGGGGCTGCCCGTGCGGGCAGCCCCTGTGTGTAGAAACAGCAAAGGTTCGACAAGGTCTCGGGAATCACCTATTAATCACCTACTAATCACCTACTAAATACCCGATGAATACACGAGAAAGACACAATAAAAAGCCGTTCTCTCTGCGTTTTGTATATTTGAAGAAAAATTACTACCTTTGCAGCATATTATATAAGGTATCAACTATGTTTACATCGTCAGATTTGGCGCAGTTACACGCGCACGGCATCTCGCAACAGCGGGCAATGAAGCAAATGGAAGCCTTCAAAACGGGCTTTCCCGAGTTGGATATAGTGGCTCCAGCCGCAGTCGGAAACGGCATTCTCAGACCTTCAGAAGAGGAAACCGAGGAGTATATACGCACATGGCAGGCATACTTGGACCAGGGGCATACCATATTGAAATTCGTACCCGCATCGGGGGCTGCAAGCCGCATGTTTAAGAACCTGTTCGAGTATTTGAATACGGGTGAAGATACCCCCTTTATCCAACAGTTCCTGACTCACAAAGACGACTTCGCTTTCGGTCCGCAACTCGCCGGTTATGAGGGCAAAGCCGCGGTAAACCATCTGCTCAACGATATGGGCTATGGGCACTTGCCCAAAGGGCTGCTCCTGTTCCATTCCTATCAGGACGGGGCTCGTACCCCTGCCCTCGAACACCTTGTGGAGGGTGCCTTGTATGCGGCTTCACGGGGCGAGGTGAACCTCCATTTCACCGTCAGTCACGAGCATCTGGACTTGTTCCGCAACCACATAGAGGAGCACCTGGCGGAGTATGAGAAACGATATGGCGTGCATTACCATGTGTCGTTCTCGGAACAGAAACCCTCCACAGATACCTTGGCTGCCAATCCCGACGGCACTCCCTTCCGCAATCCCGACGGCACACTGCTCTTCCGCCCGGGTGGGCATGGCGCATTGATTGAGAACCTCAACGAGCAGCAGGCGGATGTGATATTCATCAAGAATATCGACAACGTGGTGCCCGACAGGCTCAAAGGCGACACTGTGCGCTACAAACAACTGCTGGCGGGTGTGCTGGTGACAGAGCAGAAACGCATCTTTTCCCGTTTGCAAGACCCGAACCTGTCAGCAGAAGAACGGGCACGTCTCAATCGCCCCTTGCGCGTATGCGGCGTGGTGAAGAATACGGGAGAACCCGGCGGAGGACCCTTCCTCGTGCGCGAAAAAGACGGCAGTATCAGTCGGCAGATATTGGAATCCAGTCAGATTAGCGACCCCGAACTGATGCGCAAAGCCACCCATTTCAACCCCGTGGACCTCGTATGCGCCACCCGTGATGTGAACGGCAAACCCTTCCATCTCCCTGATTACGTGGACGAAAACACGGGATTCATCTCCCACAAGTCGAAGGACGGCAAGGAGTTGCTGGCGTTGGAGTTGCCCGGACTGTGGAATGGAGCAATGTCCAAATGGAACACCCTCTTCGTAGAAGTTCCCGTTTCCACCTTCAACCCCGTCAAGACGGTAAACGACCTCCTGCGCCCAATGCACCAAGGGTAATGCAAAATCTACATCGTAAATTCGTACATCGTAAATGAAGGCATTTTTCTTTGACATGGACGGCGTGCTGTTCGACTCTATGCCGCTCCACGCCGTTGCATGGGAGCGCGTGATGTCCCGCTACGGCTTGCCATTCACCGCACACGACACCTATATCAATGAGGGACGGACTGGAGAATCCGTTATAGATGAGGCGTTTATGGTCACGCAGCACAGGCATGCCACACCCGAAGAGGTGCGGACAATATACAACGAGAAGACCGAATTGTTTCACCACTTGGGCGATGCCCTTCCCTTACCCGGTGTGGCGGAAGTGCTCCAATACGTACAGGCACAAGGACATCAGATATGGATAGTCACGGGCAGCGCACAGCAGTCCCTCTTCGACAAGTTGGAGACCTGTTTCCCCGGAGTGTTTGTACGTGAACGGATGATTACGGCGTGGGATGTAAAATGCGGCAAGCCCCATCCCGAGCCCTACTTGAAGGCATGGGAACGCTCCGGCTTACCCAAAGAGGATTGCCGCGTGGTGGAGAACGCACCCATGGGCGTGCAGTCGGGCAAAGGGGCAGGGCTCACCGTCTATGCCGTGAATACGGGTATCCTCACCCGCGAAGACCTGCAGCAGGCTGGAGCCGACCGTGTGTTCGACAATATGCACCAACTGCTTGATTTCCTGCAACATAATGCCTAAATGTATAACAATAAATATAACAGACAATGAAGAAAACTTTACTTTTTTGCGCGGCGTTGCTCGCCATGACAGCCCGTGCCGAAGTCTTTACCCTTGACCTCTCCACGGCTACCGACTTCAACTCGCAGCCCGTGCAGTTCGAAACCAAAAGCATCCCCGTTTGGAACGGCAACATGACGGACGTGTGGGATAGCACCTATGCAGCCGGGTGGACCAACCAATACATCATGGCAAACTACGCCAAATTCATGTTCGAGCATGCTGCCAGTGTGGAATACGGTGACTATTCGTACTATCAGGGTTTCACCGTCTCCAAGGTGGCATCCGACACGCTCAACCAGTTCGCTTGCGCTGCCAAAGGCGGTATCGCGGGCGTGGGAACACCCTTCCTGGTATCTTATGGTGACAGTTCCGCGATGAACTTCGACGGCGAGTACTACCCGCAAGAGGTGCAGATATGCCAGAGCGCTTATGCTCTCCGCTCCATGCGCAACGGGGATTCTTTTGCCAAGAAGTTCACCAAAGACGACAAGTTCACCCTCACCATCTATGGCTTGGACAATATGTACAACAAAACCAACTGCGTCGTCTATCACCTTGCCGCTGACAGTGTCTTCAACGAAGGCTGGACCCGCGTGGACCTCTCGCCGATAGGTGCGTGCATGGGCTTGAAGTTCTTCCTCACCTCCACCGACAACGGGCAATTCGGCATGAACACCCCTGCCTATTTCGCACTCGACGGCATGAAAATCAGCGAGGACAAGACGCCTACCGATAACATCATTGCCGCTGACAATGACGCACAGGCAGCACAAAAGGTGGTTGTGAACGGTCAGATCTGCATCATCCGCAACGGCATCTGCTACACACTGCAAGGGCAACGTGCCGACAAGGTCGCGGGAATCACCTATTGTATATTCAAATAATCGTTTATATCTTTGCAAAAGATTTAACATCGAGTGTGGAGCAAGACCGAAATCACCTTA
>CAKUUM010000059.1 GCA_934692905.1 uncultured Bacteroidales bacterium
TCGAACTGGAGGACGGTGTCCACGATATGCTCGAGGACTTTGGGTCCTGCAAGTGACCCTTCCTTGTTGATATGCCCCACGATGATGAAGGGGACGTTCTTCTCTTTGGCGTACTGGAGTATCCGCGCGGCGCACTCGCGTACCTGGCTGAGACTGCCGATGCTTGCTTCAATCGTCTCTGTACCAATGGTTTGGATACTGTCTATGACCACCAAGTCGGGCTGCAGGTCGGTGACGCTGTCAAGGATTCGCTCGAGCGAGGTCTCCGCCATGATGTAGAGGTTTTCGGGGTTGCCGGCAAGGCGTTCCGCACGGAGTTTCAGTTGTTTGGCACTCTCCTCTCCACTGGCATAGAGCGTCCTGCGCTCGCCCATGCGCATGAGCACCTGCAACGCCAAGGTGGACTTGCCTATGCCCGGCTCACCGCCCAGCAAGACGAGACTGCCGGGGACCAATCCGCCGCCCAAGACGCGGTTGAGTTCCGCCGACTGCATGTCGATGCGCATATCCTCGGTAGCCGTAATATCCTGAATACGTTGCGGTTGTGCAGAGCCTCGGGGCGAGATTCCCCGTTTGTTGCCCGCCGCGGGGGCTGCCGTGGATTCCTCGTAGGTGCCCCACTCGCCGCATACAGGGCAACGCCCCAACATCTGAGGGGCTTTGGCACCACAATTAGAACAAATATATTCGGTAGTAACTTTCATCGGGTCAATAGAACACTAATTACCACGTTTCATGGGGTGGATAAAACATTAATTACCACGAATTAACCATTAATTTTCAGCAAGTAACCTGCTGCCAACGTCAATACTCAGGCTTCATCAGAAGAAATAGGACTTCCTCTCTTCCGCCATTATCGTGTTCGGGAAGACTTCCTGCGCCTCGCGCAAAAACTCCGTATGGTCGTCCACACGGGCACTGTAGTGCCCAATCATCAGTTGATTTGCCTCGGCTTTGCGGGCAATCTGCGCCGCCTGCTTGGCGGTGGAGTGCATGGTCAGTTTGCACTTGTCGGCATACTCCTCGGTGTAGGTGGACTCGTGAAACAAGAGGTCCACGCCGTGTATCTGCTCCGTGATTTTCTCGCGGTACATGGTGTCGGAGCAATAGGCGTACCGCTTGCGGGGCTCCTCGTCGCGGTGATGCTCAGTAAAGAGGAAGCCGCATGTGGGCACCTTGTGCCGCAGCGGGATGGTCTCGACAGTGAGTGTGCGGTCGTCGATGATAACCTCCTGTTTGCGAGGGTGCAGGGGGTGGAAAATCACCTCATAGGTGAGGTCGGCGCAGTGGTAAGTGAGCCACGGGCGCAGGAGTTTCTCCAAATCGGGGTGCGCGTAGATGTGCAGGGGTTGCGTGCGGCGGAACATGCCCAGCGTGGAAATCAGTCCTATCAAGCCGAAACAATGGTCGCCGTGCAAGTGCGAAATAAGCACCGAGTACAGGCGCCCCGTGCGCACGCCCAACTGCCTCATAGTCAGTTGGATGCCTTCGCCACAATCGATGAGGTACGACCGTCCGCAAATCTCCAGAATCTGCCCCGTGGGGGAGTTCTGAAACGTGGGCATCGCACTGCCGCAACCTAAGATGGTGAGTTTTGCGCTACTCATATTGAATATGCTTTTTCGTTGAACAACCTGTGAAAAACCTACACTCAAGGATAGCCTATCCCTTGCTCATCCCTTGCGTATCCCTTGCTGAATCACCCGTTAATAACCCGATGAAGACCCGACAAAGACTCGACCTCTACAAGATAGAGGTCGAGGATATATGTTACTTCCTTGTGCTCAGGTAGATACGCAGAAAGACATTCTTCGTGTACTGCGGGAAGTCGCCCTGCTGTATCCAGCCGTAGTAGCCCGTGTCGCGACGGAAGACATCTGCTACACGTTGCCCCTTGTATTTGCCGAAATTGAAGATTTCGACGCCCTCACTATCGTAGGCAATACGCCCTGCGAAGTCGGCAAAACGCACATTTCCAGCGGTATAGGCAGCCAATTCATCCACCTTGGTCGGCAAATCGTACTTCTCCAACTGCGCCATCAGCACCTCGTAGGTAGCCATGGTGTCGGCATTTGCCGAGTGGGCGTCCGTGAGGTCCTTGCCGCAATAGAAACGGTATGCCGCCACGAGGTTGCGGGGCTCCTGCTTCTGGAAGATAGTGAAGACGTCCACCATCTTCATGCGCTTGAGGTCGATATTCACGCCCGCGCGCATCATCTCCTCCGCCAGCAAGGGCAGATCGAAGTGGTTGGAGTTGTAGCCCGCGAGGTCCGCACCCGTGAGCACCTCAGCCACTTGCGCGGCAATCTGCTTGAAAGTGGGACAATCGACAAGGTCCTCGTCGTGGATGCCGTGTACCGACGACGCCTCGTCAGGGATGTGCATCTGCACCTCCTCACCGTTGACGATGCGGGTGGGCTTTACGCGGAAAGTCTTCCCCTCGGACGTGCCGTTGGGGAAGACCTTATAATAACTTAACTCTACAATACGGTCCACGCCGATATTGAGCCCTGTGGTCTCCAAGTCGAAGAAAACCAGAGGTTTGGTTAGTTGTAGTTTCATGTCAGATGTTCTGAATTTTGTGTGACTACTACCGCGGACGAGAGAGCACCCCATTTCACCCACGGGCTTATGGGGACCCTGCAAGGGCGTCCGCGTCCCCGGAAACGACGCGAGACGCGTCGTCACCACACTATTTATTCGTTGAGCAGCATCGGCATCAGCAGTATCAACAACTCCTGATTCTCCTCGTTCTCGGCGGGCAGGATGAGTCCGGCGCGAGCGGGGTCTGCCAACTCCAGTATCACGTCCTGCGAGGCTATGGAGGACAGGATTTCAATCAGGAACGGCGCCTTGAAGCCAATAGCCATCGGCATTCCGCTGTAGTCGCAAGCGATTGTCTCCTCCGCCGATGTGGAGAAGTCGATGTCCTGCGCGGAAATCTTGATTTGGTTCTCGCTGAGCGCCAGTTTGAGCAGCGAGGTGCCCGTGTTGGCGAACACAGCCACGCGCTTGCAGGCGTTCACGATAGTCTGACGGTCCACGATGACCTTGTTCTGGTTGTTCTGCGGAATGACGGCGTTGTAGTTGGGGAAACGGCCTTCGATTTGGCGGCAAACGATTACGGTCTGCCCGAAAGCGAACTTGGCGTTCTTCTGCCCGAAGGTAATCAGCACGTCCTCGGTCTCCTTTGCCAGCACCTGACGGAGCAGCATCGCGGGCTTCTTGGGCAGTATGAAACTTGTTGCCTGCGGCACGTGGATACTGGTGTTGGTGTAGCGTACAAGGCGGTGCGCGTCGGTGGCAACGAGGGTCACTTTGTCCTCCGCGAGGTCGAAGAAGATACCGTTCATCACGGGGCGCAACTCGTCGTCGGCGGTGCAGAAGATGGTCTTGTTGATGGCATCAAGCAGCACGTTGGCGGGCATCATGAGGGTGTTCTCGCCCTCCTCGGCAGGCATCTCGGGGTATTCCTGACCATTGGCGCCCACGAAACTGTAGGTACCGTTGGCACTGGTGATGTTCAGCCCGAAACTCTGGTCGTCAATCAGGAAGGTCAGCGGCTGCTCGGGGAACTCCTTCAGCGTATCCAACAGCAGTCGTGCGCCGAAAGCCACCTTGCCTTCGCCCTGCGGGTTCTCCACGGGCAGCGATGTGCGGATGGTGGTCTCGCCGTCGGATGCCGTCAGTGTCAGTTGCTCGCCCTGCAGGTCAAACAACACGTCCTCCAATATCTGCAAACTATTCTTGTTGGCAATCACGCGGCTCACTGCTTGCAACTGTGCAAACAACTTCGTACTTGATACGTTAAATTTCATATTCAGTCTTGTTTTTGGTTATTATTCCTATTTACTATTCAGCCCGCAAAGATACATTTTTTTTGTGGTTTATGCAAGCGGCTGTGCATTTTTGCTATATTTTGGCAAGGGCAGCGTCCTCCTTGGCAGTCATCTGCGCTTTGGTTTCAGGGGTCTTGTCGCCCTGCCCCGTGAGGTGGAGGATGCCATGAATCAAGATGCGGAGAAGTTCCTGCTCAAAAGGCGCGCCCACCTGCGCGGCATTGCTGTGGACAGTGTCGAGCGAGATGAATATATCCCCACCGAGGCGGCCGGGAGTGGAATAGTCGAAGGTAATGACATCCGTGTAGTAGTCGTGCTGCAAGAACTCGCGATTGACGGCAAGAATCTTCTCGTCGTCGCAGAAGATGTACGTCACATCGCCCACAGCAAAACCATAGCAGGCTGCCACGGAGCGTATCCAGCGCTCCACGTGCTGTTGCGCCAGCCCGAAAGCCGCAAGGTCGAAAGGCACAAGCGCCTGCTGTGCGTCATATGTAAGAAACTGTATCATAGTCTGTTAGTGGAAAAACAAGTACCCCAGGAGTATCGCCGCCACCATGCCGAAAAAGTCGGCAATCAGTCCGCAAACCACCGCGTAGCGCGTGTCCTTGATGTTGATGCTGCCAAAATAGACGGCGAGTATATAAAAGGTGGTGTCGGTACTGCCCTGTACGATGCTGACCAACCGCCCAACGAAACTATCCGCCCCGTATTGCATCATCGCGTCCACCATCAGTCCGCGGGCTCCGCTACCCGATAGCGGGCGCATCAGTGCGGTGGGCAGGGCGGGTACGAAATCCGTGTTCAACCCACAAAGCGCAAACAGCCACGCTATCCCTGATACCAGCAAATCCATTGCCCCGCTGGCGCGGAACATCCCCACCGCCACCAACATCGCAATCAGGTAGGGTATGATGCCCACGGCGGTTTTGAACCCGTCTTTTGCCCCGTCAATAAAAGCATCGTACACGTTGATGTGTTTCACAATACCCGCGATGACAAACCAACATATCACGCCCAACAGCAGTACGGAGGCGATAATCCCCGACCATTTGCTGACCACCTCTTGCGGCTGCGACATCGCCGCCCATATCACCAATCCCACAAACAGCGTCAGCCCGCCTATCGTGCCGAGGATAACCTTGTCAAACAGATTGATTTTCTGAATAATAGCCACTGATACCAACCCCGCCATTGCGGCAAAATAGGTGGATAGTAGTATGGGCAGGAATACATCCGCCGGATTGGCTGCCCCTAATTGTGCGCGGTAGGTCATAATGCTCACAGGTACCAGCGTCAAACCGCTGGTTACCAATACCATAAACATTATCATCGAGTTGCTGGCGCGAGTCTTGTCAGGATTAGATTCCTGCATTTCGCGCATAGCCTCCAACCCGAGCGGTGTGGCGGCATTGTCAATACCCAACATCGTGGCGGAGATGTTCATCAGCATACTGCCGAAAGCAGGGTGCCCTTTGGGCAACTCAGGAAAGATGCGGCTGAAGAACGGCGTCACAAGGCGCGACATTTGGCGCACCACCCCAGCCTGCTCTCCTATTTTCATAATCCCCAGCCATAGTGCGAGTACGCCGGTCAGCCCGATGGAAATCTCAAAACCCGTCTTAGCGGACACGAATGTGGAGTTAAGAACGGCAGAGAAGATGTCACTCTGCCCGAAGCAAAAGAACTGCACACAGCCCATCACGACCGCGAGCAGAATAAGTCCTATCCAAATATAATTGAGAGCCATTTTGCAAATCGGCAGCACACCCATCGGTGCCACTACCAACTTGCAAAGATACTGCTTTTTCTTGGAATTGCCAAAAAGAAATGCGGATATTGAGCGTTTGCGGCGCCATAAGTGTACTGTCCAATAACAAATGCAATTCCGTTGCAAAGTTAGGGAAAACAGTTGAAAATGGAAACTATAGTCCAGAATATCGCTGTGCAATTGTACTAATCTAAGGCGATGTGACTTTTTGCATAATTTGACTAAAAAACTTGCAGATGATAAAAGAAAGTAGTAACTTTGCCGTGGATTTTGTGATGATATACATACAAAATTGTATGCTCATAATAAGAAATACATAGTCCAAAGTTGTTCTTTGAAATACTGAATCTTGGATATTTTGTATCTAATTTGTTGTGTATATCCTTCAAATTTTGCAATTGATACATTCCTATACAACAAAACATACAAAAACAATCTTTTTTATTCTGTTGTGTATATCCTTCAAATTTTGCAATTGATACATTCCTATACAACGACGTTCCTTGAACACCTGCAAGGCATTAGGTTGTGTATATCCTTCAAATTTTGCAATTGATACATTCCTATACAACTAGCGGTCGTTCAGTTTCGTATGGAACCGGGTTGTGTATATCCTTCAAATTTTGCAATTGATACATTCCTATACAACAAAACATACAAAAACAATCTTTTTTATTCT
>CAKUUM010000060.1 GCA_934692905.1 uncultured Bacteroidales bacterium
TGTACACTATAAAATATAGATGTATGTGATGATTCCTCAACTTGTGCGGAGCCTTCCCCTTATATCGAACTCACGTTTGTTTACGTAAATGATGCTTATAACTATGTTAAAGATGAAACCGGTTATTCTCTTATCTATTCTAGGAACTATGGATTGAAAGCAGGTCAGGTAGTTGAAGGTCTTCAAGGAACAATGACAATTTTCAGCAAACTACCTGAGGTCGTTCCTACTGTCACTTTGGCAGATTTGACCATTACCGAAGGTACTGCTCCCGAACCCGAGTCGCTGACTACAGTTCCTACGATGGCAGATATCAACAAGTATGTGCGTATTGAGAATGTTGCTGTAGCAAAAGCATTTGAGTTCACTAATGCAGATAAACAAAGCACTGATGACAGAACTCTAGTTGCCAAATTGGGTGAAGAGGATATCACTCTCTACAATACCTTCAAAATTAACCAAGCCTTTGAGGTTGCCAACTACAATATCATAGGTATTGTTACTTGCCATGATGCAACTATGCAGATTTCAGTTATCAGTGCAGAGAAAGTTCCTGTTACTTACTTTGTAGATGTTAACTATGACAAGACTATGGGTGCTGTGGTTTATGGCGAAGACAAAGCCTTTACTATTGGCGAGTTTGAAGAAGGTACTAAGATTACCCTCACTGCTAATGCCAATGAGGGCTACAAGTTCATGAGTTGGACGGTAGGCGAGGAGACCAACACGGAGAACCCGCTGACAATCACCGTTACCGCAGATATGACCATTACCGCTAACTTTGCAAAGGATGCTGCTACCGCCATTGACGACATCAATGCAGAGGACGTAGTGGCAGAGAAAGTTGTCCGCAATGGTCAGGTACTGATAGTTCGCGATGGCAAGACCTACAACGTAGTCGGCAAAACCGTAGAGTAAACAAACTACACATAATTTTGTTTCCCCGTTCGGGGAGGGGCTGTCTCATGGTTGGGGCAGCCCCTTTTTTATTTACGATTTACGAATTTACGATGTACGATTTATGTACGATTGAGAGGAAATTTAACCATTTCCCAGAGTATCAAGGATATAAAGTAATTTACGATGTACGATTTTGCGAAATAAGAACAATAAGTCCAATAAGACAAATGAGTCTAATAAGCCTAATAAGTCCAATAGGTCCGATGAGACAAATAAGCCCAATAGTAACCAACCACCTCGTGGCAAGATACGTATCCTCGCGAGAAGGTCGGCAGAATCACATACTAATCACATACTAATCACATACTAATCACATACACTTAGCCCGAGAAATACACGACAAACAATGCGCAATGCGTAATGACTGTCGGGGAGTGCTCGAGAATTAAACGGACGGCTACGCCGTATGATCATGGATGGTCATAAATTGATTAGCGTAACCGACGTTAATAAACACCTTGACGGCAACTTTGACGATGACCTTGACGACGCGGGACGCGCCGTGTCCATACTGCATAGTATTTTCAACCGGTTTGTGCCAAACCGCCCGCGGACGAGGGCGTCCGCGTCCCCGGAATGCGCTCCCGGAATGCGTTTACGGCGATATATGATGCAAAACCTCAATGCTGCAATTTTATCAGACATAAAAACACTAATGTTTGGTGCGGTTGGTATGACATATAATTTGCGACTTGTGTATATAAAAATTTACGATTTGTGTATGTAAAATCTTTTGTGTATCTTTGCGGCAGTTTTCACGGAGGGCGCGTACTATACCCCCTCCAGGACATACAGATGGTATCATATTTATTACTTTATTTATTCCTTGCATTAGGTATCTCGTTTCTGTGTAGCGTGTTGGAATCGACCCTAATGTCCACTACATTATCTTACATCAATCTGCGTGAGGAAGAGGGTTACAAGCCCGCCACGCTGATGAAACGCTACAAAACAGAGACAGAACGCCCCTTGGCGGCTATCTTGTCGCTCAACACCATAGCCAACACCGTAGGTGCGGCAGGCGTGGGACAGCAGGCGTCGCAAGTGTTTGGTAACCAATGGTTCGGCTTGGCAAGTTTCACCATGACGCTGCTCATACTGGTGTTCTCGGAGATTATCCCGAAGACCATCGGCACCACCTATTGGAAGCAACTCATGGGCTTTGCGGCGTATGTGATACGCGTTCTCATAGTGGTGATGTTCCCGATAGTGAAGTTGATAGAACTGATTTCGCGTCTGTTCCCCGAGCCGGACGAGGCTGCCGTGAGCCGTGAAGAGGTGGTTGCCATGGCGAATGTGGGTGAAGAAGAGGGCGTGATAGAAGAGGACGAGAACAAGATTATCCGCAATGTGATGCGCCTGAACGAGGTGAAAGCCTACGAGGTGATGACTCCCCGTGTGGTGGCGGCGACCGCCCCCGAGAAGATGACGCTGAAAGAGTACTACGACAGCGACCGCTATGACCACTTCTCGCGTATTCCCGTATATGCCGAGTCCCAGGAGTTTATCACGGGTTACGTGCTGCGTGACGATGCTCTGGAGGAACTGACCGAAGACCATTTCCAGAAGACATTGGGCGAAATCAAGCGTCCGTTGCCGTTCTTCGGGGAGGAGATGACGGTGAACGACATCTTTGACAAGATGCTCAAAGAGAAGTCGCAGATAGGCGTGATTATTGACGAGTACGGCTGCTTTCAGGGCATCCTGACCCTCGAGGACGTGATAGAGACGATTTTCGGTCTTGAGATTATCGACGAGATGGACGTCGTGCCCGACATGCAGGCATACGCCCGCGAGCGCTGGCAACAACGTCAGAAACGCTACAAACCGCTGTCAGCCAAGGATATAGCCACAGCACAAGAGCACAGCAAACTGACTGCAAAGATAGATAATTCTTCCTTGGACAACTCCATTGCGGAGTCTGCAAAGTCCGCTTACGCCCTGCACGAGGATTAGCGTATGGCGCATTCCGTGTGAGGGGTATTACAGAGACTGCTCGTAGCGGTCGATTGCCTCGTGCATCAGGCGCCGCCCGTGCTCAATGAGTGTGGCGGTCTGGTCGAAGGCGAAAGTGGTGTAGGCCCCCTGCGGCATCTCGGCGAGAATGTCGGGGTGTACGAGACGCGTCATCATGGTGGTGCTGTTTTGTATCATCATGTCCGTCATGCGGTTGAGCAGGGAGATATAGTTGACCGACGGCGTGAGGCTGGTGGTGTGTGTGTCCTCGAGAAACCTGTTGATGGCGGGTATATCGGTGAGGAACTTGGGCAGGTTGGGGCGTTTTGGCTCTTCCACAGGCATCGTGTCGCGTGCGGAGATGTTCATTGCCACGAGAATGTCGCCTTCCGTTCTGTGGACGCGGTCCAAGGGCAGGGGGTTGAGTATGCCGCCGTCGATGAGCACTTGCCGGTCGCGTGTGACGGGTTGGAAGAACAGCGGGATAGAGATAGATGCCCGGATGGCTTCCCAGAGGCTGCCCTGCTCGAAGAGCACCTCCTGACTATTGACCATGTTGCTGGCTACGATGGTGCAGGGTATGCCGAGGTCTTCGATATTGCAGTCGGGTACCACCTTTTTGAGTTCGTTGATGACCTTTTCGCCTTTCACCACGTGGTTGAGCGACAGCGACAAGTCGCCCATCTGGAGGATACGCTGCTTGTCTATCTGCAGGAACCACTGCTTAGCCTCTTCCAATTTGCCTGCGGCGTACATACCCGCAATCATGGCTCCGATGGACGCACCGGCAATACTGCTGATTTCGTAGCCTCGCGCCAAGAGTTCCTCAATAGCGCCGATATGCGCCATGCCCCTTGCGCCGCCCGAGGCAAGCACCAATGCCACTTTCTTTGACTTGTTTTCCATGTTCATGAACCTTTAGTTTGTACTATCTTAGCAGCATGCGCACGGGCGGTACCCCAAGAGGTACAGCACCAGGACTGCGATGGCTAATGCCACCATGACAGCCGCAATGGCGATAGCCCGCTTGCCACCTTTGCCCAGTTTGCCTTTGGGGGCTTTCAGCAGAGGGAATTGCGCCTGCTCGGTCAGCGTGCCGCCGAACATCACACTCACGATAGCGTCGGCATTCACCGCCCAACCGTTGGCATTCAGCAGCGGTGAGAGATTGCGTTTGCGCAGTTTGAACCACGCCATAATCATAGCAGGTCCGCTGATTACCAACAGGATAGCAACGATAGCCAAAATATCTTGCCACCATGTCAGTTTGGCAAAACCGCCCACGACGCTGGTGATGAAAGCCCCGATATACCCAACCGCCATGCCTATGGCAGCAAAGATACCGGCGAACTTGGCGATGTCGAAGGCTTGCACTTTTTCGGCGGGTTTCTCTTCAATGGGCTTCTGAGCGTTCTCCTGCACCTTGGCTGTGATGTCCGCGAAAGCCTTATTTTCCTTGTCTGCCGCCGACTTGTTGATGAGGTTGGTCAGCCACTCCCCGAATTTGCGGTACGGACTCCAGAACGCCTGCGCAATGGATATGGGGTTGTCGATTATCTTCACCACTTCGGCTTCCCAATCGCGCCCCTGACGGTCGTAGAAGAGGGCATGTTTGCCCACTTTGAGGTTGCGGATGTCGCCCACCGTCATGGCTGCCACTATCTGCATCTTCTCGCCCGTCGCCTGGTAGGTGCAGTTGCAATAGATGAGGAACATGCCGCTGGCAGCCGCCTGCGCATCGTGCTTTGCCATATCGTTCACGCGCAAGCATAGGTGGCAGGCACGCTGGTCAATCACCAATGTACCCGCCTGGAAGATAGCCGCTTTGTGTTCGTTGCGCTCACGTTCATTACTTACGTGTTGATTGTTGGCTTCGCGAACGTAAAGTGGTTTCACGTTGTTGGTTTCCCGTTTTGCGTAGAAGTCCTGAAAGGACACGAAGTTGCGCAACAGCGTGTAGAAATCACGGGTGAGGAGCAGCAACTTGCGCAGTGGCATATAGTCGGCTTGGGCTGCGGTGAGGGCGGCAGTATTGGCTGTATCCGCCTCGTTAACAGCCGCTTCGTATGCAGCAATTTTTGCGCCCATATCGCGGAACTCCTCTTCCTGTATACCCGGTACGGGGGCATCTGCGGGCAGGGTTGCCAAGCCCAAGGACTGGAGACGAGCCGTGGTGAAGTAGTCGTTGTAAGGCTGTTGGCACGCCTTGTAGGCAGCCATAATGTCCGCGGGGTAGGGGGCTTCGGGCAACGGGCAATGCTCAATGCTCAATGCACAATTCGCAAGGGCGTTATTGACGTCGTCCAATGTGATTTTGTCGCCCTTGGCTATCTTGGCTGCGGTGGCACGTATGGTATCGTCGGCAATATCTGTCAGACGGAGTTGGGCTTTGCCAGACAGCAGCACTTTGGGGTCTTGGAGCCGGGCACACAGCCAGTCGGCGGTAGCCACAACCTCCTGTACGTGTATCTTGCCGTCGCCCGAGATGTCCACCAGCCGCAGGCTCTCCTCGGGTATCTCCAATCCCGCCACGGGGCAGGAGAGGACAGTCCATAACTTCTCGTCTAATTCTCCAAGGTGGCGAATATCCTCGCCCGATTGAATCTTTACTCGTGTGGTGCCACCTATCGTGGCAAAGGTCCAGTTGTACTTAGCCATAAAAATCAAAATACCATAATCAACTGCAAAAATACTGCTTTTCTCCGAAATATGCAACCCCCGTTAACAACAGGACTCCCATATTCCACCGAGATGCGATTGTCTCCGTAGAATATGGGAAGCCCGTTCTATAGTGGTAATTTAGTGTACCTCTTCGCCGGTGAAGGTGTAGGTCTTGCCGCCACTAATGATGAGGAATTGTCCGTTGCGGAATACTTTGCGCGGAGTTGCCTCTGTAGCAGGTATATCGTTGATACCGGTTCCTGTTGCCTCCTTGAACAGGGTAGATATCACGACGTCGTTTGCGGGCATGACGAATGTATATATTCCTTCTTCCACAGGAACCACCGTCAATGCCGTTGTGCCGTTCATCACATGGATTGCGTCCAACTCGTAGCCCTCGTTGGGCGTAATGGTCAGCGTTACTGTTTCGCCGATGTGTGCCGTCTGTTTGTCAGCGGTTACGGTGCCGCTTACCGGAGGCACAATGACAATGTCGTAGTATATCGCCTTGAAGGTGGCAGAGATTTCCACGTTGCCGGCGGGCATGACAAAGGTGTATTTGCCATCGGTGGTTATTTCTACAGCCACTTGGGTTGTGCCATTCATTACAGTCAGTTGGTCGAACTCATAACCCTCGTTGGG
>CAKUUM010000061.1 GCA_934692905.1 uncultured Bacteroidales bacterium
CACTATAAAATATAGATGTATGTGATGATTCCTCAACTTGGGCGGAGCCTTCCCCTTATATCGAACTCACGTTAAATTACTTGTCGCAAATATCAAGGCTGAGCACAAGACTGCCTACACGATTACGGAGGTCGCAACATTACTTTGTGTATCTGCATTGGAACGAACCTCTATCAAGGATTTGCTCACCAAGCCTCGTGATAAACAGCAATCAAATCAAACTTTCAAAGACCAACTAAATCTATTCTAAAAAACATTGCAAAGTTAACGCATCAGTAGTAAAAAACGAATAACATTTGCATGGCTTCGATATTTGTAGTATCTTTGCTACGTTTTTAAGAGCAGTATTGATATGAAAAGTGAATTGGAGAAATGTATGGCGGGTGAGATGTTTATGGGAGACGAGTCAATTACAAGTCTTGCACTGCGTGCCAAGCGGTTGGTTAGGCAACTGAACAATTGCGACTATTCGGACGAGGAAAGCAAACAAGCCATTCTGAAAGAGTTGTTCGGGAGCGTTGGCGAACACGTCATGTGGATATTGATTTCCATTGCGAGTTCGGGAAAAATATCCACATTGGTAACCAACTGATTATCAACATGAACTGCACCTTCGTGGATGACAACTGCATAGACATCGGCGACCGCGTGCTGATTGCGTCCGATGTGAAGATGTACACCGCCACGCACTCAACCGACCCATCTGTGCGCAACCATAGTGACAATCCGGACTCCGATTTCTGGTGCCGCACCTACGCGCATCCTATCCGTATTGAGGACGAGGTGTGGATTGGCGGCGGTGCGATACTGCTGCCGGGGGTGACCATAGGCAAGGGCAGCGTCATCGGCGCGGGTGCCGTGGTGACCAGAGATATCCCACCCTACTCCGTGGCTGTGGACAACCCCGCGAGGGTGATAAAACAGATAGAGCACACAGACTAACCCGTCTCTTACCCCGATTACGGAAAGGCGTACCCGTATTCACTATTTTATATAAGGTGTCTTGGCGGTTTTCTCTTTTTGTAGTACTTTTGCAGCCGTAAAAGCAAAGTATATGAAGAAAACAATCATCATCCTGTTGTCCGCGCTGCTGTGCGGGCGACACATAATGGCTCAAAAAACTATGAATACCAATGTTTTAACTCCTCAACAAGAGTCGTTGGTGGCACTCGCAACGTATGAGGCCACGGGCGACCTTGCGTCGTTGAAGCCCGCCATAGAGCAGGCTTTTGCCAACGGCTTGACCGTAAACCAACTGAAAGAAGTGTTCTCCCACCTCTATGCCTACACGGGTTTCCCGCGCTCACTCAATGCATTGGGCGTACTGCAAAACGTTCTCAAAGAGCGTGAAGCGGCAGGCATTGTCACCGAGAAAGGTACAGAAGCGTCGCCAATGCCTGCCGGCTATGATGCTCTGAAACAAGGCACGGCTGTGCAGACACAACTCTGTGGCGCATTCACCTATGCCTTCTGCCCTGCCGAAGACTACTACCTGAAGGCGCATCTCTTTGGTGATATTTTCGCCCGCGACGTGCTCACTTATCAGCAGCGCGAATTAGTGACAGTCAGCGCGTTAGCCGCAATGCAGGGCACCGAACCGCAGCACCAATCGCACAGCCGCATTGCCCAAACGGCAGGGGTACCCGCAGAGACTGTGGCGGCCGCTACGGCATTGGCACGCCATCTGGCATCCAAGAGCCGTCTTACATTCGAGGTGGGCAACACCAATGACGCTTATGCGCAGTACTTCATCGGGCAATCGTACATCGCGCCGTTGGTGGGCGGTGAGCAGGCTATCAACAATGTGACCTTTGAGCCAGGCTGCCGTAACAACTGGCATATCCACCACGACGCCCGCCAGATACTGATTTGCGTGGCAGGCGAAGGCTGGTATCAGGAGTGGGGAAAGCCCGCCCGCCGACTGAAAGCGGGCGATGTAGTGGACATTCCCGTGGGCGTAAAGCACTGGCATGGCGCCACCCGCGACAGTTGGTTCCAGCACGTGGTGACACACATTGCCGCAGAGCCCCTACAAGGCGACACCAAGACGGGCAACGAGTGGCTCGAGCCCGTCACGGACGAGCAATATAATGCATTATAAACCATAATTCATAACTACAACTATGGTTCTCGAAAAAATTAACGGTCCGAAGGACATCAAGCAACTCAACCGAGAGGAGTTGCACATACTGGCAGACGAAACGCGGCACTACCTGCTGCAGAAAGTAAGCGAACACGGCGGACATATCGGTCCGAACCTCGGTATGGTGGAGGCGACTGTGGCGCTGCACTACGTGTTCAACTCGCCCGAAGACAAGATTGTCTTCGATGTCTCGCACCAGAGTTACCCGCACAAGATACTCACTGGGCGCAAAGAGGCGTTTATGGACGCACGGCACTACGACGACGTATCGGGCTACAGCGAGCCCTCGGAGAGCGCACACGACCACTTTGTGATCGGACACACCTCGACCAGCGTCAGTTTGGCATGCGGACTCGTGAAAGCCCGCGACTTGCAGGGCGGCAAAGAGAATGTGATTGCCGTGATCGGAGACGGTTCGTTGAGCGGCGGCGAGGCATTGGAGGGCTTGGATGTAGCCGGTTCGGAGTTGCAGAGCAACTTTATCATCATCGTGAATGACAACCAGATGTCCATCGCAGAGAACCACGGCGGTATCTACAAGAACCTGATGCTGCTGCGCGAGACCAAGGGGAAAGCCGAATGCAACCTCTTCCGCGCGATGGGTCTCGACTACCTCTATGTGGACGAAGGCAACAACGTGGACGCGCTCATCAAGGCATTTGAACAAGTAAAGGACATTGACCACCCTATCGTAGTGCATATCAACACGTTGAAGGGAAAAGGACTCTCGTTTGCCGAGCAGAACAAAGAGGCTTGGCACTGGGGTATGCCTTTCGACCTTGAGACAGGCAAGCCGAAGTTCGCAGCCCCGGCGGGCGAGACCTACGAGACACTGACTGCCGAGCACTTGCTGTCGCTGATGCCGTCGCACCCCGAGCTGTTCGCCATCACATCGGGTACGCCTGCCGTGTTCGGGTTCAACAAACAGCGTCGCGAGCGTGCGGGCAAGCAGTTCGTGGATGTAGGTATCGCCGAAGAGACGGCTGTGGCACTGGCTTCGGGGGCTGCCAAACGCGGGGCAAAACCCGTGTGGGGCGTCTATAGCACGTTTATCCAGCGCACCTACGACCAGTTGCAGCAAGACCTGTGTATCAACGACAACCCTGCGCTGATGCTTGTCTTCTGGGGCGGCATCGAGAGCATGAACGACGTCACGCACACCTGCTTCTACGACATTCCGCTACTGATGAATATCCCGAACCTCATCTACTTGGCGCCGACCTGCAAAGAGGAGTATCTGGCGATGATGGATTGGGCAATCGCCTACCGCGAACACCCCGTGGCTATACGCGTACCCGTAAACGGCGTCATCTCGCGCAATATACAATGTACGCAAACAGACTGGTCAAAGCCTGCGTATGAGGTGGCACACAAGGGCAGCCGCGTGGCAATCCTCGGATTGGGCGCATATTTCCAACTCGGTGATACTCTGCGCAATGCACTCGCCCAAGAGGGCATCGATGCCACACTTGTCAACCCGCGTATTATCACCGCTCTGGACACCGAGACCCTCGACAACCTGAAAGCCGCCCACACGGTGGTCATCACCCTCGAAGACGGACAGATTGACGGCGGTTGGGGCGAAAAGATTGCCCGCTACTACGGCGACAGCGACATGCGTGTCCTTGTCCGCGGCGAGCGCAAACAGTTCGAAGACCGCTACCACGTAGCCGACCTGCTTGCTGCCAACCGCCTGACCGTCCCGCAAATGGTGGAAGACGTGGTCGCTGCGCTTAGTTGACTGTTGAGAGTTAAGAGTTGAGTGTTGAGAGAAGTTGGAAAGTTGATAGTTTATAGTTTTTGAGTGTATGGATGTACTTCTTTTAGTAGGTGCGGGGCAGATAGGTATGGCTATCGCGCGCCGTATGGGTACCGGCAAACAGATTGTCGTGGGCGACAAACGTCTGGGCAATGCGCAGGCAGTGGCAGAGACGCTCACCAACGCAGGGTTCCACGCCGTGGCAACCGAGATAGACCTTGCTTCGCGCGAATCGATACAGCGCTATATCGCTATGGCACAGACCTTTGGCGACATCACTATGCTCGTCAATGCGGCAGGCGTATCGCCCAGCCAGGCACCGATAGAGACCATTCTCCGTGTGGATTTGTACGGCACGGCGGTGCTGTTGGAGGAGGTGGGAAAGGTGATCCGCACAGGCGGCACGGGCGTAACCATCTCCAGCCAGTCGGGACACCGTATGCCTGCACTCACGCCCGAAGAGGACGAGCAGTTAGCCACCACGCCCACCGAGAAACTTCTGTCGCTGCCCCTCTTGCAGCCCGCGCAGATACGCGACACGCTGCACGCCTACCAGTTGGCAAAACGCTGCAACGTAAAGCGCGTGATGGCGGAGGCAGTGCTGTGGGGCAAGCGCGGCGCACGCATCAACTCTATCTCACCAGGGATTATTGTCACGCCGCTGGCGATTGACGAGTTCAACGGTCCGCGGGGCGATTTCTACAAGAACATGTTTGCCAAGTGTCCTGCGGGACGCCCGGGTACGGCGGACGAGGTAGCCAACGTAGCCGAACTGTTGATGAGCGAGAAAGGGGCTTTTATCACGGGTTCCGATTTCCTCATAGACGGCGGCGCGACGGCATCGTATTTCTACGGACCGCTGAAACCATAAAGCACAAAATTGCCATCAATAGCCATTGCGCATTACGCATTGTGCATTACACATTATCCTCGTGTCTTCATCGGGTAATCAATAGGTGATTGATAGGTGATTAATAGGTGATTCCCGAGAGGATACCGAGACCTTGTCGGGAGAATATGCTGACAAAACAAGAACATAAAACCAACAAAACAGATATGAAAGTATTGATTATCACTACCAGTCTGCGCCCGAAGAGCAATTCGGACGCGCTGGCTAAAGAATTTGCGCGCGGCGCACAAGAGGCGGGCAACGAGGTGGAGACCATCTCCCTCCGCGGCAAAGACCTGCGTTTCTGCAAAGGCTGTCTCGCTTGCACCAAAACCTTGCGCTGCGTCATTCGCGACGATGCGCCCGCCATGGTGGACAAGATGCACGATGCCGATGCCATCGTCTTCGCAACCCCCATCTACTACTATGAGATGAGCGGGCAGATGAAGACGCTCCTCGACCGTGCAAACCCGCTGTTCTCATCGGACTACCACTTCCGCGACATCTATCTGCTCACCACGGCAGCCGAAGACGAGGAGATGACTCCCGAGGGCGCAGAGCACGGCTTGAACGGCTGGATAGCCTGCTTCGAGCATGCCCGTCTGGCGGGGCACGTATTCGCCGGCGGGGTCACTGATATGGGCGAGATAGAGGGACACCCTGCCCTGCAAAAGGCGTACGCCATGGGCAAGAGCATCCACTAAACCACGACTCCCCACACAACGAATCCCCCTACCCTGTTCCCCGCGGCTGCCTACTCTATGTATGTAGCCGCTTTTTTATATAATCACGTCTTTCTTATACAGATTTTGCCACATTTTTCATGTTTTATTGATATTTCCGTTTGCATATCTGCAAAAGATATAGTAATTTTGCACCCGATACAGCCATTCGGCGGAAAGGAGTGCGCCGACGGTTTGCATGACATATCACTCCTAACTTTAGCGTTTGCTATTGTTCTATTCACGTTGGAATGTCAGAAACTTCAATAGTGTAGAATATGAACAAGTCAAGCAAACGTCCGTGTTGTGTTGCGCGGGCGTGACTTGTGTTCTACTAGGCATTTCTGACAGCCGCAACGTGAGCAAGTCCCGCTCGCGTTTTTTATGTGTATAGGTCAGTACCTGCGCTGCAACAACAATTATCCGAGACGTACACAACAAAATACTACTGATACGAAGAAAAGATTATCTATTATCTCACTATTGTGCATCTTTGCTATCGGCAATTTGCAGGCTTATGTATTATCGGGCAGGACCAACGTTGGGGCTATGAACCTCCCGAAGCAACGACCTTCAATGAGGTCTATACGGAGTTTA
>CAKUUM010000062.1 GCA_934692905.1 uncultured Bacteroidales bacterium
GCTTGGATGATATACGCCGATTTGAGCCGCACCTCCCGTCCGCCGGGGCTGAGACGGAAGAAGTTCTTGTCCGCCTCTTCGAGAAAGTCGCCGCGCTCGATATAGAGTTCGCGAGCGAACTGCATCTCGCGCGTACCGAGTTCGGGATGTCCGTCGATATTCTCTGCGGTGATGGTCTCACCGTCGCCCTCGTAGTTGGTGATAACGAGTTTGACGGGGTCGAAGATAGCGCAGACACGCGGCGCGGTCTCTTTGAGGCACTCGCGCACGGTGTGCTCCAGCAGGCTGACATCAATCATACCCTCTACCTTGGTGTAGCCGATACGGTCGATGAACGCACGGATTGCCTCGGCGGTATAACCGCGGCGGCGCAGACCGCAAACGGTCGGCATGCGGGGGTCGTCCCAGCCGCGCACAAGCCCCTCTTTGACGAGTTGGAGCATCTTGCGCTTCGACATCACGGTGTAGGTGATATTCAGTCGGTTGAACTCATACTGGTGCGGACGGTAGTCGCCCTCTACGAACTGGTCGAGGAAATAGTCGTACAAAGGACGGTGAACGACGAACTCGAGGGTACAGATCGAATGGGTGACGCCCTCGAAATAGTCGCTCTGACCGTGCGCGAAATCGTACATCGGATAGACATTCCACTTGCGCCCCGTGCGGTGGTGCGGGTGGGTGGTGATGATACGGTACATGATCGGGTCGCGGAAGTGCATATTGGGGTTAGCCATATCGATCTTGGCACGCAGCACCATCTTGCCGTCCTCAATCTCGCCCGCCTGCATTGCCTCGAAGAGGCGCAGGTTCTCCTCTACGGGTCGGTCGCGGTAAGGCGAAGCCACACCCGGTTCGGTAGGCGTACCTTTCTGCTCGGCTATCTGCTCGGCAGTCTGTTCATCAACGTATGCCTTGCCCTCTTTGATGAAACGGATGGCGAGGTCGTAGAGTTGCTGGAAATAGTCGCTGGCATAATAGATATTGCCCCAGCGGAAGCCCAACCATGCGATGTCCTGCTGGATGGAGTCCACATACTCCACATCCTCTTTGACGGGGTTGGTATCGTCGAAACGCAGATTGCAGACACCGTGGTAGCGTTCCGCAATACCGAAGTCCATACAGATGGCTTTGACGTGTCCGATATGGAGGTAACCGTTGGGTTCGGGCGGGAAACGGGTCTGGATACGGCCGTTGTTCTTGCCCTCAGCGAGGTCTTTCTCTACAATCTGCTCAATGAAATTGAGACTTCTTTCTTCTGTTTCCATACTTGTTGAATTAAAAAGAAACGTTAATTATCGTGTAATTATACGTTAATTATTTTCATTATGCATTATGCATTACGCATTATGCATTAGTTTATGCCGCGGATGATGCCACGGGGGGAGGCTTTGATAAAGTCGAGGATGGCGTTGCGCTCGGGTGTCTCGGGTACGGTGGCGAGGATCTGCTCCACGGCTTGCGACACGTTGAGCCCCGACATATAGAGGAGGCGGTAGGTGTCCTGGATAGAAGCAATCTGCTCCTTGCTGAAACCGCGGCGGTTGAGCCCGACGGAGTTGATGCCGCAGTAGGAGATGGGTTCGCGGGCAGCGATAGCGTAAGGGGGCACGTCCTTGTTGATCTTGGAGCCGCCCTGAATCATCACGTGCGCACCGATATGGGTGAACTGGTGCACAAGCGTACCGCCGCCGATGATTGCCCAGTCGTCCACTACAACCTCGCCTGCCAACTGGGTGGCGTTGGACATAATGATATGGTCGTGGAGCAGGCAGTCGTGTGCCACGTGGCAGTATGCCATAATCAGGCAGTTGTTGCCCACTACGGTCTTGCCCTTGCTGGCAGTACCGCGATGGACGGTGGCGCACTCGCGGATGGTGGTGTTGTCGCCGATGATAGCGTAGGTCTTCTCGCCTTTGAACTTCAAGTCCTGCGGAATAGCACCCACTACGGCGGAGGGGAAGATATGGCAGTTCTTGCCGATACGCGTGCCCTCGCAGATAGTGGCGTTGGCATCAATGATAGTGCCTGCACCGATTTCCACATCTTTGTCAATAAAAACAAAGGGACCGATTTGCACGGAGGGGTCAATCTTCGCCTCCGGATGGATGTATGCTAATGGTTGAGTCATAATCAATTTATAATGTGTAATTTTTAATTTGTAATTATTGAATTATCTTGTTGCGCAGTTGGCGGCAGCAGGAGGTGTTGAAGGTGTGCCCGGGGCGCTCGGCAATGAGTTTGCCCTGGATATAGCAGCCGAGGAGCGACATATCGCCGATGAGGTCGAGGAGTTTGTGCCGCGCGGGCTCGTTCTGGTAGTTGAGCGGGGAGAGATAACCGAGTTTGGACGCGTCCAAGTGCGGTGCACCGAGTTTCTCGGTCATATAGTCCAAGCCCTCCTGCGACATCTGGGTCTCGTAAATAACGAGAGCGTTTTGCAGGTCGCCGCCTTTAATCAATCCCATACGCAGCAGCGGCTCAATCTCGCGCACGAAACAGAACGTACGTGCGGCGGCTATCTCGCGGGGATAGGTGCTCAGGTCGTGCAGTTCGGCACGCTGCTCACGCAGCAGCACGCTCGGGAAAGAAATCATCACCTCCGCCTCGTACCGGTCGGAGGGCAGCAGCACCAACTTGTTGCCGCGCTCGGAGACATATTCGATACGCTCTTTGACGACAAACACCTTGCGTTCCGCCTGCTGCTCCTGCAAGCCTGCCGCCTGTATCGCCTTGACGAATAGTTTGGCACTGCCGTCGAGGATAGGCATTTCGGGACCGTCCAACTCGATAAGGCAGTTGTCCACGCCGAGGGCATAGAGCGCCGAGAGGGCATGTTCCACGGTGGATATTTTCCATGCGCCGTGTTCCAAGACCGTACCGCGCTCGGTGGCACTCACATAGTCGGCAAGGGCTTGGTGGGTCGGCTTGCCGGGCAAATCAACACGGCAGAGACACACGCCCGTATTCTCCGCTGCGGGCAGAAAGTTCGCTGTGATGTGCAATCCTGTGTGCAACCCCTTTCCTGTGAGTGTGAAAGGAGCGAGTAGAGTATGTTGTTTTGTATCCATATAAGAGGGAAAACAATAAGTCCGCGCAAAGTTACTGCTTTTCTTTGGAATACGCAAATACGTACAAGGCTTACAGAACAGACGAGGGCACTCTCAGGGATAGCGAATACGGAGTGCCCCCGTAACTAATACAAAATGTAGAACGAAGTTCCATCACTACGGGAACTCTAATCCACTTCTGATACGCGGTGCTTTTTCATACTGAAGCACTTTTCTTGTTGATGAGTTAATCATACTTGCGGATGTTTGTTGTTTTGCCTCCTGTTCGTGCAAGTACCACAAACGGGTACTTGTCACAGGCTGTCGGCTTCACCTTGTTATTGTTATATATTAGACTGCCACGACGTAGGCATTTGAAGTTACATCGCCAATACTCCCCTGTGATGTTCCATGTCACGGACAAATTCCACGAAACTACGGGTTACCCCTTGCCACACGGACATATATTCTGCACTATTTTTTATAGCACCGCTAGCAGGCAACTCAAAGTTGTGCCCACGACCTTTGTAGGCAATCATTTCATAATTTGTCTTGTGATGAGTGATAAAATATAGAGGCAACCAATCACAGGTTATGGCATGCAAGTCCTTGGTTCCGTAGGCACAGAAAACAGGCTGCTTCAAAGTGGCAATCAGTTCCATGTGGGAGTGCCCGTAACTCAAGTAGGTACTCGGCAAATCTCCTTTAATCTTATCAATAGTCGCTAAGTCTGTTGAATCACGGCAATATACCCAATTGCTGTATTCTACCAAGTGGCGGTGCCATGCTTCTTCCTCTGTGATATCTCCCCGTAGTGCCAAGATTCTGTCTTCCAGCACATCGGTAAGTGTGCCGCCCAATGGTCCTAACCCCGATATACCAATGGCTGCTACATGTTTATTCTGAGCAGCGACCAATGGCGCGATATAGGCTCCTTGTGAATGACCATATACGTAGATACTATCTTTATCCACCCAATCTTGCGTCATCAGATAATCTACAACTTTGCATATCCTGTCTGTGTATATCTCTGCCTGATGATGAAGTCTGTAATTTCTGTCAAAAGCATTTTCTGTTCCATTCGGGTAGTATGCTCCATGGTATGCTCCATGGTATGCTCCATGGCCACCCAATTTCTCTTTGGACGCAATCACAGGCGTATAGGGTTGGGATACTATCACAATATGATAATCAGCAATCAGAGTACTGTCCAGCAAAGGACCTTCATAGAAATAGAGATGCGTGTCATACCCGAGGTCATATAAGCCTTGCCCATAATCTACAATTGTCGGCATGGGCAGTGAGCCTTGAATAGATAGAAAGACCGGTTTCTGCGTGTCATCCGTATCGGCACGGACAAACCAGATACTATCACCCTAAACCCCATCTGCCGGCATGCAATAGCATTTCATATCTGTAAACCACGGGCGTTTGCCGCTATGGAAACCGCCTAATACGTGTGGGATATCCGTACAGGTTACGTGAGGTGTGCAGCCCACTAAGGCAGCAAAGGCAATGAATATGGTCGATTTTAAAATACGATACATAAGTATGTATGATTATGAAAATTAATATATGGATAGGGACATAGATAGTACAATACTCAGTTTATGTCCCTATCCGAAAAAATGCCTTATGTTTACGGCATCGCTACAACTCCTCCTTCGGCTGGTGCGGGATTAAGGGGAATGTCAGGTATGGGATCTTTCTTCACAACCGTAGTGTTGTCGTTGGGTATCGGATTGTCGGGTCCATACCCTTCAGGAATTATTGTACCCCCATTGTCTCCGTCACCACCTCTGATGCACTGCGCCTCTCTTGCATTGAGTGCGCTCATTCTTAACTTGTCTGTCATAGCACTAAAATTTTATTTATCTTGCCTCCTGTTCGTGCAAATACCGCATATCGGCACTTGTCACAGGTCGTCGGCTTCACCTCATATATCAATATGTTGTCCTCCTTACAAACTTGGCAAAGTCCGCTGTAACACGATGCCAACTACGTATCTTGTTTTCCCGATTATAATTACCGTTCCCGTCCTGAGACTCAAAGTTGTGTCCGCCCGGGTATGGGCAGATAGAGTAATTCGTCTTGTGATGGTTGATGAAATACAACGGCAGCCACTCGCAAGGCAGGCTGATGTAGTCCTTGGTGCCATAGGCAATGAATACGGGCTGCTTCATACCTGCTATCAAATCCATTTGCGGCGTAGAGAGACTCTTCCATCCACGGGGCAACAACCCCGTAGTACCCCGAGCCAATGACTGCGCGTCCGTGCTATCACGGCAATACAGCCAATTGTTGTACTCCTGCTGAATCAGCGTTCTTGCTTCGCTCTCGGTTATCTTACCGTCCATGGCTTGCACACGCGCGGTCAGTATCGTGTTCGGCACTACCCCCATCGGTCCCATACCCGATATACCTACTGCCGTCACGTGCCTGTTCTTATTGGCAACCAACGGGGCTATATACCCGCCCATAGAGTGTCCGTACACAAAGATACTATCCCTGTCCACCCATTCTTGCCGTCAGGGCGATATGCCGCGTGTTCATCCAGCAGCGCGGCATCTGCGATGACCGGTGTATAGGGGTACGATATTTCCACTATGTGAAAGTCCGTGGTTATCACACTATCCAATAACCAAAAGTGACTTGCCATAAGAGAGGTATTGTGCCCATTGCGAAACATCTCCTCACCGTCGTCCCTTATTACAGGCACGGGTAAGGAACCTTGCAGGAACAGGAACACAGGCTTCTTCACACTACTCGTGTCGCCTACCACAAAATCAATGGTGTCCTTGCGGTTTCTCAGGCTATACACACGGATATCATTGTAGCGGGGTTGCAGGGTGGGGCCGCCACTATTGTACCCGCCCAATATATGGTATGTGCCTACCTCCACCACACTTGGTATGCACCCTGTTAACAAGAGG
>CAKUUM010000063.1 GCA_934692905.1 uncultured Bacteroidales bacterium
GCTTATTATGTTTTCGACAGAGGTTACAATGACTTTAAGCAACTTTATCACATCCAAGAAATCGGCTCTTTTTTCGGGTCTATGGGTCAAATTGCAGGCTGAAAAGTGGGTTTCTGTCCGATGAATAGGGCGTTGCAGGCGTTTCAAAAGGTTCAGACTAAAAATCGACGTTTGGAACCGCCCTATGGGTCATTTGGCAGGCTGATTTCTTTGTATATCGCTGATATATAGTATCTTTGTGGCATTCAAAATCCCTAAAAATGCCGCAAATGAACAAGAAAAAATGCCTTCTGTGCGGGGCGGTCAAAACAAAGAAAAATGGCACACGCAAAGGCGTGTAATTGTACAAATGCTTAGTCTGCCAACATCAGTTTCGCAGTGGTGTTCCGTCGCCGGCAACGGAAATGTGAAATGCCTATCAAAACGGCAAATGGTCTGTTTGCCGTTTTGATAGGCATTGAAATATAACTTTTATTAAAAACGCCGTTTTTGGAAAAGTGCAGGGAAAGGGGTGAAAAAATGAAGATTTTTGGGCATTGAGTGTCAGTGGGTTACAAGCCGAAATTGCAAAATGAGCCATTTGGGCGAAAAAACGAAAATAAATTTGGATTTTGGACGATTTTGTATTATCTTTGTATTGGAATCTGGAGAAGATATTGGCACGATTGCGGAAAAATCAGGACTGACCCATAATAGCCCAGTGACTGACCCGCGGCAGACCCACGAAATGTGTGCTATCCTATAACCAACCACCAACAAACGGGTGCTTTTTTGGGGGCTATATATAAGGTCCTTTTTGTGGTACTAATAGATATTACCGGTAGGCTGCTGACGTGAGCAGCCCGTGTTCTTTGACGTATGAATACAGTCCGCGAAGACAGCAGGGGGAGGCTTGTCTTATGAGATATTTTGAGGTGATTTGTATAAATGGCGGATTTTATGTAACTTTGCAGGCTGTTCGGCAAAGTGACAACTATGGCAAAATCACTCTATCAACTCTTCTATGAAGCCACCGGCAAGAAAGCCGGCGACCAAACGGCATTGACTGCCTCTGGCAGCAACCGCAAGTACTATCGCATCGTCAGTGAAGACGAAACCACTTCCCTCATCGGTGTGCAGGGCACGTCGCATGACGAGAACCACGCCTTCCTCTACATGGCGCAGCATTTTCTGGAGCAGGGGCTCAATGTGCCGAAAGTGTTGGCGGTGAGCGACGACGAGATGTCGTATGTGCAACAGGACTTGGGCAATACGCTGCTTTTTGACTATATCGCCGAAGGGCGCAAGACGGGGGTCTTCTCTGCCAAGGAGAAGGAGATGCTACGCCGTACCATGCGGGCGTTGGCGAAGTTCCAAGTAGTTGGTGCTCAGGATTTTGACTTCAACCAATGCTACCCGCAACCCGAGTTCAACCTGCGCTCTATCCTGTGGGACCTCAACTATTTCAAATACTGCTTCCTCAAGGCCACAGGGCTTGACTTTCAGGAAGACAAGTTGGAAAACGAGTTCGAGCGGCTTGCCTACATCCTCCTGCAGAACCGCATGAACGCTTTCATGTACCGCGATTTCCAGTCGCGCAACGTGATGGTGCGTACCGAAGCCGACGGCGAAGAAGTCCCGTATTTCATTGATTTCCAAGGTGGAAGACGCGGACCGGTGTTCTATGACGTGGCATCGTTCCTCTGGCAGGCAAAGGCGAATTTCCATCCCGATTTGCGTGAGGAACTCATCGAAATCTACCTCAACGAACTGCAAAACTACATGCCCATCAACAAGGATGAGTTTTACGATACGCTCAAGCACTTTGTGCTTTTCCGCACCATGCAGGTGCTTGGCGCATACGGTTTCCGCGGTTACTTCGAGAAAAAACCGCACTTCCTGCAGTCCATCCCCTTTGCCATTGAGAACCTGCGCGAACTGCTCAAATACGCAAGCGACGACTACCCGTATCTCATTGAGGTACTGCAGAATATGACCGAAATGAAACAGTTCAAGGAGGTCGGCGTGCGCAAACCGCTGGTGGTGCGTGTGTATAGTTTCTCTTATAAAAAAGGTATCCCCGCTGACAGTTCTGGCAACGGTGGAGGCTTTGTGTTCGACTGCCGTGCCATCAACAACCCCGGCAAGTACGAGCGCTTCAACTTCTTCACTGGCATGGATGAGAATGTCATCAAATTCCTCGAAGAGGATGGCGAGATAACGCCCTTCCTCGAACAAGCCTATCAGTTGGTGGACTTCAGCGTCAAGCGGTATATGGACCGCGGTTTCCAGAACCTCATGGTCTCGTTTGGCTGCACAGGCGGGCAGCACCGCTCGGTGTATGCGGCGGAGAAGATGGCGGAGCACATCAACAAGAAGTTCGGCGTCGAGGTGCAACTCATTCACCGTGAGCAGAATATGGAGAAACTGCTCAACGCAACCAATTAACTATTACTTATTACTTCTATGAAATTATTGTTCGTTTTCCTGGTCATGCTCACCACCTATTCGCAGAGCACGTTCCATACCGAATGTCCCGTGGAGGTCAATGCCAATGCCGAGGCATGCAATGCGGTGATTGATACGCTGATACACCAACTACAGACCGACCCCCAACTGCTCTCACCGTGGGCGTTTGCAGGTACGGGCGAGCAGACAGACGACAGCAAAAACGCCATCTATCTCATCTGGAAGGAGTCCGAATACAACCCCGAGACGCACTACAGCAGGCTGCTTTTCGACATTCTCGTCAACGGCAAACCGCAGTTCAAGGACGCCGTCATCGAGAGTCTCGTGACCGATACCATGGCGGGTGACCGCCGTGACATACGGGTGGATATTTACTATTCGGGGACTATCCTCAAGGAAGCGTGGGGGAACTTCCACGTGTTGCCGACCAGTGACAGCACCACCAATATGTCAATTGATGTGCATATCAAGTTCGGGTGGTTCTTCCGCATATTTATCTCCCGCAAGGTCTATAGCGAGACCATCGACTGGCGTGTGGAGCGCTTTATGCAGAACCTCAAGATGGCAGCAGAGGGCGGCACACCATCCGACGAGTACTGGCGTGAGGTGGATAAGAATGAAGAATTGAAAATGAAGAAGTAAGAATTTATGGATATATTAGATAAGATAGAAGGTCTTGAAGCCAAGTTCCATGAAGTGAGTCTGCTTATCACCGACCCCGCGGTGATTGCCGACCAGGCACGCTACGTGCGTCTCAACCGTGAGTACCACGACCTCGAGCGTGTCCTCTCCTCGGCGGAGAAGTACAAAAAAGCCCTTGCCGACCTTGAGGAGGCAAAGCAAATCTTCTTCAACGAGCAGGACCAGGAACTCAAAGAGATGGCACGTGCCGAAATAGATGCCCTCGAACCGCAGATCCCCGCCCTTGAGGAAGAGGTGAAACTCATGCTCCTGCCCCAAGACCCCGAGGACAGCAAGAATGTCGTCATGGAAATACGTGGCGGTACGGGAGGTGACGAAGCGGCTCTCTTTGCCGGCGACCTCTTCCGCATGTACACCAAGTATTTTGAACTCCACGGCTTCAAATACACCGTTTCGTCATTCTCGGAAGGTGCCGTAGGCGGTTACAAGGAGATAATCTTCAATGTCACAGGGCAAAACGTATATGGCACGCTCAAGTACGAATCGGGTGTGCATCGTGTGCAGCGGGTACCTGCTACTGAAACGCAAGGGCGTGTGCATACTTCGGCAGCCACTGTGGCAGTATTGCCCGAGGCGGATGAGTTTGAAGTGCATATCAACGAGGGCGAAATCAAATGGGAAACCTTCCGTTCGGGAGGTGCCGGCGGACAGAATGTGAACAAGGTGGAGTCGGGTGTCCGCTTGCGTTACAACTGGAAGAACCCGAATACGGGAGAGGTTCAGGAGATATTGATTGAATGTACCGAGACCCGCGACCAGCCCAAGAATAAGGAACGCGCACTCGCGCGCCTGCGTACGCAAATCTACGACAAGGAGCATCAGAAGTACATCGACGACATTGCCGCAAGGCGCAAGACCATGGTCTCGACGGGTGACCGCTCTGCCAAGATTCGCACCTACAACTATCCCCAAGGGCGTATCACCGACCACCGTATCGGCTACACGGTATATAACCTCCAAGCCTTTATGGACGGCGACATACAAGGGGTAATCGATGCCCTCCAGGTGGCAGAGAATGCGGAACGTATGAAAGAAAGTGAGTTATAGACTATACGCAAGATGGAAAAGAATAGCAAAATCTATGTGGCAGGGCACCGCGGAATGGTGGGCAGTGCCATTGTTCGTGAGTTGCAGCGTCAGGGATACACCCATATCATCACGCGCACGCACAAGGAGTTGGACCTCTGTCGTCAGGAGGCTGTGGAGGCATTTTTCGCCCAAGAGAAGCCCGAATATGTCTTCCTGGCTGCGGCTAAGGTGGGCGGTATTGTTGCCAACCAGAATGCGCTTGCCGATTTTATGTACGACAACATGACGCTTGAGATGAACGTCATTCACTCGGCATGGAAGAACGGCTGCAAGAAACTCGAGTTCCTCGGCTCCAGTTGTATCTATCCCCGTATGGCACCCCAACCCATGAAGGAGGACTGCCTGCTCACAGGGGCTTTGGAGAAGACAAATGAGGCGTATGCTTTGGCAAAGATTTCCGGGCTCAAGTACTGCGAGTTTCTTAACCGCCAATACGGTACGGATTATATCTCCGTGATGCCGACCAACCTCTACGGACCCAATGACAACTACCATCCCGAGCACTCGCATGTGCTACCCGCACTGATACGCCGTTTCCACAAGGCGAAAGAGAGTGGGGCAGAGAGCGTTACCTGTTGGGGCGACGGCAGTCCGCTGCGGGAGTTCCTCTACGTGGACGACCTTGCTAACCTCTGTGTATTCCTGATGAACCATTATTCGGGTAATGAGACCGTCAATGCAGGTACAGGCAAAGAACTGACTATCAAACAACTGACTGAACTCGTAGCCAAGGTCATCGGATACAAGGGCCGTATCGAATGGGACACCACTCGTCCGAATGGCACTCCCCGCAAACTGCTGGATGTATCCAAAGCCACTGCTCTCGGTTGGACCTACAAGACCGAACTCGAAGACGGTATCCGCCTTGCCTACGAGGACTTCCTCCACAATCCCGTCCGCGCAGAGCGATGAGAACGTTTTGGCTGATAGTCTATTACGCCTTTGCCCGTAAGTTGCCCAAGTCCACTATACCCGTATTGGGTAAAATGGCATACAGGCTTCGTTATCGCTGTGCCAAGCATTTGTTTGCAGAGTGCGGCGCATCGGTCAATGTGGAGCAGGGGGCATATATCGGCAATGGCAAGCATTTTCGAGTGGGTAACAACGTCGGCATAGGTAAAGACTTCTGTTCTCACAACCGTCCTTTGACCGTTCATGACGGGCTATTGATGGGCGAGAATGTCCTCTTTCTGGGGGGGGGTACACTCATTCGCAAACCCCGATGTGCCTATAGGAACGGAACCCGAGACAAACTCAAACACGCCATTGGAGATATGCGGCGATGTATGGATAGGTGCACGAGTGATAGTCCTACCCGGATGCAAACGTATAGGCGCGCATAGTATTATTGGTGCGGGAGCAGTGGTAACTCACGACGTACCCGACTATGCCATTGTCGGTGGCAATCCCGCGAAGGTCATCAGAATGAGGAAGTAAATATAACGGTAGTTAACGGTAATGAAAGTACTGATAGTGGCATCGGATAAGGGGGGGCATTTTACTCCTTTTATAGAGGAGCAGATGGTGGCTTTGACAGCATCGGGAGACGTTGAAACAGAGCGTTTCGGCGTTAGGGGGAAAGGTGCTGCAGGGTACCTGAAGGAGATACCACGCCTATGCCGCACTATCAGAGAGGTGAAGCCTGACAT
>CAKUUM010000064.1 GCA_934692905.1 uncultured Bacteroidales bacterium
GCACTGCTGAATGCGGGAACGTTGCTGGTGTCGTGGGTGATACTGCTGGCACCTTCGGCGATTGTAACGAAAATTAGCCCTGCAAGGGTGATGCACTTTGAGTAACCGGTTATGAATGGCAAGTGATGAAGTGGAGTACACCTGTATATATAGCGCCCTCGGAGTGGCATATCGGGTATGAGGACAAAGTGCTGATGCTCGGTTCGTGTTTCGCGGACAATGTGGCGGCGAAGATGGGGGAATACTATTTCCAAGTGACGGCAAACCCATTCGGCACGCTATACAACCCAGTATCCATCGCCAACGCGCTGATGCTGCATGAGGTGCCCGAGTTGGTGGAGTACGGCGGTTTGTGGCATTCGATGTACCACCATGGCGCGTGCTCCGCCGCGGACAAAGAGACGGCTGCGGCACGGTGCGGAGAGAGTATCCGCGTGCTGCAAACGGCACTCCGCGAAGCCAACGTGGTGATTGTGACATTCGGCACGGCATGGGTGTATGAGCGGGACGGACAGGTGGTGGCTAACTGCCACAAGATGCCCGCAGACCGGTTTGCGCGCAGGCGTCTGGGTGTGGAAGAGGTGGTGTCGGTGTGGCTGCCGATAGTGGAGGCGTATCCTGACAAGCGTTTTATCTTCACGGTGTCGCCTATCCGCCATATCAAGGACGGATTGCACGAGAACCAACTGAGCAAGGGCACGCTGCTCCTGGCGGTTGAGCAGATAGTGTCCGCCCATTCGGGCGGGGCAGGGAGAGCCTGCTATTTCCCCTCATATGAAATCATGGTGGACGAACTGCGCGACTACCGTTTCTACGCCGACGACATGGTGCACCCTACACCGTTGGCAATCAACTATATATGGGAACGTTTCGTGGAGACATACATGACCCAGGATACGCAACATGAGATGCGTGCGCTGCACCAACTCTACTGCGACAGACACCATACGCTGCTGCACCCCGAGAGTGCCGAGTCGGTGCGGTTTGTCCAGCGGCTGGAGGAGAAAAAGGCGGCACTTGGCGTGCGCTACCCGTGGGTATTGACGGACTAATGATTTGATATTATGGCAGATACAATGGCGGAAACAGACAAGCAACGTGAGCGTAGCATCTACCGCGTCACCATTATGGGCGGCGTGGTGAATATGCTGCTGTTGGTGTTCAAGTTTCTGGCGGGTGTGCTGGGACATTCCGCGGCAATGATTGCGGACGCGGTACATTCGCTCAGCGATTTCCTGACGGATATTGTGGTGCTGGTGTTCATCAAGATAAGCAACCGCCCTGCCGACCATGACCATGACTACGGGCATGGCAAATACGAGACGCTGGCAACCCTGTGCATCGGGCTGGCGCTGCTGGCAGTCGGCGGCATGATAGCGGCGGACGGCGTGGAGAAGATTGTACGTGTGGCGCATGGGGAGCAGTTGCCCCAGCCCGGGTGGATTGCGTTCTGGGCAGCGGTGGTGAGCATTGTGCTCAAGGAAATCACGTATCAAATCACGGCACGTACGGGCAAGAAAGTGCACTCGGACGCTGTGGTGGCGAACGCGTGGCACCACCGCTCCGATGCGTTTTCGTCAATAGGTACGGCTCTCGGTATCGGCGGTGCCATACTGCTGGGGCAGAAATGGACTATCCTGGACCCGATAGCGGCATTGATTGTCAGCATCTTAATCATCGTGACGGCGGCGAAGTTGGTGTACGGTGCGGTGGGGGAGTTTCTGGAGAAAAGTCTGCCTGACGAAGTGGAAAAGCAAATCATCGACATCGTCAGCGAAGACACTGCGATGACTGAACTGCACCATCTGCGGACCCGCAGCGTGGGCAACCACTACGCCATCGAGATGCATCTGCGTATGCCCGGCGACACGCCCCTGTATGTGGCGCATCAGCATGCCACCGACCTCGAACGCCGCCTGAAAAAGCAGTTCGGCGAACAGACACACGTGGGCATACATATCGAGCCGGTTAAGGTGAACGGTGCCTATGCCGCGCCGAAGTGCAACGGTGCGCCCGTGATAATGTCAGACAACAAAAACGAAACTCAATATGTCAGCAATTAAATGGATATTAGGCGGATTAGGATTCGCATTAGGTGGTCCGATAGGGGCATTGATAGGGGTGTTTGTCGCCTCTATCTTCGACGCGACAACCCCAGTCCTGAACGCGGGTAACGATGCGGAACCCTCTTCCACCTCACGCGGGCGGGCATCGGCATGGCGCCGCACAGCCACGGTGGGGGATATACGTGTGTCTATCGTGGTGCTCATCGCCTGTGTGATGAAAGCAGATGGGCGTGTGCTGAAGTCCGAAGTGAACTATATCAAACCTTTCTTCGTGCGTAACTTCGGCGAAGACGGAGCCAAAGAGGCCCTACAACTGCTCAAACACCTATTGGAGCGCGACATTGACCCCATTGCCGTGTCCAGGCAAATCGCTCAGAACGTGAACTATTCCACACGGTTGGAGTTGCTGCACCTGTTGCTTGACGTGGCGAATGCCGACGGTGACGTATGCGATGCCGAACGGCAGGTGATAGAACTCATATCGGTTAATATGGGGATTGCGGACGCTGATTATCAGTCGCTTAATGCCATGTACCGCAAGGCGAAAGACCCCAACTGGGCATATACCGTATTGGAGATTGAGGTCTCGGCGACCGATGACGAGGTGAAGCGTGCCTATCGCCGGATGGCCATGAAATACCACCCCGACAAGGTCGCAAACGCGGGCGAGGAGATACGCCAACAAGCCACGGAGAAATTCCGCACCATCAACAAGGCATACGAACACATCAAGATTCTGCGCGGTATCAAATGAAAATCACCCTGCTCGTGGTGGGCAAAACCACCGACCCGCATATCGAGGCACTGCTACAGGACTATATGCGCCGCTTGACGCACTATGTGCCTTTCAATCTGCAAGTTATCCCCGAACTGCGCAATACCAAATCGCTCACTTTCGAGCAGCAAAAGCAGGCAGAGGGCGAACTGATTCTGCGCGCAGCGGGGGCATCGGCCGACCTCATCCTGTTGGACGAGCACGGGCGCGAGTACCGCTCTGTGGAGTTTGCCGGCTATCTGCAGAAAAAGATGGCAGCGGGACGCGATGTGATGTTCGTGGTGGGCGGACCTTACGGTTTTTCCGAGGCTGTCTATGCCCGCGCCAACGGCAAGATATCGCTCAGCCAGATGACATTCTCCCACCAGATGATTCGCCTGATTTTCGTGGAGCAAATCTACCGCGCCATGACCATCTTGCGCGGCGAACCCTACCACCACGAGTAGGCTGTACGATGGTTGGAGTGAGAAAAAAAGCGTCAGAGTTCGACTCTGACGCTTTCTTTGTGGAGGGCTTCGAAGATGGCGCGGACAAGGTCCTCGCTCAAGCCCTTGGAGACTCCTAATTCCAAGTAGTGGTTCAGCACTTCCTGGTAACGCTGGGCTTGGATGACGGGCTCATCGTGCTCGCGCTTCCATTGCCCTATCTCGCGGGCAATGCCCACCCGCTGACTGATGAGCAGCAACAACTGCTCGTCCACAGCGTCAATCTCTTTTCGTAGTACGGTTAGGTCTTTGGTCATAGTTGTTTACGTTTTATTCTGTCTTCTTCTCTTTGTACGTATAGGTGACTGCTTCCGTCGGCTCGGACTCCCAGTTGTAGGATACCGTGATACTCAGAAAATCCATGTAATCAGGCACAGTCATTGTGGTGCCGTCGCCATATTTGGTCTTGACATTCTTGTCGGCTTTGGCTGCGGCATCCAAGATGGTATTCTTGACCGTTGCCTCGCTGCTTTGGGCTTTGAAGATGAGAGCAGTGGTTCCTGTTGCAAATTCTACCGCACCGGCAGCCTTCATTTCAGACATGAAGATGGCTTCGACATCGCTCTTCAAGGTCATGGCTTTCGAAAGGTTTTCCATACTGCCGCTCGTGCCAAAATCGGCAATTGCGCTTACGGAAACATCTTTTGAGACAGTCTCACCGCATCCGGTGAGACCAAACAGTGCCACTGCTGCAGTGGCTACTGCAAAGAAAATCTTTTTCATTGTTTTTGTATGAATTATTTGTTGGTTTATTTATTCTTTTTTATTACACAACAATACCGCAAAGGTTGCCTATCCCTTGCGTATGGGTTGCGTATCCCTTGCTGAATGGTTGCCTGAAAATTGCCGGTTGGTTGCTTAACTATTTTAATTTGACGCGGGGGAGACGCGGTCGGCAGGCGACGATAACGACGTTGGATAGCTGTATCTAGCTGACGACGCGAGCCGCGTCGTCCCCCAAGCAGAGTCGCGTCACCCGCAATACTTACTTGCGGAGTGCGGCGATGGACTCGCGGAGGGAGGCGATACGGGCTTCGGCATCGGCTTTCTTCTTGCGCTCGAGTTCAACGACCTCGGGTTTGGCGTTCTGAACGAAACGCTCGTTGCCGAGTTTAGCCATAACGCCACGCAGGAAACCCTCCTGATGCTGCAGGTCGGCTTCAAGTTTCTTCAGTTCGTCCTCCACGTTAATGAACTTGTCTAACGGTACACTATACTCGGTGGTACCAACAATGAACGATGCTGCGCCTGCCGATTTCTCCACGTTGCCGACTGCTACCTCGCAACTGCCAAGTTTCTCAATCAGCGCACGGATAGCCGAAGCAGTTTCCGCCGTGGTATTGACCGTCAGCACCTCCTTGAGCGGGATATTCTTGCTCGCGCGGATATTACGGACGTTGGAAACCACTTGTTTCAAGTTTTCGACATCAGCCAGCAGGTGTTCGTCGGGAGCAGCAAAAGCAGCCAACGGAGCCACCATAATGCTCTCGCCCTCTTTGCGCTCGGCGATGTTCTGCCACAGTTCTTCCGTGATGAACGGCATAAATGGGTGGAGCAAACGGAGCATCTGGTCGAAGAAGAAGAGCGTTTTCTCGTAGGTGGTGCGGTCGATAGGCTGCCCGTAGGCGGGCTTAATCATTTCGAGATACCACGAGGAGAACTCGTCGCAATAGAGTTTGTAGATTGCCATCAAGGCTTCGCTCAGGCGGTATTTGCCGAACAGGTCAGCCACCTCATTGGCGGTCTTTGCCAACTGCGACTCGAACCATTCGACAGCCACGCGCTCGCTTTCGGTCTGCGCTTTGTCGGCTACCTCCCAGCCTTTGACCAAGCGGAAGCAGTTCCAAATCTTGTTGCAGAAATTGCGCCCCTGTTCGCACAGGCTCTCGTCGAAGAGAATGTCGTTGCCAGCAGGTGCGGCAAGCATCATACCCATACGCACGCCGTCGGCACCGAAACGCTCTATGAGGTCGAGCGGGTCGGGGCTGTTGCCGAGCGATTTGGACATCTTGCGCCCGAGTTTGTCGCGCACGATACCCGTGAAATAGACATGGCGGAACGGCATTTTGCCCATATATTCGTAGCCCGCCATAATCATACGTGCCACCCAGAAGAAGATGATGTCCGGACCTG
>CAKUUM010000065.1 GCA_934692905.1 uncultured Bacteroidales bacterium
CCTGCAAGCACACTCCAAAACGTGAGGCATTGGCTGCACGAAAGTACCTTATCCACCACCTCGGAAATGGCGTGAGACAATCAGAGGTGGTGACTGAGACTGACCGATACCATGACAACGAAACTTGTCAATAGTATTGCCATGTTATGCCGCGGTTATGGTTAAGGTGAGAGGCACATCCGACACGAACGTCTTGCTGCACGAGCAGCATGCTATTCGTGCAATGCCGTTTTGTACAGTGCCGATAGAAGGTGTGATACTTCCAATAGCTGTAGCACTAAACACCGGAATGGTAAAGTCTTGACTTACCACCTGCGAGCGTGTGCAGCATGTTCCGCAGTTACAAGGCACATAGTTGATTACACCCTCCACATGGAGCACAACAAGATATTGTGATGCACCTACGTTGGCAATACTTTTTACGGTAAATTTAGGCGAGAACACGGGTGTTTCGTCCACACAAGCAGGAGTACATAGCTGCTGCGTGATGTTCACGTCATAATACGGAGCAGTGGCAGTTGCGCCAACTGCAAGTGTGGCTGTAATGTGAGCCGGAAAAGTACGTTTGTTCATCGTTAAATTTCTGTTTTAGTATAGCGACGAAGCGAGCCGCCGCTTTGGTTAATAAACTTATCTCTTCACTTGATAATGCGCTGCGTTCTCTACAGGTAAGTTCTTTTGCAAGAGGTCGGCAAGTTCATCCAAATCTTCCTCGTCAAACGTAATCATACCCTCGAGTATCGATAGCGGACCGTTGTAGCGCACCTTTTCTATAATGTCGTGCGCCATCTGCGGTATGCTTTCTTCGGGTATTTGCCCAAAATATCGGGCAAGCATGGGTGTGATGAGCGAATTGACCACTGGATGAATGAGAGGTTCAATATCCTTTTGCAGATTGTATTCCCCACTTACCAAACCTAAAGCACCAATAGATGCTTGTAACGATTGGAGCATGGGCAGACGCATTGCATTGCTGGCAGCAATTTGCGAAATGGCGGGTCGTGCCCATTCAGACACGACCGCAGCCAAGATTTGCGAATTGGAATATTCCATACTCATCATGCTTTATGCGTTGCAACCGCAACCGCATCCAGTTTGGCAAACATTGGTTGAAGGAATGAAGAGTTTGGTCACGCTTGAAAGCGAAGCTACCTGTGACTTCAACACATCAATGTTTGCGTTGGCAGCTGCATTGTAAGCCATTTGCTGTGCGTTGATGGCTTGCTGTGCATCCTTATTTGCGTTTACTCGATCTTCAAGGCGATTCACCTTGCCATCGATATACTGCGTAACCTCTACCAACTTCTTGTCGGTGTAGTTCTCGCTCTTCTGGATGGCAAGTTCTGTTTTGAGCGTAGAGTTCTCTTGCATCAGATTCGTCTCACTCTTTGTTACGAACCTTGCATCAGGGTCATTAGGGTTGGCAGTCATTTGCTTGCCATTACCCAAACCACCGAGCAATGCACCACCACCTAACAAGCTGGTAGCCAATCCAGCGATGCCGAGACCAAGCGCAGTATTGCCCAGTCCCTTGCTGGCGACATCGTAGTCGCCATTTTGCGTTTTGATTTGCATAATGTTTGTTTTTTGTGTTTCGTCCATTATCGGACTTGCTGCAAAGGTAGTTGGATGTGAAAGTGGTGAAAAGCAATGGTTATGAAGTATTCTTTGTGTGGAATAATGATTTATGAATGCTTATGGAAGTATTAGTAAACAAAGGTGAATATTGATTGATATTCTATATTTTGTCTAAAAACGGAAAATAAACAAAGCTAACCTTTGTGTATCAATATTTAATTATTAAATTTGCAGCATAAACGAAATTCAAAAATTGAAATATCTGTATGTTCGACGAAATATGCTCCATATATAAATCTGCTACCGATGCTTATGGTCGATTTGTCGATTATGACACGGGGGAGTGCATTCAGCAAATGTCAATTCGTGAGTTCTGTCTTACGGATAGATGGAAGCCGTATGTGCAACGCTTGCGAGCGATGCGCCAAGAGTACGGCAGTAAGGCAAAGAAAATGCCGGAGTATATAGCAACCAAAAAGAAACTACCTGGTGCCACACTCAGTGGTCTTTTTTCTCTCTATGAGGATGATAGCCTTACGCATCCAGGGTCGCGTGTGATGGTGTCGCGTCGCGAAACGCACTTGCAGCAACATACAGGCTGGCTCGCCATTGATATTGACCTTGACGACAACCAGCAAATCTCCAATTTCGACAATGTGCGTAATTTGGCACAATTCCGTCCCGAGATAGCATTGTTGATGCGCTCCTGTTCTGGCACGGGTTATTTTGGATTGATACGTCTTGCTTATCCCGAACGCCATAAGGAACAATTCAAAGCTTTGCTCAAAGAGTATGCTGCATTTGGCATTATGCTCGATAAGCAGTGTGGCAATATAGGTCGTGTGCGTTTTGCTTCGTGGGACGACAAAGAGCATATCTATATCAACGAAAATGCTGTGGCTTATAAGGGTATGGAGGTGAGCGAAGTAGAATTATCTCCTATCTCGCATTATCAGCGCACATTCTCTGACGTATCAAGGCATGCGCCCTGTGGTGGTACGAGATATGGAGAACGCTCTTGGGAGAATGATACACCAGATATTGTTTATCTAAAAGCGCAGCGTTTAGTCAGTAAAATTGAGGCAAAGGGTGTTGACATTATGCAGAATTATGACGCATGGGTGAAGTGTGGTATATCTTTATATAGCATAGACCCAGTAGCAGGAATGGATATGTGGAGACGCGTATCTCGTTTTCGCCCATCAGACTCTAAAGCCCAGCGAGAATCGGAAATTCGGGAAAGGTGGTCCCAGTTTTCACATTACCCTAAAGTCACAGCAAACACTTTCATTAAGCTTTGTCACCTAAGCAACATTTTTCTCACTCGTGATGAACTGAGGGAGATTTATGGAAGAGCGAAGTAAGTTTAGCGCGTCCCTTGTGTAAGTTTCGCGCGAAGTTTGAAAAAGTTATGCGCGAAGATTGATGTAACTTATGCGCATCCTTGATGTAACTCATGCGCGTCACGTGACTGGATGATACCATCCTTATGGCTACCTAATGGCTACCTAATGATTTTAGCCAATAAATTCAACAAAAAAAGAATATGATAAGAACATTTAAAACTCGCACTGGATGTATAATTTGCGACACTCGTAATCAACTTGAATACCTTTATGTTGGTGATTATGGAAAAGAAAACAACATCAAGGCCGATTTTCTCGGTTTGACCAAAGAAATTAACGGTGTTGAGCATCATGGTGTCAACCTTAGAGAAAAGATGGTTGTAACCATATCTACTCAGAAAGGTTGTGCCATGAATTGTAAGTTTTGCGATTGTCCCAAGGTTGGTTGTAAGGGTAATGCTTCTGTGTTCGATATGAGAATGGAAGTTATTACTGCTATGATCTTTGCAAGATGTGACTTTACCTTGCGTTTTAATCTCCACTTGGCACGAATGGGTGAACCGTCTTTGAACTATAAGAATGTGGCGTTATATTTACAAAATTACCTGCGTAATGATGTAAAAATGTACATGGATGCTAAGGTTATTCATCCTGTGTTTACAACGATGCTTCCTAAAATACTTGGTATAGACAGACTGAGAGATATATTACTTGACTTCTGCCGTATCAAGAACGAAGTATATAAGGGAGAAGCTGGTTTGCAACTTTCCATCAATTCAACCGACGAAGCGCAGAGAAAAGATTTGTTCCGTGGTAAATCGCTTTCTTTGTCTGAAATATCAAGAATTTGTCGTGATTTGCCGATGCCCGTAGGTCGTAAGTACACATTGAATTTCCCCGTAACCAAAGAAACGAAATTAGAGGCTTCTGTGCTTGATAGTCTTTTTGATAAGGAGAAATTTATTGTAAAGATAACTCCAATCCACGAAACCAAAGAGGCTTTGAAAAATGGTATACAGACTGAGGAAGGTTATTACACTTATGATGTGTATAAGCAGTTTGAGCAGCCATTAGTTCGTGCTGGATGGGATGTGATTGTCTTTGTTCCATCGAAAGAGGAAGACGAAGATAGAATTACTTGTGGCAACGCTCTTTTGAGTTATAATGAAGAATTTGGCTTCTGTGACGACTAATAACCAAATATTTCTCACACGTGAAGAACTGAGGGAGATATATGGAAGTATAAATTTAAATGACATATAATATGAATCAAGTATTTTTCGGGAAAGATGGACTTACCTCTACTTCTGCCAACCATGTAGCTAATATGGCTAAAGAATATGCTGAACGCATTGGTCAGGAGGTAAAAACGTTGCGTCTTTTCACGCAGAAGGCAAGACTGTTGAGCGACAATACGGAGGCTCTGTTGCAACTTCCGCTTGATTGTCTTGATGAAATACCTAATGCTATTCGCGATATTTCAAAGTGTAATGCACTCATTGGATGGCTTCGCGAAGCTATTGCTGAACGTGATAAGTGCAAGAAGGAAACGATGAATTGCTCGTTTTTTCAGTGGGCACAAAACAATAATGTGATAGTCCCCGTACCACCAGAAGCACCAAAAGAAGTTGGTGATCTTGTGAGCGTTGGGCAAGAAATTTTGAATGTAAAGCAATGTGCCAGATATATTGAGTTGAAGACTAAACTCGCTGTATATGGCAAGTTCATACATCCAGAAGGACTATTACCAAAGGCTTTAAAAGAAATGGAACATCATAAGGCTAATCCTACGAAAGTAGAAGGTACTGGTCGTGATATGGTTATTTATTCGTATGATGTATCATCATCAGATATTTCGCGTTTAAATAATTTATTTTTCAATTTGCAAAAGGACTATCGTGCATTACAAGCTGAGCTGAATGGCATTGAGCATAGCTTTCGTATTGAATCCGAGAAGGAATATACAAAGCGTCTTTCGGAATACAAGGTTCAATACGCTATTTATGAAGATTGCTGTAAAACTTATAATGCAAAGATGGATGCACTTCGCGAGCAATATAAGGAGTGGCAAATGAAAAAGGCGGATGAAATCGACCAACTGCGCATCATTATTCCAGATTATTTGCATGATATTTTTGTAAAAGTAAATTCTCTCTAATTATTAGCATAAAAGACGAGTAAGGTCAGACTGAATGGCTTGCCCTGTGAAACTGACTCTTACGATGATATTATACGGATTTTTTCTATTTAGTGTAATATGCTCTTCTATTCAACATGTTTCACGAGGTTGTAGGTTCGATTCCTACCGTTTCTTTCCAAGAAATGTAGCTCAACTGGTTAGAGCAACACATTGCTAATGTGTATTACAAAAATCACACTACAGCCAAACTTTCTTAAACTGTTTTTGCTATTACTCGGCTGTGGTGACTTTTAATATCGCTATCACTATTGAGAATGTGCCGGATGAAGGATTCGGCTCGTCTTTTTACTAT
>CAKUUM010000066.1 GCA_934692905.1 uncultured Bacteroidales bacterium
AAATCTCCAATTTGAACATTCTACACAACTCACTATCTTTTGACTGAAAACAACCCTTATATCGAACTCACGTTAATGTAATTGATTTTATAGTTAAACCTAATAAATGCTATATGCATTCACTGCGCAAAGTTAATACTTTTATTGCATATAGGCAAGTGCAATCAGGGCAACCGCATCAAACATTCACATGTTTATACATTGTAAGAACGCATTATTAGTTTTTTGCCACAAGATGGCATCGCAGGGGACGCGGACGCCCTCGTCCGTGGTCAGTTTGGCACAAACTGAGTGAATATGCAGTGTTTGTGGAGACGACGCGTCCCGCGTCGTTAAGTACGAATAACATTTTGCGTAGAAAAATAGTATAATGCTGCGCTTATTCTTTCAAAATCATATTATTGATATTGTTATTTTGATGCGGTTGCCCTGAAGTGCAATAGCGTTTTTTTAATGTGTTTTTTTGCAGCATCAATTTAGCATCAAATTTGCATAATAATTATACACTTGTATAAATTATGTGTATATGACAACTTAACACCTCGGATAGAATTTTTCCCTGCGATTTCCCTGATCTTACCTAGACTTTATCCCATTCTTGACCCATCTTTGCCCCCATGCAGGAGCCGCATTATTTGCTGTTTTTATTGATATTGATGAATTTATACACTCATGCAAAAGCGGTGATATGTGTGCAAAAAAGGATGGGCGTTTGCATGTTTCGGAAATTTGCAGTATCTTTGTGGAGTTTTTGCGAAAATTTAGCGAAGACGGTGGCATAATGAATAAAGAAGAATGGAAGCATAAAGCATACAAAGTGCTGGCTAACAAGTATTTGGTAGCCATTCTTGTGTTTGCGGTTGTTTACACGTTTGTGGGTGACCAAAGTCTGCTGAAACGTTTGCAGCGTGCGGGTCAGATCCGCGAGACGGAGGAACGTCTGTCGTCGATGCGTGCGGATACAGACCATGCATTGCGCATGATGGAGATGCTGCAGGATACGGACAGCCTCGAAAGTTTCGCGCGCGAGCGATACGGAATGCATACGGGCGAGGAGGATGTGTATATGGTGAAGGAGTGATAGGAGTTGAGTGTTTAGAGTTGAGTGTTTAGAGAGGTTAATAAGTTTAGAGTTAAATGAAGTTGAGTAATATATTGCTGGCTATCGGTTTAGCCGTTTTGTTGGCGGGGTGCGTGATGAGTTACATGAAATTGCAGCCCTATTCCGACTACGTATTGGTGGCAGGGGCTGTGATAGTGATATTCCGCGGAGCACTCCGCAGCCGCGAAAAAGAAGGGGAGAGTAGGGAGTAGAAATGTTAGAGGTTAGATATTAGGGATTAGAGGTTAGAGATGAAAGCAATCACCATCAAGGATATAGCGCGGGAGTTGGGTATCTCGGTATCAACGGTGAGCCGCGCATTGGGCAACCACCCCGACATAAGCGACAAGACCAAACACGACGTGCGCGAGTGCGCCCGCAGGCTCAACTACAAGCCCAACCTCATGGCGAGCAACCTGCGCACCAGCCGCAACAACGTGATAGGCGTGGTACTGCCCGAGGTGAACCACCATTTCTTCGCGTCGGTGCTGAACGGCATCGAGCAGACTGCCAATTCGGCAGGGTACAAGATACTGATTTGTCAGACGGGCGAGAACATAGAGAAGGAGATACAAAGCGTGCAAGCCCTTATCGGCAGCCGTGTGGCGGGCATCTTGGTGGGGGTGAGCAAGCAGACGGAAACCCTGCAGCACCTGCAGGAGGTCATCGGCAGCGGTATTCCGCTGGTGCTTTTCGACCGCCCATGCCCCTCTTTGAAATGCGACCAGGTGCTGAGCGATGACTACACGGGGGCATATACGGCAGTGGAATACCTGATACAGACGGGTTGCAAACGTATCGCCTACTTCTCGTCTCCCATGCAGTTGGAGGTGGCGCGCAGGCGCTATCAGGGTTGGCGGGACGCGCTGATGCACTACGTTTTGCCGTGCGACGAGACCAATATCATCACATGCGATACGCGCGCGCAGGCTATCATAGAAACGCCCATAGTGATGCAAAGGGATACACCTCCCGATGCTATCTTCTGCGTGAACGACAACTGCGCCTCGGGGGTCCTCTATGCTGCGCAGATACTGGGTTTTCGGATACCGGGCGAACTGGCTATCTGCGGTTTCTCGGATGACCCGTTATGCCGCACCACCTCGCCCATGCTCACCACCGTACAGCAGCACGGTGTGGAGATAGGACGCCGTTCGATGATGCGGCTGCTCAAGCGTTTGGACGGTGACGAACGCATATCGCAGACAGAGATGGTGCCCACCGATTTGGTAGTACGTGAAACGACGAAATAATCATGCTTGAATACAACACTTGGACCACGGAGCAACGCGGTTGGGACCCTCAGCACGAACCCGAGGTGGAGCAGCAACTGTCTTTTTCGAACGATTATCTGTGCCAAACCGCCCACTTTGAGGAGCATTATGCCGCTCCCCAGCGTTTGTGTACCTATATAAAAGGTGTAGAGAAGCCCATACCGAACATATCTTCCATATCGTTGCGTTTGCACGACGAGCGTTTGGACCTCGCCGATTGGCAGGTGGAAAACTTCCATCGCCGTCTGCATAAGAACGAACCCCTGCTGGAGCGTTCCTTTACCGCCTGCTCGCCCAAAGGTTTCCGGCTGAATATCAACGTGTCGCGTGAACTGCTGCCCGCAAAAAAAGAGGCGATGCAAATCATCTACAGTGTGCAATCCGTCAATTACAACGGTCCCATCTCGCTTTTGGCACTGTTGGGCGGGGGGGAAGAAGCGGTGGAGTGGTATCCTCTAATGAACTTCGTGGGGCAGGATTTGAGTTGGATGTGGCTGCAGATGCGGCACGTGGATTTGCAGTTGTGCTGCGCCATGAACTATGCCGTTTTCAAGAACGGGGAAGCCGTACAGCATAGGCCGATAAAGATAGAGAAGCAGCATATCGTGGGGTATTCGGCTACTCTGCCCGTGCAGGAAGGCGAGACATACGTCCTGCAAAAGCGCGTAGTGGTACAGGATTCGCGGTATCACGGGAAGGATACACTGATTGACAGTACAACGCAATGCTTGACAAACTGGTAAAAGAGCACCTGATTTTGGGCATAGACCCTGGTACGCTGTACATGGGCTACGCCCTGTTGCACACCGCAGGCAAGCATGCCGAGTTGGTGACTTTCGGGGTGTATGACGTGCACAAGTTGGACGACCAATACGCCCGCCTGCAGCGCGAGTTCTTCTTTCTGCAGGAGTTAATTGAGGAGTACCACCCCACGGAACTGGCTATTGAGACGCAGTTTGTGGACAAAAACCCGCAAACAATGATAAAGATAGTGCATGCCCAAGGGGTAGCCATTGCAGCGGCACTCTCCAAGGACCTGCCCATCAACGAATACTCTCCCATGAAGGTCAAGATGGCGATTACGGGCAACGGGCACGCCGACAAACAGCAGGTGGCTGCCATGCTCCAACGCTTCCTCCATATACCCGACGAGGACATGCCCCGCAAGTTGGACGCCACCGATGCTTTGGGTATCGCCTATTGCCACTACCTTCAATTAGGGTTGCCGCTCAAGGAGCGAGGTGCCAAAGACTGGACTACCTATGCACGGCAGAAAGGACTGACTGACAGGCAGTTGACAGGACCTAATGCCCAACTGATTGCCGCACTGCAACAACGGAAAAAGTAGAATACAGCGTTTTTTTCTTTTTTTCAATCCCCATTATTTGGTATTTTCGATTTAATGTCGTACCTTTGCACCGAATTTGTGATTAGACAATAACAAACCAATTTATAAACAATTATGGCTTACGTAATTTCAGAAGACTGCATCGCCTGTGGCACTTGCAAGGACGAGTGCCCGATGGGGGCTATCTCCGAAGGCGATCGTTACTCCATTGACCCTGACATGTGCACCGAATGCGGCACATGCGCAGACGTCTGCCCAAGTGGCGCAATTTCCAAATAAATTGCTATTGAGAGTACAACGCGGGACTGCTCGGCAACACAATGTCAGGCAGTCCCATTTTTTGTGAGCCCGCTGCAACTTGTTTGGGATTAGTTATGAACAAGTTATATAGTATTTCTCGTTCGTTTCGTTTCCGCCGTTTCTCGCGCAAAGCGTATGCGGCTTTTGCTTCAATGCACCGCCATGTGACCATTGGTCGCGTGGGGCGTGGCATTTGCGACTTGGAGATGCTCAAGTCGGGCAAGGCTGTAGCATTGTGCGCTGTGTTCATCTGCGGCGTATCGGCAAATGCCGGGGAGGTTCTTTCTCCCAACGAAACTGAAGTGGCAAACCAGATTGCCTTGGAGCAACTGGACGTGGTTGCCACAACGTCGCGCCTTGCGTCTTCGGCGGTGCGACAAGTCACTGTTTTTTCCCGCGACGACATTCGTCAGTTGCCCGTCAGTACGCTGGCGGAGGTGCTGCAGCGGTTGCCCGGGGTCGATGTGCGCCAGCGAGGTGCCACGGGCGTACAGGCCGACATCGCCCTCAACGGGTGTACGGCTGACCAGACGCTTATCTTCCTCAACGGCGTCAATGTCACCGACCCGCAGACAGGGCACTACTCCATGAACCTTCCCGTTGAGCCGCAGGACATCGAGCGCATCGAGGTGTACAATGCCACGCCGCAGGGCTTGGGTGCGTATGCGGGTGTCATCAACATCATCACTCGGCAGGCGCGCGACACCGTTTATGAGGTCGAAGCCTCCCTCGCCGCAGGCGAATATGGGCTCTTCAATCCCCGCTTGGCTTACCGTGACGCCCGCGAAAACCTGCATTGGGAAACCAACGTAAGTTACAATCAGTCAACGGGTTTCGCCTCCAACACCGACTACCGTATTGCCAATGCTTTCGCCCACCTTACGGCGGGTGACTTCGAGGTGCAGGCGGGCGCGCAGTACAAGGACGCGGGTGCCAATGCTTTCTACGCCCTTTCCTATCCCGACCAGTTCGATGCCACCCGCATGGCGTTTGCCTCGGCGGCATACCACGGGCGGTTGGCAGAGCGGTGGACGATGGATGCCTCGGCGCTCTATCGTGCTCATTATGACCGCTTTGAGTTGTTCCGCGAGGGCACCGAAACGCCCTCTTGGTACACGGGGCACAACCGCCATTGGACGCATACCGCCGATGCCGATGCCAAGGTCTCGTTCATGGAGTCGTGGGG
>CAKUUM010000067.1 GCA_934692905.1 uncultured Bacteroidales bacterium
GTTCTGCTTAACCAGTGGAACAACAGCTTTTACAGCGCATTACAAAACTATGATGCAAAGAAGATTTTTGACGAGCTTATTCATTTTTCGTGGTTAGCTGCTATTTATATTTTATTGGCAGTATACTCATATTATTTACAGCAGACACTTATTTTAAATTGGCGTCGTTGGCTGACGACGCGCTTTATTGACATCTGGCTGCAAAACAAAACCTATTACAATTTGCAGATGTTCGGTAAGGATACGGATAATCCTGACCAACGTATCAGTGAGGATGTGCGTCAGTTTGTCGAAATGACTTTAAGCTTTGGCATAGGTATCCTCAAAGCATTTTGTACGTTTGCATCCTTTGTTGTTATTTTATACAATCTTTCCGGCAGTCTTAGCTTTACCTTTATGGGTAAAACGTGGACGATTAACGGCTACATGCTGTGGGCATCGTTAATTTATTCGGTAATTGGTACCTATATTACCCACATTGTCGGCCGTAAGCTGGTAAAAATCAACTTCATTCAACAGAAATATGAAGCAGATTTTCGTTTCAGTATGATTCGCCTGCGTGAAAGTGCGGAAAGCGTTGCCTTCTACCGTGGTGAAGCACAGGAAGGCAGTGTATTCAAACAACGCTTTAAAATGCTTTTGGATAACTTCTGGAAGCTGGTTAATAAACAGAAGCAGCTTGTCTTTTTAAATTCCGGTTATTCTCAAATTGCTATCATTTTTCCTTTTGTTGTAGCAATGAACCGTTATCTTACGAAAGAAGTAACACTCGGCGGACTGATGCAGGTTGCCAGTGCTTTCGGTCGTGTGCAGGATTCGCTTTCATACTTTGTTGATATGTACAGCAGCATTGCTCAATGGCAGGCTGTTGTAATGCGTCTTACATATTTCGGCCGTCATATGCACGAGGTTTCCCAGCAAGCTGAGCGCTTTCATGTGGAACGCTTTGCTGCTGCCGATGTTGTTGAGGTTAACGATATGCAGATAAATCTGCCGGACGGAAAACCGCTTCTGGAAAACATCAGCTTTACTCTGCATCCGGGGTATAACGTTTTGATTAAGGGTGTCAGCGGCAGCGGTAAAAGTACCTTGCTGCGTGCCATATCCGGTATCTGGCCCTTCGTCGATGGCAAAATCTTTCTTCCGTCACGTGATAAGCTGATGTTTATTCCGCAGAAGCCTTATCTGCCTTTAGGCACTCTGCGTGCTGCGCTTAATTACCCGGGAAATAAACCGATAGACGATACTGAATTGATTTATCTGATGGATTTGTGCCAGATTGGTTATCTTAAGGATAAGCTTGATTTGGAGGCTGACTGGAGCCATGTGCTTTCTGTCGGTGAGCAGCAGCGTTTGGCCTTTGTACGTGCTCATATCCAGCAGCCTCAATGGCTCTTCCTCGATGAAGCAACCTCTGCTTTGGATGAAGATACAGAGGCGACTATGTACAGCCTGCTACAGGAACGTTTACAGCAGACTACTGTTGTAAGTGTCGGTCATCGCAGTACGCTGAATAAATATCACGAGCTTGTTTTACGCTTAAATAAAGCAACTCGTCAAGTTACTCTTGAAAAATTATAAGGAGGGTTTCTTATGTTGCCATTGCAAATTGTAGAAAACATTTATGACGTTGGTGTTCAGGATTGGGCTGTGCGTGATTTTCACGGCTACAAAACAGAGAGAGGTGCAACCTATAACTCTTATCTGATTATGGATGAAAAGATAACCTTGATTGATACGGTTAAAGCGCCCTTTACCGAAGAGCTGCTTGCTAATATCAGCAAGGTCACACCATTGGATTCCATTGACTATATTATTATCAACCATGTTGAGCCTGACCATTCCGGTGCTATGCCTGCGTTGGCTAAGGCTTGTCCCAAAGCAAAATTCTATATTACTATGCAGGGCAAAAACGAAGCTATTCAGCATTACGGAGATATTTTCGATTTTGAGGTCGTTAAAGACGGAGCAACCTTAAATATCGGCAAGCGCACCTTGACCTTCGCTTCTATGGCAATGCTGCATTGGCCTGACAGTATGGCTACCTATAGTGAGTATGATAAAATTTTTTTTTCCAATGATGCCTTCGGTCAGCATTATGCTACCAGCAAGCGCTTTGACTCTGAAGTAAATCAGGACGAGTTATTCTACGAAGCAAAAAAATACTTTGCCAACATTCTCTGGCCTTACGCAAAGCTGATTGGCAATGCGCTGAAAAAGCTAGGCGGTCTTGATATAAAAATGATTGCTCCTTCCCATGGTGTAATCTGGACCGAGCATATTGCCGATATCCTGCGTTGCTACAGCGAATGGGGCAGAGGTGTACAGGACGGCAGCCTTGTTATTGCCTATGACAGCATGTGGGGCGGTACAGAAAAGTTGGCACGGGCGATTGCGCGCGGTGCTGCTAATGCCGGAGTTGTCGTCAAGGTATTTAAAATGGGCGCTACTCCTAACAGTACGGTAGCCGCTGAGCTCTTTACTGCCTCCGGTTTTTTGGCAGGTTCTTCAACGCTTAATTGCAGCATGCTGCCGAATATGGGCTCTTTGCTTATTTATCTTAAGGGCCTTGGCGCTAAAGGTAAAAAGGCTGCTGCCTTTGGTACCTTCGGTTGGGCAGGCGGTGCTCAGAAGGATATGGAAGAGCTGCTGGCAAAAAGCTGCTTTGATGCAGTGGAGCCTGGCTTTAACTGCAAGTGGACTGCGCAGCAGGCTGAGCTTGAAGCTGCAGAAAAGTATGGTTATGAATTTGCCCTAAAAATAAAAGCTGAATAAGCTGTGAATTTTGTGTAAAACGAATATATTTACTAATAAAAAAAGTACACAAATAACTATAATAGTGTATAATAGTATTATAACAATGAAAGCGAGGTCTTATGATGAATAAGAAAGCTGAAGTTTACAAGAAATTCCTTGAAGAAAACAAAATTAACTGGGGCGATGTATTCGAAGTTCCGAAGGCTGACGATGTTCCTGAAGAAAGCTTCATGCATCCCGTTGTTTTCCGTTCCGCTATCGGCATCCAAGGTCAAAATCTGCCGACTATGCTGGTAATTGACGACAGCATCTATGTAATGCTGCAGGTTCGCGTAGGCGCTGGTCTGGTTAAAGAAGCTAACAAGGCTGCAGTTCTGGCACATCTGAACGCTCTGAACGAAAACTACAAGGTATTCAAATATTATGCTGATGAAGCTGGCAATATCATTATTGAAAGCTGCATTCCTTCTACCGATGAGCAATTCGTACCGCAAATGATTCATGCAGTAATCGATGTTATTGTTGACCACCTTAACACTGAATATCCTAAGCTGATGAAAGCTGTTTGGGCTGAATAAGCTAAATAAAATAATATGGTACTTTCTTAAATAAGGGGAGTAGCCGGCACAAGCCTTAGGGCTGGTGTTTACACTGCCGTCAGTACGATTCGGAAGAATCCGGCTTTGTAATTAAGTGGCGAGACTTTGTTGTAAAATATTTTTATTTTACAGCATTGTCTCGCCCTTTTTTAATATATAATATAAGGTGAAGAGTGTACTTGCACAATTTACCGCAATTTTCGACAAGTAGCAGACGTAAGGTCAAAGGAGGAAGAAAATGAGTAAATATGGCTTAAGCAAGGAGCAGATTGAAGAGTCACGGCGCAAGTACGGTGATAACACGTTGACGCAGCCGCCGCGGGAAACCTTTTGGAGCAAGCTGCTGGGGAATTTTCAGGATCCCATTATCCGCATCCTGATAGTAGCACTGCTGGTAAATGCTGTTTTCGTGTATCTTGGCCATGGTGATTGGATTGAAACAGCAGGTATTTTTCTGGCAATAATTTTGGCAACCTTTGTTTCTACCTGGTCCGAATACAGCAATGAGAATGCCTTTCAAAAGCTGCAGGAGGAAGCTAGCCGTATCCGCTGCAAGGTATGGCGTGACGGCGAACCGGAGGAAATTGCTATTGATGATGTTGTAGTCGGTGAGGCAATTATTCTGGAGGCAGGCGATAAAATACCGGCGGACGGCATTTTGCTGGAAGGAACGCTGAAGCTGGATCAGGCAGCGTTGAACGGTGAAAGCGAGGAAGCTAAAAAAACTGTTGCACCTGCTGAGTTCCAATGGGATGACGGTAAAATTGATTTTCTGGATGAACATAAGCTGTTTCGTGGCAGCGTTGTAGTAGAAGGCACCGCTGTGATGCAGGCGGTAAAGATAGGTGATAATTCCGTTTACGGCCAGCTTACGCAGGAGCTGAAGGATGATGAACGTGACAGCCCGCTGAAGCTGAAGCTGAAGGGATTGGCAGAGCAGATAAGTAAATTCGGCTATGCTGGCGGTGTGCTGATAGCAGTAGCTGTAATGCTGCACAAAATATATCTGGCAGGCAGCTTTGCAGCATATTTTGCTGATATGACAACAGTAATTGCCGATTTGGTACAGGCTGTAATCCTGGCGATTATTATTATCGTTATGGCAGTACCGGAAGGCCTGCCGCTGATGATTGCGATAGTTTCTTCGCTCAATATGCGCAAAATGCTGCATGACCATGTATTGGTGCGTAAGCTGGTCGGCATTGAAACAGCAGGCAGCCTGAACCTGCTGTTTACTGATAAAACAGGCACTATTACTAAAGGGCAGTTGGAGGTAGTACGCTTCTTAACCGGCGATTTACAGGAAATTACTGATTTCACATCATTGCCTGCACGTCTTAAGGAGCTGACCTGTCAGCAGGTTCTGATTAATACATCATCTACCGTTACCGACGGCAAGATTGTCGGCGGTAATATGACGGAAGCAGCGTTAAACAATTATGTCGGTGCTTATCGTTTGCCTGAGCTGCCGCAGCGTCAACGCTTTATTCCGTTTAACAGTGCCAATAAATATTCCTGGGCGCAGGTTGCTCCTGCCGATGGCAGTGAAGCATATTGCCTCATTAAGGGCGCGCCGGAAAAGCTGCTGCAGGCTACCGATTGGTATTGGTCTGATGATGGCCAACGTTTGCCGTTGACTGATGCATTACGTACAAAGCTGGATAACAGAATGCTGGAGCTTGCAGGACAGGCTATGAGAATGCTGGCCTTGTGTACCTATGAGGGAGTGCCTGA
>CAKUUM010000068.1 GCA_934692905.1 uncultured Bacteroidales bacterium
CATTTCTTCTCCAATGGACCTGCCGGAATCTTCGCCATCTCAGGCGTAATGACTCCTGTTGCTTGTTTTGTTGCCATATATTTTGCTTGATTATTTTATACAATTAAACGATAGCGGATACGATAATCAACGGGAAATGGGCAAGTAGCACTCTGTGTCGATAAAGGACATCTGTATTTTTATCTTTGTACATCTTTACCAACAATATCACGTCAGCAACTACTATCATAACACAAACCACACAACTTGCCACCAACAGGATGGTGTCGTACATTGCATTGTTTGTAGAGAGGTACAACATATCGCAGACAATGAAGCCGAGCACGATACATTGCCCTATGCCAATCATTACTTTTTCCCACAGACACTCGCACTTGCGTCCCGTGAGGAAAGAGGCTATCCATGACATGATAACACCTATCCACAATGTAACAAGTCGCAATGTGTTCAATTCCGGCATTTCGCTGTAGTACTCGTTGTATTGGTGTAGTGCCAATACAACCAAGAAACCACATGCGATTGGTGCCACGAGACGAGGGTCTGCTCCTTTCGTTGAATCCGTAGCCATTTTGTTTGCTTAAAAAATAACGTGATTTATTGCCAAGAGGGATACTGCGATAGTCAGGTAATTGCAAAATGCTATGCCACCTGTTTCTTCCGCGGAGAGAGGTGATTTCCACTTGCCTTTTTTCTCCAAGATAGGGTAGATACCTATCAATGCTATTCCTATTGTCATTATAGCACATGCCCAAACCAATGCAATATGACTCAAAACTTCAGGTAGTTCCGTAAACGCCCTTGCTGCCATAAGTCCGCCCTCCATGAGAAGAGTGATAAAGAATATCACCTTGTCCCAAGGAAACAGTATTCTATCTTTAGCAACCAGTCTGGCTGTCTGAAACAAGAGACCTCCAAATACCCCAAATTCTATCACCAACCATGTAATATCTATCGCAGTTGCTTTAATGTCATACATCGGCGACATTACATAGAATACGGTCATTAAGAGTATTGTCTCGCGGAAGTTCTCTACATATGAAAATTTGACTTTATTGCCCATATTCGCTTGTGCTATGTTGTTTCACAATATCCTCAAGGTCAATACTTTGTCTTTATGCGCAGAGCATGCCGATGCCCACACCGAGGTAGTAGAAGACTACGACTGCGAAGGGGAGGATAACGAGTGTTGCCACTACGGTACCGATGACGCGGATACGCTTCATCCATTTGAGGTTGTTCCAACCCAACGTGTGCAATGCCGACCAAACACCATGGTTGAGGTGGAGCCACAAAGCCACGAACCAAACAAGGTACAGTGCGCAGTAAACTTGTCCCCAGACGGGCGTGGTGAAGAGTGCCTTGACATAAGCGGCACCGTTCTGCGGGTCGAAAGCGCCCGTCTCAATGCCTGTCAGTTCGGCAAACTGCATCTTGAACCAGAAGTTGTAGAGGTGCAACACGAGGAAGCCCAATACGCAGATACCGAGAACAAGCATGTTCTCCGACTCCCAGTCCACACCCTCTTTCTTTGCCGAGATAGCATAGCGGTCGTTACCGCGTGCGTGACGGTTCTGAATGGTGAGGCAGATGGCATAGGTGAAGTGGATAAGGATGAGCAAAGCCAGCCCGAGTGTACCCACAATCGCATACCAATTGGCTCCGAGTACGGAGCAGATCCAGTTGTACGCTTCCTCCGAGAAGACCAGCGCCACATTCATGCAGCCGTGGAAGAGGAGAAAGAAAACCAGAGCAAGGCCGGTGATGCTCATAACGAACTTACGGCCAATAGATGAATCTTTTAACCACATAGATTTTTAGTTGATTTATTTGTATTAGTTTATTTGTTAGTTCTCTGCTTTCTGCGGATACGCCGCACCCCACACAATGCCGTGGCAGCCCACAGCACACAATCACCGCGCAAAGGTACAAAAAATATATGAGTGTGGCAAATTTCCACGAAAATCATCCCCAAAAGTGGTGATAATACAATGCACAATGCGTAATGCACAATGCGCAGTGAGCAATGAGCAATGAGCAGTGAATGCCCACTATATCCTCACTATATCCTCGCGGCAAGGTCGGCGGAATCACATACTAATAACATACTAATCACATACTAATCACATACCAATCTCATACACTTAACCCGACAAATACAAGACAAACAATGCGCAATTCTCAATGCGTAATGCGCAATGACTATTGGGGAGTCCAGAGAATTAAACGGACGGCTACGCCGTATTATCACGAATTGACCATAAAGCCCCAAGTGTAAATCATCGTACTTGATTGTGCCAAACCGACCGCGGACGAGAGTGCACCCCATTGCGCCCACGGGCTTATGGGGACCCCGCAGGCGTCCGCGTCCCCGGCACCTCTGACGACGCGAGGCGCGCCGTCCCCACAACAAGTCCTCACGACATAGTCCCCATAACAATTCCCCACAACACAGTCCGCATGTTTTATGGACGTCATTACGGGCGGCGGAAGGACAGAATGTATTTTTTTTGCGCAAAAGTGTTGCATTAGTGAAAAACATTTCGTACCTTTGCACGTCGTTTTGCTCTGCAAAGCGCAACCTTAAAGACTAAACTTAATACCATGAGAAGGAATCAGCCATTCAGCATTGAGAGGAGAGAGCCCGAACATGGTTTAAGCAAAGGCGAATAAACTAAATACTTAATACTAAAAACAACACGCTTTATGGCTAAAGTTTATCAGGCTAACGAGATTAAGAACATTGCCCTGATGGGTGGCAGTGGTTCGGGAAAAACAACGCTGATGGAATCGATGCTCTTTGAAAGCGGTGTTATTAAACGCCGCGGAAGTATCGAAGCACAATCTACGGTATGCGACTATTTTCCTGTGGAGAAGGAGTACGGGTACTCCGTGTTTTCGACAGTATGCAACATTGAATTTGCGGGTAAGAAACTGAATATCATTGACTGCCCGGGCTCGGACGACTTCTGCGGCGGTGCCGTAACGGCACTCCACGTGGTGGATACCGCCGTGATAGCCCTGACCGCCAACGGTGGCGTCGAGGTGGGTACACAGAACAGTTTCCGTTTGGCAGAGAATGCCAAGAAGCCCGTTGCGTTCGTCATCAACAAGTGCGACCACGAAAACGCTGACTTCGAGCGTACCTACCATGAACTGGTGGAGGATTTCGGCAACAAATGTACGCTGATTCAATACCCCGTGAACGCGGGCAAGGACTTCAACGCAGCCATTGACGTGCTGAAAGGCAAGATGCTGGTGTGGAAAGCGGAAGGCGGTGCGCCCGAGTTGCATGACATCCCCGCCAACGAGGTGGAGAAAGCCAACGAGATTCGCGCCAAACTGGTGGAATGGGCAGGCGAGGCCAACGAGGAGTTGATGGAGAAATACCTGGAAGAGGGAACGCTGAGCGACGAAGAGGTGATGGTAGGTTTGCAGACCGTATTTGCAGAGGGCAGCATGTACCCCGTCATCTGCACGAGCGGCGCAAAAGATATGGGTATCCGCCGACTGATGGACTTCCTGAGTTTCATGGCTCCGTCGGTGGCAGACGCTCCGCAGCCCGTGACCGCAGACGGCAAAGAGGTGGCTCCCGACCCCAAAGCACCCACATCGCTGTTTATCTTCAAGACATCCGTGGAGCCGCACATCGGTGAGGTGAACTATTTCAAGGTGATGCAGGGTACGGTGCGCCCGTCGGACGATATGCAGAATATGGACCGCGGCAGCAAGGAGCGTATCTCGCAGTTGTACAGCGTGGCAGGCAGTATCCGCGTGCCCGTGGAAGAGGTGGCTGCAGGTGACATCGCCGCAACCGTGAAGTTGAAGGACACCCGCACGGGCAACACCCTCAACGCCAAGGACTGCGACAACCGCTATCCCGCTATCTCTTACCCTGAACCGAGGTTCCGCCGTGCTATCCGCCCCGTCACAGAGAGCGATGCCGAGAAACTGAGCGCGTTGCTCATCCGTATGCACGAGGAGGATCCGACATGGATTATCGAGCAGTCCAAGGAGTTGAAGCAGACCATCGTGAGCGGTCAGGGCGAGTTCCACCTCCGCACACTGAAATGGCGTCTGGAGAACAACGACAAGATGATGGTGCAGTTCGACGAGCCCAAGATTCCGTACCGCGAGACCATCACCAAGGCTGCACGTGCCGACTATCGTCACAAGAAGCAGTCCGGCGGTTCGGGGCAGTTCGGTGAGGTGCACCTGATTGTGGAGCCTTACGAAGAGGGCGTACCCGTGAAGGAGGTGTACAAGTTCGGCAACCAGGAGTACCGTATCTCCGTGAAGGACACACAGGAGATTCCGTTGGATTGGGGCGGCAAGTTGGTGCTTATCAACTCCATCGTGGGCGGTGCTATCGATGCACGTTTTATCCCCGCTATCCTCAAAGGACTGATGGACCGTATCGAGCAGGGACCGTTGACGGGTTCGTACGCACGCGACGTGCGCGTGATTATCTACGATGGTAAGATGCACCCCGTTGACAGTAACGAAATATCGTTCCGTCTGGCGGGCCGTAACGCTTTCGCAGAGGCGTTCCGCAATGCCAACCCGAAGATTCTGGAGCCTATCTACGATGTAGAGGTGTTCGTTCCGAGCGATATGATGGGTGATGTGATGTCGGACATCACGGGTCGCCGCGGTATGGTGCTGGGTATGGAGACCGAGAAGAACTTCACCCGTCTGAAAGCACAAGTGCCGTTGAAAGAGATGTCGTCGTATTCGACCACGCTGTCGAGCCTCACGGGCGGACGTGCCACCTTCACGATGCACTTCAAGGACTACGAACTGGTGCCTGCTGACGTACAGGAGAAACTCATCAAGGAGTACGCCGACACCCAGAAAGAGGAGGAATAAGCCCCCTACCCCCTTGGAGAGTACCCCATTTCGCCCACAGGCTTACGGGGAGACCGCAAGGGAGGAGGACTGCATAGTATTAAGGAGACCGCTCAAGCATATTGGGCGGTTTCTTGGTTTTTATTTATCAAGGTTGGATATTGCAGTAGATATTGTGTATGTCGGATAAAATGGCTATCTTTGTAATTGAATAGTAC
>CAKUUM010000069.1 GCA_934692905.1 uncultured Bacteroidales bacterium
ATCACGCCAATGCAACCAAGTTGATCCTTAGGGTGCATGTAGTAACGCTCAACGCAAAGTGAAGCGAGATATATTCCGGCTGAATCACATATACCATCGATAAAGGCAATAGACGGCTGACCCTTTGAGCGTGCATACTCAATGGCTTGCTGATAATCGTTCTTAGCCCAAGCAGAGCCGCCTGGTGTGTTGATGATGAATACGTGACCGCAACAAAGTGGGTGGTTGGCTGCACGCATCATCATGTCGCGATGGTCAACTGAACCATACGAGCAACCACCTCCATTACGGGTAATCGGTCCGTCAATGGTCAGCACTGAAACGAATGGAAAGGTTTGTTCCTTTTCAAATTCCAAGGCCCAATTACCTTTCACTTGTTTACCATCCTCTGAAATCTGATATTCCTCGGGATAGTAAACAGAGCCATCAGCACCAACGGCAGTAACAAAGCCACAAGTCTTTTCGGGCTTACTGAATGCGGAATGCGTATTCAAGTTCTGCTCCAAAGCCTTGCGGATGCCATGCACGAAATCGGGACTGACCATCCATTTTTTTTCAGTGAGAATTTCGTAAAGTCCTTTCATGGAGTGTTTAGTGTTTGTGTTGTTATCCTAAAACAATTTTTACCTTATAGCAGTTGCGGAAGCAGGACTCGAACCATGCGTTCTCTTGGTTATGGACCAAGCGAGATACCATCTTCTCCATTCCGCGATATGAGGAGTATTCTGTTTTTTCTGCAAGCAAAAGTAAGGAGCAACGGTTGCGACGAAAGGACAAAAAAAACGCCGTTGTCCTAATGAACAACGGCGTTTTACGCTGGTTTTAAGGGTATGTTTTCGGTGTGATTATTCTAATCGAATGAAGTCTGACATGGCTTTTGCGCTGATGGCAAACTCACGTGCATCGTCTGTTGACGACTTGCTATCTGTAGACCTAAACGAGAAGGTGTTGGGCAATGTGTTGACAAGATGGCGTGTACCACCTTGCGTTTGTAATACCATAAAATAATCCGCCTTACGCAGTAATTTTACGGCTTCGCACACGTTATCTTTACCATTTTCTACGCTTCCGCTTATATTAAAGGTATATAAAGTGCCATTTCCCGATTCAGTGAGCGTAGATTTAGCGGTAATGGTTTCTGTTATTACATCAGAATCTTCGCCCGAAGTGGCGATATGCAGAATGGCTGTGCCAAACTTACCACCACTCATTGATAAGATTTGAGCTACATTAAAAGGTATAGGCAACTGCACCTCGGCGGTCGGATAGATATACACATCTGTGATGCCTAAAAGAAATTTTTCGCTACAATTTTTTGGCAAATTCGTTTTGTGCATAAATAAGTCGTTTATTTAACATCTATTATACTACTAATTAACACTACGAAACACTTTAATTCACTCCCATTCGATGCTATCTATGTGGTATTCGTTCTCGCTTCCGTCCTCATACTGCATATCAAGACAAGAATAGGCACTGAAATTCTTATGTTCGGCATGGAGCCATCGACCGATAATTCTTCGCAAATTGTCTTTTTCTTGTGTGCTCTGCTCTATGCCATATCGCATTAAGAAGCGTTCGAGCATGCCAGTTTGCGAACGTGCTACGAGGCGACCATTCGACGTGCAATAATCGAAGGTAGACAATGCCCATTCTACTACGCTACGCTTAAAGTCGTTGTTGAGCATGATGACCAACTGCCTAAACCCATAGATGTCTAAATTCCAGGTGGGTGTAACAGGGCGAACCGTATCAACAACCAGCATTTCGCTCGGCAGTTTGATGCACAAATAATCCTCGTTCACAGACTTGTTGTAGTCTTTGTAACCATTTAGCGTCTGCACTTCGGCAAAGGTAAGGTAATCTTCCACTTCGCGTTTCATAATTACATTACCGCCAAGTGGATGCCGACCATGCTGCATGTTGCGCCATTGTTGATGCGAAAAGCATTGCATATTTACGCTCTGCTGCGTAGCTGCATTGTAGAGTGAAGCTCGCATCAAAAAATATTCTGGTGTATAGGCATTAAACACCAATGGCTCATGTTTAGCGATTGGTTTTTTATGGTCGCGGTTTCTGAAGAACTGACACCTATTAGTGGGTAAACGAAGATATATATTTGGCATAAAACACTATTTCTTAGATCGTTTATACAACTTAACGAACAAATCGGTAACTGTGTAACATTGGGTTTGGTACTCTTTCGTATTGAGCTTATCCGTGTTCAATATCTTATCCAACATTAACGTCTGCTCTGTGTTGAGTTTGTTTTTAATGGTTACTATATTAACGTAGGGGCAACCTGCATCGGTATGACCAATGTTTTCAGCACCAAAAATGTCTGTTGAAAAATAGGCATTGAGAGCGGCTATCACATCTTGTTCCGTATAAACCGTGTATTCGGGATGTATCTTGTTGTATTTTTCAACATACGTCTTTAAACGCTTCGCGAGGTAATCGTTTATCGAGTCTGAGTATTCCCCAAAGAGTTGTGTTTCGGGAAGGGAATAGTCTTGCGGACGAACAGACTTGAAAAATCCTCGCAGTTGATTTAATACTTGCAAAACACCATCGAATTGCTGAAATTGGAATTGGTCACCGAATACCTCTCGCATATCACACCTCACATCCGTCACGACAGAATCCAGCATGTCGGCAAGAAAGGTTACTTTGTAGAGATTAGCCGTGAGTTTCTGCACAAGTTCTGACATTCCCTCACGTGAATAGTCTACGTAAAAATGCAACAATGTGCTAAACGTCAAATACTCCAAACCGACATCAGAATGAATGTTCGTTTGCACAATGGCTGCATACATAGTGTCTGCAAGTTTACGATCGTTCTGCTGAATGGTGCGAACGAGTGCTATAATCTCGCTTGATTTGCTTTTGCACTTAGCTACTGACTTGATAAGTCGATTACGCTTGTCTACACCCGCTATGAAGTCGGGATTACGAAACAGCACATCGAGCGTTTGCGCATACTTCTCAATCGGCACATCTTTAAAGTCAAAGAAATAAGCTGTAGGCAAGGCTAAGGCTTTCGCCATATTCTCGTTATCTTTTTTCTTACTCATAAGCTATCCATTTTAAAGCCTTCCTTTTGCGATTAAAAAACCGCAAAAGGGGAGGTTTTTTTAAAACGTAGTAAACATAATACCAATTCTACGTCATTTGCCCGTAGTGCCATATCCACCTTCACCACGTACCGTTTTGCGCAATTCAGTGACTTCTACAAACTCTATTCTCTCGGTACGTTCCAAGCAAATCTGACACACCTTTTGGCCAACCTTGTAACGTGGCATATTGGGCATGACGTGATAGAACACAGCCGAAAGACCGCCCGTGTAGATTTCATCAATCGTGCCTTCAGAATTGCTTAACACCATACCAGTTTCCCATATCGAAGAACGAGCACGGAGGTTGACAGCACGAATGTTGTAACCATCAAATTCGTTAACAGGCTGAAGCGCGAAGCCAAGATTATATTTCCACACATTAGGAGCAATTTCTTCTTCGCTTACAGCATAGCAATCGTAGCAAAAATCTGCCTCGTGTCCTTTAGCCTTTACAGGCATTTGAGCCTTCTCATGAAGTCTCTTGAAAAACATTTTCATTGTATATCAATATGAAATTCTACTTTAATCCAATATGTAAAATGGTGTAATCTGTTCGATTTGTCATGTTAACCAAAAACGAATTGCTTAACATGTTGCATGCAACGTGTTAAGAAAATGGCGTTTTACTTAACACGTTCATTCTATATCTGAAAGTCTGGAATGTATTCTTTCATTCTGTCATTGATAACAGAACTTACCTTCTCGGCAATGATTTTAGCATCTTGGTGCGCTCTGCCTGTTTTATCACGCAAACGCATATCCATAATATGCTTCCATTCATGCAAATTGTAAGTATATCCAACAATCGTATAGGTGTTAAATGTAAGGTTGCCACGAGCGTCCTCTGGTGGTAAACCTGTAAAGAGAAGGAACGAATAGACTTTTTCTGCAACCCAATAGCCAAAATGAGACGCCAAACGCTGATACCATCGGCTGTGCGCCTCCCAATGCGGACGGCATATTAAGACACCCCCCTTCTTCTTTAAATTTACATAACGCGTACTCTGCTCTGCAATACAATTAGGAGACTTACGATTATAAGATTCGCCTTGGATGCGTTGCGTTGTAAACACCAAAGTCATGCGCAAAATCCATAATGCTTCCGTACACTGAGCTTTTAGTGCTTTTTCGATGAACGCATCTTCATCTACAGCATAAGATTCAAGCACATATTGAAGATCCTCATGCTCGCACATAAACTGCATATTGGTGCTTATCCACACTTGCTTGCCTTTCACCACATAATCAATGTAGGGCGAAGCGACCATGAGCGACCATATATGAATGGTATGCAATTTAGACTCATTCGGCACAAAGAAATAACAACTACCATGGCGATACATAGAACGATGCCCAGACTGCCAAAAGCCTTTGCTTCGCTCCATGTCGCGTTTGTATTCAAAATCCTTACGTTCTTCCTCGCTTAGATTTTCGGGAGGTTGCTTTCCCTTTGCCTTGTAACATATTCTGCCTACCTTGGCTATCTGTTGTGCGATGGATTTTTGCGGCCACCACTCCACTTTGGGGTCTATAAACTTCATTCTGTATATATTTTAATTTGTTGTTTAGGGTGTAAATCATTCGTTTGTTATGTTATTCATCAGGATCAGAAAGGTAAAATTCACCTAAGCTTTTCTCTTTATCCTCCGTTTTTGAAGATAAAGGATTCAACAAATCAGCAATAAATGGAAGCATACAAATTTGTCTTGCAATACTATACTTTAAATCAGTTATATCGCGATTATTGTAAAGACGTCCATTTAATTCTA
>CAKUUM010000070.1 GCA_934692905.1 uncultured Bacteroidales bacterium
AAGCACTCTACTTGGACCCGTTGAGCAAGGCAAAAGTAGTGGATAGTCGCAAGGCTAACCTTACGTATGGTAGTATCGCAGTAGGCGTGGAGTATCGCGTTGGTAAAACTCGGCCCGTACAAGGTGTTTTCGGCGGTGGCGTGAACTATGCTTTTGGGCAGCGCACCTACAGATTCAACTATGGTAATGCTATTACCGAGATGAACCAAACCCCGACTATCAGTGCAGATGCAAGTACCAGTACGTTTATTCCTACCCCGACATATAGTGCAACGGCAGGTTATATGCCTAACGCACGTCTTTTGTCGTCGCAGGCTGACAAACTGATTCACATGATTGGTGTTTATGGTAGCGTGGGCGTAGAGTGGTTTGTGGCACCCAAGATTGCACTCGGTGCAAATGTTAACGTGGGCTTGTACTACGAAGTAAATCCTTCTCGCACCTCTATTTACGAGGGATGGAATACACAGACTTTGCAGAAAGAGGAGTATACTTTGCAAGAGGCACCTGCCAGTCATGGCTTCCATTTCGGCACCGACAATATTGGCGCAAACCTCTATATCAACTTCTACTTCTAACAGAAGTCTGCGGATAGTAAATTAAAATAAGGGGCTGCCCGTGCGGGCAGCCCCTTATTTTTGTTATAAGATAGTTATATGTTACAAATTGTCCTTTTCAATCTGTACCCCAAAAGTCGTAAAAAAAGAGCCACTCTTGAGTGGCTCTTTTTCATTATGCATTACGCATTGATTACATCATTCCGCCCATACCGGGGTTGGGCATGGCAGGAGCAGGAGTCTCCTCCTTGATGTCGGTGATGACACATTCGGTGGTGAGGAACATGCCTGCGATGCTGGCAGCGTTCTCCAATGCCACACGTGTTACCTTGGCGGGGTCAACCACACCGGCAGCCTTCAGGTTCTCGTAAACATCCTTGCGGGCATTGTAGCCGAAGTCGCCCTTGCCGGAGCGGACCTTGTCCACAACCACTGCACCCTCTTTGCCTGCGTTGGCAACAATCTGACGGAGAGGCTCCTCGATAGCGCGGCGGATGATTTCAATACCCGTCTGCTCGTCTTCGTTCTCGCCCTTCAGACCGTCCAATACCTGCTGTGCACGGATGTATGCTACACCGCCGCCGGGGACGATACCCTCTTCGATGGCAGCACGTGTTGCGCTCAGCGCGTCGTCCACGCGGTCTTTCTTCTCCTTCATCTCGACCTCGGAAGCCGCACCCACGTTGAGTTGTGCCACGCCGCCTGCCAATTTGGCAAGACGCTCTTGCAGTTTCTCCTTGTCGTAGGTGGATTTGGTAGCCTCAATCTGTGCCTTGATTTGTGCTACACGTGCGGCAATAGCCTCCTTGTTGCCTGCACCATTGACAATAGTGGTGTTCTCTTTGCTGACATTTACACTCTCAGCGGTACCCAGCATGTCGATGGTTGCACTCTCCAACTTGATGCCCTTCTCCTCACTGATAACCGTGCCGCCGGTGAGGATAGCAATGTCCTCCAGCATCTCTTTGCGGCGGTCACCAAAGCCCGGAGCCTTGACAGCACATATCTTGAGTTGTGCGCGCAGACGGTTTACTACCAGCGTAGTAAGAGCCTCGCTATCAACATCTTCTGCGATAATCAGCAACGGACGACCGCTCTGTACTGCGGGTTCCAATACGGGCAGCAACTCTTTGAGGTTCGAGATTTTCTTGTCGTGAATCAGGATGTACGGCTTGTCCATCTCGACCTCCATGGTCTCGGTGTTGGTGACGAAATACGGAGAGATGTATCCGCGGTCGAACTGCATACCTTGTACCACGTCTATGGTCGTGTCCATGCCCTTTGCCTCACCGATGGTGATAACGCCGTCCTTGCTGACTTTGCGCATGGCGTCGGCAATCAACTTACCGATGGTCGGGTCGTTGTTGGCAGAGATGGTAGCCACTTGCTCAATCTTGTCAAAGTCGTTGCCTACCACTTCACTCTGCTCCTTAATGTTAGCCACAATCGCGCTTACGGCTTTGTCCATACCGCGCTTGAGGTCCATCGGGTTAGCCCCTGCGGTGACATTCTTCAAGCCCACGCTCACGATGGCCTGGGTCAGTACCGTAGCCGTCGTGGTGCCGTCGCCTGCCTGGTCGCCGGTCTTGGAAGCCACTTCCTTAACCAACTGGGCACCAAGGTTTTCGGCTGCATTGGGCAACTCTATCTCCTTGGCAACGGTAACGCCGTCTTTGGTGATTTGCGGAGTACCGTATTTCTTGTCAATGATAACGTTACGCCCCTTCGGACCGAGCGTTACTTTCACTGCGTTAGCCAACTGGTCAACGCCTTTCTTGAGCGCGTCGCGCGCCTCAATATTATAGGTTATATCCTTTGCCATAATCTAAATCAATTTGTTAGTTTGTAAATTTGAAAATTATCCGAGAACTGCGAGTACGTCGCCCTGCTTCATGATGAGGAACTTCTCGCCGTCGAACTCCAACTCGGTGCCGGCATACTTGCCGTAGAGCACTTGGTCGCCTGCTTTGAGTACCATCTCTTCATCTTTGGTGCCTTTGCCAACGGCGATTACCTCACCGCGCAAGGGTTTCTCTTTCGCGCTGTCGGGGATGATGATGCCGCCGACGGTCTTCTCTTCTGCAGCCACGGGCTTGATGAGTACGCGGTCTGCTAACGGTTGAATCTTGTTCATAGTATCTGTCAAATTATGTATCTTTAATTCTCGGACTGACACATTGCCAATCCTGTACGGATGTGTGCAAACTTTGTGCCAAAGGGCAAAGTTGTACTCTTTTCCTGCCAATATGTCAGTATGAAAAATTCCAATGTCTCGTGTTGCCGCTGTCAGAAAAAAGCAGTACCTTTGTACCCATGAATCGGATAAGGAGCATATTGACATTGCGCATTGCGCATTGTGCATTATGCATTGTTTTTTGCGTATTGTGTATTACACCTTGCACCGCTGAGGTATATCAGGGTTTCTCTGGTGGCATGATGGTGCACCTTGGCTTCCTCTATGGCGCCAACCCTCAAGCCCCTGCCACCATGAATGGCGGCACTATGGGCATAGGCGGAGCCGCCCGCGTCCACTTGTGGAACCACCTCCGCATAGGCGGTGAAGGCTTTGTCTCCACACTTCCCGCGTGGATGTCCAGTGTGCAAACGCCCTCCCAAGCCCCCGATATGCCCGCCAACACGCCCAACACCCCACACACCCTGCAACCCGGCAGTTATGTCCGCAACGGCTGGGGCGGCATCTTGGCAGACGCCTATTGGCAGTGCGGCAAGGTCTTTCCCTTCCTCGGAGCCACCGTCGGCGGCGGTGCGCAGCGCGCACTCTATATCGCCGAGGGCTCGCAAACAGACTGGCAGGAAGAGCCCCGTGCATTGTTCCACCGTCAGACCTATTTCATGCTCGACCCCTTTGTGGGCATGGAGATAGCCGTCTCCGCACACATGCACCTGACCCTCCGCGCGGACTACGTACTCCCCATACAGCGCACCGGACTCCTCGCCCCCCACGGACCGCGTATATATATAGGTATGATGTTTTGCCACTGACGCGCGCAAACATCGGCAAACAGCGCAGCAGGCAGATGAACACCAACAAAGAGGTTTTGCGATTGGCGGTTCCCAGCATCTTGGCGAACATCACCATCCCGCTTGTCGGGTTGGTGGATACTGCTATCGTGGGGCATATCTCCGACGCGCACGCCATCGGCGGCATAGCCATCGGCACCATGCTCTTCGACCTTCTCTATTGGAATTTCGGCTTCCTGCGCGTGGGCACCAGTGGCATGACGGCACAGGCGTACGGGCGCGGCGATAGGGTAGAGTGCGCCCGCCTGCTCAGCCAGAGTATCAGCATCGCCCTCATCGGCGCGGCAGTGATTTGGCTGCTGCAATGGCTGTTTGTGACTGCCGTATTGGCATGCGTACCATGCTCCGCAGAGGTCGCGGACTTCGCCCGCCGCTATTTCTTTGTCCGAGTATGGGCAGCCCCTGCCACCCTCAGCCTCATGGCACTCAAAGGCTGGTTCATCGGTATGCAGGACACCGTCAGTCCTATGGCAACCGACATCGTGGTTAACGTGGTCAACATCGTCGCCAGTTACGCCTTGGCAGTCTATTCGCCCCTCGGCGCCATCGGCGTGGCACACGGCACACTCATCGCCCAGTACACAGGTCTCCTCTTGGCGGCAGCCATCGTCTTGCTGAAGTACCGCAAAGTATGGAACGGACTGTCACTCTGGCAATTAGCCCGCGACAGGCAAGGCGTGAAACGCCTGATGGCACTCAACGGCAACCTCTTCATCCGCTCACTATGCTTCATGGTTGTCTATGTCGGTTTCACGTCCTTGGCGTCCTTCTACGGCGACACCGAGTTGGCGGTCAGCAGCATCATGATGAAGTTATTCATGCTCTTCTCGTATTTTATTGATGGTTTCGCCTATGCGGGAGAGGCATTGGTCGGGCGGTTTATCGGCGACAAGGAGCATCGCCGCGAGGTCAGTCCTGTTGTGCGGGTGCTGTTCCTGTGGTCTGTAGGGCTGGGCATAGTGGCAACTGTCCTGTTTGCCGTCTGGGCAGACCCGATGTACCGCGTGATGACTTCCGACGCGGACGTACTCACTGCTATTCAGCCGTTTACGCCTTGGCTGATAGCCATGCCTGTTGTCGGCGCACTGGCGGGCATGTGGGA
>CAKUUM010000071.1 GCA_934692905.1 uncultured Bacteroidales bacterium
TCTGCCATAGGCGAAGATGGCGTGATAGGATAGATAGCCGCAACCTCGGTGAACATATACGCGATATGTGCCGCAGCGGTATTCCCATCATAGGTTACAAACTTTTTCTCTTTCATGTTAACTAATACCTTATATTTAAATCAAACTGTATTCTTTGTTAATCGTTTAGGCATCCACCCACGATTCCCCAACATGTGACAGGCAGGGCATCAGTACAGGAACCCGAACAGCCACATCGGTATATTCTTGTTCTCCCCAACCTCGATGTCGGCAATGGCGCAATGGCGTATGCCCGCTTTGGCAGGTGCCGTCGCGTAGGCGTCCATATAGTACTTGCCGTCGATGATGAACATCGCACTGCGGTCCGTGGCGTTAATCTTGTGATTGCCGTGGAGGGCGGTGTAGAAGAATGTCTCCGCCAATGTCTTCTCATCAGGCTCGCGTGTGGAGATGGCGTAGCAGAGGTTGGTATTCTGCATATACACCTTGCGGGGCTTGAGCGGATACTGCTTGTCCTCCTGGTACAGCAGGTTCAGCAGACGCGCGTCCTTGAGATACTTGATGTAGTTCATCGTTGTGGAACGCGAACAATCAATCGCCTGCGAGAGATTGGTGATGTTGAGCGGACACGGCGTCTCCTGCAGCATGAGATACAGCAGTTTGCGCAGTTTGCTCAGCGAACCGACATCCACCTGCTTGATGAGAAGCACATCCACCTCAAGGGTCATATTCATCATCTTGAGCAGCGACTCGGAGAAGTCGTGCGGCTCAAGGAACAGCGGGTAATAGCCGTGGTGGAGGTACTCATGGAAATGCTCCATAGGCTTGACCTGCTCGCATACGGAACGGGCTATGTCAACGTGGTTCTGCAAGATATCCTCCAGTTTGTATGCGGGCAGATTCAGCCCCAAAGTGACATTCAGGAACTCGCGGAAACTGAAACCACGCAGGTTGTAGAGGTGTACAGAGGCGCCGATATCGCGGTTGTCCTCAATGAGGCGCATGACCGGAGAGGCCGCAAAGACGATGTGCAACTTGGGGTACTTGTAGTAACAAGTGCTGAGTTCGCGTGACCAATCGGGATACTTGAACGCCTGGTCAATCAGCAAGACCTTGCCTCCCTCCCTGACAAATTCGCCGGCGAACTCCACAATGGAGTGTTCGGTGAAATAGAAGTCGTTGAGGTTGACATAGAGCATATGCTCGGCAAGTGCGGGGTTCTTCTCACGCATTTCCTTCACATAGTTGAGAAGGAAGTCGGTTTTCCCGGCACCACGACCGCCTTTGATGGCAATCAACCGGTCGTCCCAGTTGATTTCGTCCATCAGCATACGCCTAATGGGCACGTGGACGTGCTCCACCAAATAGTCATGCGTCTTGTAAAAAGCCTCTAACATAAGCCAATTCCATTTGCGCCGCAAAGTTACTACTTTTTTCCCGATTTTGCAACATCCACATTACATCTTAGCAAAAATCGGACGGCACAACAAAGAAAGGCATTCAGGCGTGGTGCGGGTCGGGCTTCTCACCTACAATCTCGGCGGCACGTGCAAGGGCTCCGTTGATGTGGTCGCGTATGTTCTCCCGTCCGATGAGTTTGACCACTCCCGCTTTCTCCAGGGCGTGGAAGACATGATGGTTGACGCCGGAAAGAACCAACTGGATGCCACATGACTGCGTGCGCCGGTAGAGTTGCTCGAGGTTGTGAATGCCCGTGGAGTCGATGAACGACACCTTGCGCATGCGTATGATACGCACTTTCTGTCCGTCCATGCCGATACGGCGACTGATGTCCTCAAACTTGTTGGCGATGCCGAAAAAGTACGGTCCGTCAATCTCGTACACCTCAGTATGCTTGGGAATATGGAGCATCTCGAGGTCGTCGCCGTGCAGGCGTATGTCGTTGTTCTTGGAGGGGTCGAGTTCGTCGGAGAAAGTGCGGATAACCGTTGCCTCGTTGGTACGTTTGATAAAAAGAATGACTGCCAAGAGGAGTCCGACCTCAATGGCGATGGTGAGGTTGAAGACAACGGTCAGCACGAAAGTGACCAACATCACTATGAAGTCGGATTTGGGCGCCCTGGCAAGCCATATGAAGGACCTCCAACCCGACATATTGTAACTGACCATCACCAGTACGCCAGCCAGACACGCCATGGGAATCATGCCCACCAGCGTGCCGAGGAACAGCAAAACCAGCAGCAGTACGACGGCGTGAATGATGCCCGCTACAGGTGTACGGCCGCCGTTGTTGATATTGGTCATGGTACGCGCAATGGCACCCGTGGCAGGAATGCCGCCAAAGAAAGGAACTACCACATTAGCAATACCTTGTGCGATAAGTTCGGTGTTGGAGTTGTGCTGGTCGCCAATGACACCATCCGCAACCATCGCCGACAGGAGTGACTCGATAGCCCCCAACATGGCAATGGTAAAGGCGGCCGGGAAGAGGTCCTGTATGAGCATGAGGAGTGTCTGGCCCTCATGGAGTTCAATGGCAGGCAGATGGGGCGCGGGCATACCGTGGGGCAGTTCGTAGAGGTCGGCGATGGTGGTGAGACCGGTAACGCCCGCATAGCGGCGCAACAGCCATGCCGCCAGCGTCATCACGATGATGGCAACAAGCGACCCCGGGATTTTCTTGCTTATCCGCGGCGTGAAAATGATGAGCAGGATAGAGGCAATGCCGATACCGAACGCCCACCAGTTGACGTCACGCCAATGCCGGCTGTAGCAAATCCACTTGTGGATGAAATCGGCAGGGGCGTCGGTGATGCCGAGCCCGAAAAGGTCGTTCATCTGTGTGGTGAAGATGGTGAGCGCAATACCAGCCGTGAAGCCCACAATGACAGGGTAGGGGACAAACTTGATGACGCTGCCGAGTTTGAACAAACCCATGATAATGAGCAGAATACCCGCCATAATGGTGGCGATGAGGAGCCCCGTGAGACCGTGCTCCTGAATGATGCCGTAGATGATGACAATGAATGCACCCGTGGGCCCGCCAATCTGCACTTTGCTACCCCCGAAGGCGGAAATGACGAAACCTGCGATGATGGCGGTGATGAGTCCCTCGGCAGGACCTACGCCTGACGAGATACCAAAAGCAATTGCCAAAGGAATAGCCACTACGCCCACGATAATACCCGCAACAGCGTCCTGAAAGAAACGCTCTTTGTTGTAACCGCGCATGGCCGTGAAAAGTTTAGGACGGAACACGTCCTTAAAGGAAAAGAAGTTTTGCATACACTATATATAACTTATGATGTCAGTAAGATGTCGGCAAGGTCGGCGGAATCACATACTAATCACATACTAATCACATACTAACCACATACTAATCTCATACACTTACCCCGAGAATCAATGCACAATTCACAATGCGTAATGTGCAATTCACAATGCGTAATTATTGTTTGGGGAGGACACGGCGTGCAAGTGAGAAACGGAACTCCAAGCCGCCTTCGGGACGATTGAGGGCTGTGATGCTGCCACCATGGAACTGCACGGCATGCTTGACAATAGACAAGCCCAAGCCCGTGCCACCCGACTTGCGGCTGCGGCCAGCATCCACCCGATAAAAACGTTCGAAGAGGTGCGGCAGACTCTCGGGGGGGACGCCGGGTCCGTTGTCCTTGATAGAGAAATAGATATGCTCGATGTCCTGACCGATACAATCGATGGAGACGTGGGCATTCATGCCGCCGTAGGTGAGGGCATTGTCCACGATGTTGCGGAAAATAGAATACAACAAGGTGTAGTTGCCCGATATGATAAGGTGCTGGGGGACATTGTAGGTGATGGAAGCCCCCAGTTGCTCGGCGCGAATGGAGACATCCTCGACCACGTTTTTGACCACGGTGTAGAGTTCGAGTTCGAGGCGGTTGTAGAGTTCCGCCTGCGTGTCGAGTTTGTTGATGGTGGAAATGTCCTCGACCAAGTTGCTGAGCCGCCCCGCCTGCTGGTAGGCACGCTCGAGGAACTGTCGGCGCTGCTCATCGGGCATCTCGGGGTGCATGAGGATAGTCTCCAAGGCTCCGCGAATGCTGGCGACGGGTGTTTTGAGTTCGTGGGAGATATTCTGTGTGAGGGAGAGACGCTGCTGCTCACGCGCCCGCATGACACGGCGTTGCATCCAGTAGTGGTACACAGCCACACTCAAGCCAAGAATGATGATGACGGCGATTGCCGTGTAGAGCCATAGATTCATAGGGGGGTAGAGATTAGAGATTAGGGGTTAGAGATTAGAGATTAGAGATTAGAGATTAGAG
>CAKUUM010000072.1 GCA_934692905.1 uncultured Bacteroidales bacterium
TGTCGGCTCTTTGCCGTGTGCGAGGGTTTTCAGAAATTCTTCGGTTGTCGTAGGAAAGTTCATGTTTTTTGCTCCTAACTCTTGCGGAGAGCAGCCCTTTTTGGTATAATAGATTCCGAAAAGGGAGACTGCCCCCTTGGTGGTTGCAGGTTCTCGTTTCGTGATGTGGATAAGCTATCAGCGTTGCCGTCCAAAGTTCCGCTGGTAGCTTATTTTTTTATGCCTTGATGTTCTCAACGTAGGATGCCACCCACTCGATACCCATGCGGATAACATCGACCTTTGAGATGCCCAATGCCTTTGCGCTGCTCTCCATGCTCGCGATCTGGCTCTCTGTGAGCCGGGTGCTTATCATACGCAGCTTATCACGTTCCGAGGTTTCTGCTCGTCTTGCCAAGCCTATCACCTCGCTTTCGCTGGAACAAGTATAAAGCGTGAAAATATGCTTGTCAAGACCCAAAGTTTTACGGAAATGAAGTTTGGAATAATTACTCCTTATTATAGAAAATTTTCTACCTGATTGTGATTAACTAAGTAAACACCTTTATACTACTCTAGTATGTATAAATACATACTAGAGTATATTTATATAATATACAAAAACAAACGCTTGACATTTCCATGAAAACATGGTAACATGGATACAGAAAAAGAGTCGCGACAAGAAAGGGGAAATTAAAATGACCGTCACCGAAATTATTAAAGACATTATGATTAAGAGCCGCCCCCCCAAAACGATGGAAGTTCTCGCTAACGATATGGGCTACAAATCCGCTTCTGGTGTTGGCGAACGTTTGAAGGGCAACAATATGTCTGTAAAAAAATTATGCGAATTTGCAGAAGCATTGGATTACGAAGTCATTCTCAGGCCGAAAACCACGAAAGAACTGGATGAATACTCTTACAAAATCAAAATTGACAAGTAACAGGTGATTGCAATGCGTTATTTCTTAGCGAGAGTGTCGAGCAAAGAACAAAATCTTGCGAGACAGCTTAAAATCGCACGAGATCGGTTTGACATCCCGGACGAGAATGTATTTTGCGATAAAATGACAGGCAGCAGCTTTGACCGTCCGCAATATAAACGGTTGAAAGAGACCGTTAAGGCTGGGGATGAAGTCATCGTTAAGGAATTTGACCGATTCGGGCGTGACAAAGATGAAATGAAGCGAGAACTTCAATGGTTCAAGGAAAAAGGCGTGATTGTTCGCATTCTCGACATTCCGACCACGCTTATTGATTTCCAAGACCAGACGTGGGTGCTGGAAATGGTAAACAATATCCTTATTGAGGTTCTTGGCGCAGTCGCTGAACAGGAACGCAAGAAAACCAAGCAACGTCAGGCAGAGGGCATAGCAGCCATGCCCATTATTGACGGTAAGCGAGTGTCAGCTAGAACAGGCCGTAGCTTCGGCAGACAGGAAAAGCAAGTTGACGAGCAGCAGTTTGAAAACCTATTAGAACAACAGCAAAAAGGAGAAATCACTGTAAAAGAATGCTGCAAGAAGCTTGGCATTGGGAAATCAACTTGGTATGAGCGTGTCGAAAGATACGCAAATAAAAATAGCGGCAGCCCAACCACAAGCCACCGCTAAGAGTACACCAACTTCATCAAAACAGGAAAAAGAATGGTGTAGTTACAGTATACCATTCTTTTGGAGGAACATCAATATGAGTAAGAAACAAAAGATGGATTTGACTGAAAAACTAGAAAATATTCATGGCGGCAATTTGATTGTTCAAGATGGAACGACAAAGCTGCGTTCAATTTTTGATTTCGTGAAATACGAAGAACTGTTTGCTTTTGTTGAAGGATGCAAATTAGCAAACTCTATTCTGATTTTTGAAAATGAAGGATTGACCATTAAACCAACTGAATCAAACTTAGGGCAGAATATCCAGCTGGCTATGTATGCCAGCATTTGCGAAGATAGCAAGATGGTAAAACAATATCTTGATTACATTATGAAAGTTGGTTGTGACGGCAAACGTGAGCCGACATTATATAAGGATTGATGTCGCCCGCCAGCTTGGTGTGACCCGCCAGACATGGTATCGGATTGCTGAACAGAATAGGTGAAAGGAATAAAACATGAAAGCTATTTTACAAGGTCTCGAAAACAAGAAATGGGATTTTAGCAAGCATGAAGAAGCCGCAATTTCTTGGTTGCTGTCGCATGGGTTTGAAGTGAAATTAGAGAAGCAGCGTGTATCAAAAGATTTTTACAGCGTTTCTAAAGACGGCGTTTCGGACGAATTTATTTTTCCTAACGATCAAAAGAAAATGAATGTCTTGTCGTTTATGGAGCAATACAGTAAAAACTTTGAACTCAAAAAAGAACTTATCAAAATGAGAGCCGATGCTGTAGCGGTTGGCCTGATCTGACATTACATAGTCAGAGAAAGGGGTAAAGCATGAAAACCGTAAAATTGTCAGAGCAGAGTTTGAAACTCATTGAAACGCTGTGTGATTACACCGACAAGCCCGATGTTCTCAACACTGTTGCTGATGCCTTGTACTATGATGTGGACGAGTTGAAGCGTAGGCTCAATCAGCTTGCGGAAGAGGTCAAATAAACCGAACGTTCCATCCGTTAAAACGAATTTTGGTAAATAATTTTTCCAAAACAGCATTATAAAACCGAATATTTGATTTTTGTGCAGTTGTAGGCACTCTTTACATTTTCAGGTAGGGGGTGCCTATTTTTTATGCAGCCAAAGCAGTGTATCGCCATTATCGACAGCATCAAAGCGTATGCAAAGCAGAATCCGACCGAAGCGCAGGTCTATGAGGACTGGTTTCAGGCGATCGTGAACCTGAGAGATTCTCTGCCGCAGGACAAGCGGTTCGATGCCTACAAATACTCTGGTGAACTGCGTTCCGTTTGTGCAGCCATGATGGGCAAGATGAAAACAGGCGAGGACGTGGCGAAGGTCTATGATATTATCAGCCGGACGTACCTGTTTGAAGCAAAGGACGTGTTCGATAGCTATTGCATCTACCTTGAATGGAACCGTGCGCCGGAGAAGAAGTTTTATCAGCCGAGACGAAAGGTGCTAAAGACCGTTGCAAATGCCTTGCAAGACCTTGCAGATGACAGACTGGACTTGCTGGCAATCTCAATGCCCCCCGGCTGCGGCAAGACGGCTCTGGCTATTTTCTATCTGACATGGCTTGCGGGAAGAAACCCTGACGAACCCATGCTCACCGGCTCTCACTCAAACAGCTTTGTGCGTGGCGTTTATGACGAGTGCTTGCGCATATTCGACAAAGACGGAGAATACCTGTGGAATGATGTTTTCCCGGACGTTACCGTGTCGAACACAAACGCAAAGGACTGCCGCATTGACTTGGGCAAGAGAAAGCGTTTTGAAACGCTGGAATTTACGTCTATTGGCACTGGCAATGCCGGTCTGTACCGTGCGTCTACTCTTCTTTACTGCGATGACCTTGTGTCTGGCATTGAGGTTGCACTTTCCAAACCTCGCCTTGATAAGCTGTGGGAAACATACACCACCGACCTTAGACAGCGTAAAATCGGTAACAAGTGTAAGGAACTGCATATTGCTACACGCTGGTCTGTCCATGACGTTATCGGCAGATTGGAGCAAAACTACGGAGATTCCGACAGGAACAGATTCATTGTTATGCCAGCAATGGACGAGAAGGACGAATCAAATTTCGATTATGACTACGGCGTAGGATACAGCACCGAAACGCTTCGCAAGCAACGTGAAGTCATGGATGAAATGAGCTGGAAAGCACTATACATGAACCAGCCTGTTGAGCGTGAAGGTTTGCTGTTCCCTGCTGATGAACTGCGGTATTTCAACGGCGTTCTGCCTGACGGTGAGCCTGATCGCAAGCTGATGGTCATGGATATTGCGTGGGGTGGCGGTGACTTCACGGCCTGTCCTATCGCCTATGTGTACGGCGATGCCGTGTTCATCCCTGACCTCGTGTTCAACAACGGCGACAAGACCGTGACCAGACCAGAGGTTGTCGGCAAAATCATCCAGCACAAAATCAACGTGGTGCGTGGCGAAGCCAACAACGGCGGTGATGAATACTGTGACGTGGTGGACAGCCAGCTTCGGCAGCAGGGCTATCACTGCTCTGTCCGCAGCCAAC
>CAKUUM010000073.1 GCA_934692905.1 uncultured Bacteroidales bacterium
TCACACCTTGCAACATTAGGAAAGGCTTTGCTAATTGCTCAGTAGTTGCATCGGCAGTATTTACCACCATAAAGCGGTTTACCACCACCTCAGACGAAAGTTCACCTCCCATGCCATCCGAACAAGTGAGCCATGCTGTAACGGTATGTACACCATGCGAAAGTAATCCGTAAGCCGAAATTTCTTGTTGCGTCCATGAATAAGGATTAGCTTCGGGACGTTGTTCAGAAGCGAGGAAAGTTTTAGGTGTCATCGTCCATGTGCCGAGCGAGCCTGTCATGGTTACATGCAGTTGCTTATCTACGGCACCCATTACTGAGAACGAAAAGGGAAAGCCTCCATCACTTGCCAATATGCGCTTTGACCAGTCTACAAGGTTGGTCACAACCAGGTTTACGGCATTCACCGAAAGAATAAGGTCGCCCGAAAAGTCGCGTTGCACATCGTTCTCGTCCTTATAATAAGATGAAATGCGAATGCGAATGTTTTGCGGGCCTTCTTCTACATACTTGCCAAGGTCGAGTTTTAGCGGATAGGATGCTTCGCTCGTTGCGTCATACGTTTCGTCTTGCGACACAATGTTTTCTTGTGTATATACATCCGTCCACTCAGTAGCTCCTTCCTTACGTCGTGACACAGTGAGCGTACCTGCTACGTCGCGGTAGTTAATGCGGTCGCCAAGCGGAGTTACCTTTAGTGCCATATAGCGGATAGGCACCACAAAAGCATCGCCTACCTTAATATTGCGGTCGCCCGACACGGTAGATGCTACACGAATGGCATAGCTGTCGCTGTCTACCATTTGATTAAACGAGACAACGCCGTTTTCATCGGGTTCGTAGCTCACGTTGTTAAACTTGACCGTCTTAACCGTTTTCTTTGCATCGGCTTGCAACTCCTGTATGGGGGTTACAATCTGATTGACAAATTCGTCGGCAGTGAGGCATTCATTCGTTGGCACACCCGAAGATTCAATTTCCTCGGTCGCTTCTTCATTATTCGTCTTTTTAAGAAGATCGTTGATATTGGTGAAATCAGTTGCCATTAGCTATTGTTGTTTTGATAGATTTTAAAAAAAGGCTTTATGCAAAACGGAAAGGGAAACGCATAGGAAACTTGGGCATGGTGAGCTTTCCGCTGCTCTCAAACTCTCCAATGAGTTGCGAACGCAAATAGATGCGCCAACACTTAAACTTGGCTTTGTCGGTTTCATCGCGTGCCACATAATAGGTCTGGAATAGTTTAGGTTTAATGGCACGATACTCCTCCATTGTGATTAACACACCTGCCAGTCCGTCTACTCTCAGTCCTAAAGCGGCTATGGCTGCTTGTTGGTTTTGCAACACCGTTTGCAGGTTCTCGTCAGCCTCTTTGCGCTCCTTCGTTTCTTGTGCTTTGTAGGCTGTAAACACATCATCGTTCGACGAAAGTATATCAATCTGTTCTTGCAGATGAGTGTCGGCTGCCGTGCGCTCAGCACGTTCGGTTGCAAGGTCGTTGTCGGGACTGCGCTCCACATCATTCAGCCAAAATTGGTTGCACCGCCATATTTGGTTGGTTTCACGAATGAGAATTTCAGAGTAATAGGGAATGTCGGGTTCGCCCGTTTCTATTGCAGCATCCGCAGCGAAAGACCCAAAACGATAGGTGGTGTTGCTTGGGTTAGCCCCAATTTTAAACTTTAAGGCTTCGGCAAGCGTTGCGAAAATAAAGGTCTTTTTATTGATCATCGCTGTAGGTTTTTTCAGTTGTTTATGTGTCAAAATTAGATATTAGCGTTGTCGAAATAAGGACATAGAGAAAGCCCGAAGCATGCACCACATAAGGGTGTGCTTCGGGCTGGAAACAAAAAAAAGAAACAAAGCGTATGGGTGTATAACTACATTAGAGCATAGGACTGCCGTTGATGTCAAGTTGAGCGGTGAACGACACAGTGAGCGGATTATTTTCTGTGCTGTTGTAATAAGTTTCGTCCTCTTCGAGCGTGATAGTGCATGGCACCCATTGGTTGTTGATGTGCGCCCAAATGTATTCGCTCATCAAGAACTCATGCAAGTACCATTGCTGCCAATCCTCGTTTAATGGGTCGGTTTGAAAGAGCCATGCTTCGCGATTGTTGCTCTTCTTGACAAACGAACGCGAAAACTTACTGAAGGTTTCTTGTCTTGTAATGGCATAGGAACTGGAGGCTACCGAACGCTTTTTACTATACACCTTGGGTACACTCACGCTCTCTAACACACCTAACGAGTTGATGAAGCGGAACTCTTGTCGGTTCGCTGCCTCGGTTTGGGGTAAGGCATAGAGCGGAATGCCATTGATGGTTTGTGAGCCTTCGGTGCTAATGAGCGTTTTTTGTGAAGTTGGAGGTGTGAGCGTTGCACTATTAAGCAATGCACATTCTTCGGCAAAGGGTGGGGTGTACACATATCTCTCGCCAACTGCCACAATCTCAGGTGCAGAAGTGGGGTTGCGCGAAAAGACTTTTACACTTTTAAATTCGTTGGCTGCCATGCGTTCCATGTCGGAGAATGCGCCAAACAAGGTGCAATAGTATTGGGGCTTGCCATCTACCTCGGCAGGCACCACCAACTCACCCACACGAGGTTTAACTTCGCCATTAAGCATGTATTCGTCATAGACACGCAAACAGAACTTTACAAGCGGATAGGTCACGGTGTCGGGGATGTAAGTGTAGCTGTCGCGAAAAGTTCGTAGGGCAGAGGAGATGTCAATGCTTACCTCGGCATCCTCCTTCTCCTCGTCCACAGGAACCGACATTTTTATGGTTTCAAAATCTCCACCACTCATGCCGCAAGTTACTTCTACAATCACGCGGTGAAAGGCAGGTTTCTCGTTTATTACGTTAGGCTGTATGCGGAACGTAATAGGGTTGCCGTTGAATATGCTGCCCGATGTAAGAAATACAGTTCTTGCCATATTATAAGGAATTATACATTAAAACACATTAAAGACTATATACTTCAAGCTCCACCTCGCCCATGCCGTCGGTCACGCTAATATCGGTAGACACTTTATTGATAAGGCATTTTTTTCCGGCTATCAGCCACCATTCCTTCCAATGGTTGGGAATGTCGGCTATCTGCGCTACTGAAGCAAGACACTTGATGCGGTATTTTTTGCGATTGAGGAGGAAGTAAGCGTAGTCTACCATAAAAGTGTCGAAATAGCCTCGGTTTTTGATAAGCGGATCGTTCACCACAAGCGGAGCATCTGCCCAATCGGGTTGCACCCAAGCACGCGGTTTGAGCGAAAAGCGTTCTTCGTTACCTATTCCGTCTTCCTTTCCGTTGTAGTCATACACATTTCCGTAAGGATCAACAGTATCGGCAGTGAGCGCATATTCGCCCACAGTGGTGCGCCACTTGCTATTGCCGAAGCCATCGTAATTGTAATCAAAGCTCTCAGTGTCGGAGTCTGTTCCACCGCCACGCATCACGGCAATACTCAATCCCCAATCGTGGGTTTGAAGGGGTGAATTGCCATCATCTGTATCGGAAGGGTCGTATGACTCACGAAGCTGCAATACCTCAGTTACATAAAAATCTGCCACAGTAGACGAAAGCGAATTGCGAATGTATTGCTTGATAAACTCATGCTCCATATCTTCGTCCACATTGGCAGCCAAAATGGTTTGTGCAAATTTCCCGTTCACAACAACCGTAGCA
>CAKUUM010000074.1 GCA_934692905.1 uncultured Bacteroidales bacterium
CTTCAGAGAGATGTTCAGGCTGATAGCCAAGCATGGCTGGGGTATTCCGGCTGGTATTGAGGTGGAGAATCACCTGATGTCTGAATATAAGTACACCTTACTCCAGGAAGGAACGGTGTTCAGCTACGTACGCTACTGTGCGCCTCTCAACTCGCAGGAGAAGCAGGCAGAGAACCTTAACGGAGCCAAGAAGCGCCGCATCATCCACCGCAACCACGTAGGTATCGGCCGATTCTATGGCAAGTGGAAATACAGGGTAGAATCCAAGAAGATAAGCGACGCAGGAAATGATACCTGGGAAGACAAGCAGTACTACTCATTCGATGAGCTTGTGGCGGATGATCGCCGTGACAACTACGAGTGGAACCATACGCTGCACCCTAATCAGAAGAAATACCCTGGTATGACAAGATGGGATGTTCTGATGGAGCATATCAATCCGAACCTGCGTCCGTTTGATGCCATCACCCTTGCCCGATACATCGGCGAGAAGGTTGAGACCTCTGGAAGGCGCAATTCTACGGTAAGAGTGGCTTATGAAGACTGGTGGCTGAGCAAGCCGGATGTACTGGAGCGCCTGGCGCCCAATAATTACAAGGTTACCGCTTACTACCTGCCGGATGAGGACGGAAAACCGCAGGATGTGTACATCTTCCAGGGCGACAGATTCATCGACCAGGTAGAGCGGGTAGAAACCTACAACAGAGTGATGGCAGAACAGACCGAGGAGGACAAGAAGAAGTTCTATCACCAGCAGAAGAAGGTCAAGGAATTTATGAACTACACCAACAGGAACATGGTTCCTAAGTTGGGAATACACAATAGCAAGGATTATGAAGAAGAACAGAAAGAGGTTGAAGAGCTCGCTGCGAAGCCGACTGGGATGGATATTTATACATCCGATGTTCCCGATAGCGATTTCGGAGTACAGACAGCTGGTAGAGTACTACAAGGTGCATCTTCAGTATCCGAAGAGGACGAGGACGCATTGGCAATAGCGATGGCATTCGACCAGGCGTAAGAATCGACTTAGAATAAACTTATAACAATAAACGAATATGATTACAACAGAACAAAAGAAAAAGATTCTGGCTGCGATTGCACAGAACCGCGCCAATTATCCTTCGGATGCCAAGCATGCCACATCCCTCGGAATATCCACTTCGGTGTACAGCATGGTGAAGCAGGGCGCCTTGGACAAGGCTCTTTCTGATGCCAACTGGGTGCGCATCGCCCGTCGCCTGGGCGTTAACCTCCGTCACGAGATAGAATGGAAGCCAGCCAATACCTTCACCTTCCTGTTCATCCAGAAGCAGCTGGAGCTTGCGCAGCTCTCCTCTCTGAGTATGATTCTCTGCGACGAGCCGAACATCGGCAAGACCTATTCTGCCAAGTATTACATCGGCTGCCACGAGAATGCCGTTTATATCGACTGCTCGCAGGTGAAGACCAAGCGCAGACTGATCCGCAAGATAGCCACCGAGTTTGGTACTGACAACAAGGGAACCTACAGCGATGTGTATGAAGATCTGGTATATTATCTCCGCACACTGAACAGTCCGCTTATCATCCTCGACGAGGCGGGAGACTTGCAGTATGAAGCCTTCCTGGAGCTGAAGGCGCTGTGGAACGCAACGGAACATTGCTGCGGATGGTATATGATGGGCGCCGACGGACTGAAGGAGAAGATAAACCGCAGTATCGACTGCAAGAAGGTGGGATATACCGAGATGCTGAGCCGCTATGGAGGCAGATTCTCCAAGGTGACTCCTGATGACGGTAAGGAGCGAGAGAAGTTCCTGATGAAGCAGGCTTCCATCGTTGCCAAGGTGAATGCTCCAGCCGATGCAGACATTCCTGCCATCGTAAGAAAGACACAGGGCGGGCTGAGACGAGTATATACCGAGATAGAGAAGCTCAAGATAGCAGCAGAGAACGCTGCTGAAGCTTCCGGGGAGGCCAGCCATGGTTAAGCGGGCATACAGCCCCAGGGAGATACTGAAGATGACTTATAAGCCCATCCCCTGGGGTGGAGAGTGGGAACAGTGCTTCGGACAGCCGGATATGTATGACACCTGGTTTATATCGGGACCGTCGGCTGGCGGCAAGAGTTCGTTCGTGATGCAGCTTACCAAGAAGCTCTGCGAATACGGCATAGTACTCTACTGCTCCTTCGAGGAGAAGGTAAGCATGAGTTTCAAGGAACGTATCCAGCGTTTTCACATGGAGGAAGAACAGGGCCGATTCAGAGTCTGCATCGATTCAGATCTGGAGAACCTGAAAAAGATGCTCAAGCAGCGCAAGGGTCCTAAGTTCATCATCGTGGATTCGTTCCAGTACTCACATTGGGAATATGCGCAGGTGGAAGCCCTGGTAGAAGAGTTCCCGAAGAAGAGTTTCATCTTCATCTCGCAGGAAGCAAAGAGCCAGCCACTGGGCAAGCCTGCCGTCAGACTGAAATACATGGCGGGCGTGAAAGTAAGAGTCGTCGGCTATGAGGCAGTCTGTCAGGGTCGATTCATTGGAGAAGCCGGAGCTACCTTCAAGGTATGGGAGGATGGACTTATCCAGGCTAGTAATAATCTATAATTTGAAAGCTTATGAGTGAAGTGAATGAATCTCTCGAGGATTACGAGAAAGGTGACATCATCTACCTGCTGCTGAGTAAGGAGCAATGCAGCTCGGTACTGGATGACTGGATGGAATGCAACTACTCCTGCGATTTGAGCGTGCGCAGATCAACGAAGACTCCCGGTAGCTATGTCGTTACGACCAAGAGTCTGATGTGGGCAACGAGAATCATCAAATGGCATGGGTATCAAAATGTAACATATAAAAAGCCAAAGAAACATGGATGAGACAATAGAAGATATCATCGCATACATCAAGAAAAAGACTAAGGATTTCAGTTATCCTGATCAGGCAATGATGTATGATGAGCTTGCTTCCAAGCTCTGCGATATGAATGCAGATGCGCTGAGGAATGAATATCTGGGCAATGATGATTATCTGCTTGATAGCGTATAGAAGGCGCTTCTGCGACAAAATTATAAACCAATAAACAATTCATTGAAATATGAAAAAGATTATTTATTCGATTAAGAAATGGTGGAAAAAGACCACTGAGGAGTATCATCGCCAGCAGGTGCTGAAGCGTGAGAAGGAAGTAAGACGTGAGGCGATGCACCGATTACAGGTAAGGGAGTTTGAAAGCGGGCTGTATCTCTGTCTGGATGATATCCCGATATTGAAGGAGATTGAGGTTGCGCAAGCGTTGCCTAACGCCCTGCATGAAGCACGAGAGCATTATCAGGACTATAAGTTGAGTCTCGGCTTATGATCTATCGGCTACAGATAAACAAGGAGGGAAGTTTATGGCACGACCGATTGCAAACTACCATCGTTTCTACGCCTCGTTTAATAAGTTGCCGAAGCACGGCGATGACGAAGAGGCTAAGGCGGCTATCGTGAGCCAATACACGAATGGGCGCACAACACATCTGCATGAGATGAGGGCGCAGGAGTATAAGGAATGCTGCAAGGCATTGGAGAATATGCTTGGTTATGGCGACCAGCGCAAGCACAGGCGAA
>CAKUUM010000075.1 GCA_934692905.1 uncultured Bacteroidales bacterium
GCAAAGGGTACACCCGTTCCCATTCCGAACACGGAAGTTAAGCTGTGTAGCGCCGAAAATACTTGACTGGAGACGGTCTGGGAAGATAGGTTAGTGCTAACTTATTCCTTTTTTATTCCTCCTTAGCTCAGTCGGTAGAGCGCGTGACTGTTAATCACGATGTCGCTGGTTCGAGCCCAGCAGGGGGAGCCAAGTTTGTCGGTCTGTAAGTCTTTTCTTACTGACCGGCTTTTTTTCTCCCGTAAAGATCAATCGAAGTTTACGGAGGCAATGAATATGGGAAGTGAATTGTCAGAAATAACGATTGAGGGAAACTGCTTTTTGAGGTCTAATTTAAGAAAATAATGGTATCGACCGGACAAATTGTTTCATAAAAAGACGAGAAAAACAATATACAAAAATGCTAAAATTAAGGCGCAGGAGGTGAAAAGCGATGAATTGGTTAGAAAGTATTGAAAAAGCGATTGATTATATAGAATCGCACTTAAATGATGATTTTTTAATTGAAGATGTCGCGGCATATGTATATATGTCTTCAGGATATTTTCAAAAAGCATTTTCAATGCTGTGCGGTTTTACCGTGAGTGAATATATTCGGAATCGGAGACTGGCAGAGGCGGGAATGGAGCTCCTTTCTTCAAATGAAAAAATCATCGATATTGCGCTGAAGTATGGATATGATTCTCACGACAGCTTTACCAAAGCATTCTTCCGTTTTCATGGTGCTACTCCTTCTGCGGTTCGGCGTGGAGGTTGGACGTTAAAAGCATTTACGCCGTTACGACTTCAATTTATTTTAGGAGGAGGCTATATTATGGATTACAGAATTGAAAAGCAGCCGGAATTTGAGGTGTTGCTCAAGGTTGAGGCAGATCGATTGACCTATTGGAGCAAAACGAATTTGAATGAGAATCAGCTGAGAATGATCTCAACAAAGCAAAAGTGTGACGAATTGTATCGTGATATGTCAAACGATCCCGAGCGCTTGGATGGCTTCGAGCTTTATTCTTTTCCTGCAGCTACCTGGGCGGTGTTTGTTGCCAAAGGGAGCTCGCGCGCTGATGCAAGACAAAAGACATACGATCAAATTACAAAAGAGTGGTTTCCGCAAACAAATTATCAACTGGATAACACCTACTCGATTGTGATATCTTACCAAACGCCTGCGGATCAGGATAACGATAGTGACCTTGGAATCTTCTGGGTTCCGATAGCGGAAGCATAGTGACTTTTGACTGCGCAAAAGCCGAAGGTTAGAGTCGGTGTACCTGTTACTGTATATTTCCGGGCAATTGTTATGATATTCTGCGCGTAAAGGATTTTGCGCCTCTCCGGGATCATCCGGAATTTATAAAGCTTTGTGAGCGCGTGAAGGCGTTGATCGTCACAAAACCGAAGGAATTGTAATTACAAACGCTGTACAGCCATGTTCGTGCGAGCATGAAACGGTACAGCGTTTTTGCATTGCTGAAAAGATGAAACTTTTTTTGAACGACCTTGACAAAGACGCTGGAAGTGTGTATCATTGAAAATGATCGATGCGAAACAAACGATTGGAAACGATTATTTTTATCAAAAGGAGGACGTGTATGCCGTCGAAGCCGAAATTCACAGAAGAAATTGTACAGGCCACGCTGGAGGGTATTTCCCGAACGGACAAATACGACGCACTCTGGACGTATATCCGGGAAAATGGCAAGCCACAGCTGACATTGACCTTTGACGAGATTGAGCGGATTGCCGGCGTACCGCTGAATCACGCCTTTCTGCAATACAAGAAGGAGCTTCTCCAGTATGGCTATGCGGTTGAAAAAATCTCCATGAAAGCGCAGACGGTGCTTTTTATCAGGAAGGAAGCGTGACAATTTATGAATTATATTCGTATCACCAAAGAAAACATTGACAGGGAGCATATCTGCTGCGCCATGTCCGGCAAACAGAGTCTTGCGAAGAAGGAATGGCTGAAACAGCGCTTTGACGAGGGACTGGTTTTCTATCGCAGTGAAGAGCGCGGCAAATGCTTTATCGATACATTCCGGCGGAAAACGCATGGATCCCCATCGACGCGGACGGCTATCTTTACATCAACTGCCTGTGGATCGCAGGCTCCCTGAAGGGACACGGATACGCCAATGACCTGCTGGGGGAGTGTATTCGGGACGCCGGAGCGCAGGGGAAGAAGGGCATCTGCATCCTGTGCGCTGAGGGACGGAAGCGGGAATTTCTCGCCGATCCGAAATTTCTGACCTACAAGAGATTTCAGGTTGCGGACGTATCCGACTGCGGAATCAATCTCCTGTATTTCCCCCTTGCGCCGTCTGCGCAGGCGCCGAAATTCAGAGAATGCGCAAAGCACCCGAAGCTTGCGGAGGATGGATTCGTCCTTTACTACACGGATCAGTGTCCCTTTACCTTCTATTGGGTGCCGAGAGTGCAGGAAGCCGCGCAGGAGCACGGCATCCCCCTCAGGGTGATTCACATCACCGACAGGGAAACCGCCCGTAATACGCCTGCGCCGGTCACGACCTACGCGCTGTTCCGGGACGGAAAATTTCTGACGCAGGCCATCCAGTCCGACAAGAAATTTCTGGCGCTGGCGGGAGTGCATCCTGCGGAGGGAAAATAATGCATGGATATTGCTTTGCTGAACAGGCAGAATTTCAGCCGGAAATCGCTGGATTCCTTTTCCCGTTATCAGACGGTAAAAAATGTCTACCGTCTCGCGGACGGAGCGCTGCGGCTGGTGGAGCATCCCTTTACGGAGGATTGGACGCCGGCGCGGAAGGACGAGAAGGCACGGGAAATTCTTGCCGGGAAGCATATCGTCTACGGCGCCTTTGAGGATGGCCGCGTTGTCGGTATTCTGATGCTGCTCCCGGAGCTGGAGCACGGCAGGATGATTGTGGACAGCTTCCACGTTTCGGCTGAATGGCGCAGGCGGGGCATTGGTCGGGCGCTGCTCGCGGCGGCAAAGGAGGAGGCGCTCCGGCACGGCGCGGCGTGGAATTACGTGCTCTGGGGCGTGTTTTACGGGATCCTGCTCATTATCGAAAAATTCTTCCTGCTCGATAAGCTGAAAAGAGCCCCCTCCTTCGTCGGAAGAAGCTACACCATGCTCTGCGTTCTCATTGGCTGGGGCCTGTTTGCCATGGAGGATTTTTCCAGACTCGGCGGCTATTTCGGCGCGATGTTCGGCTTCGGCGCGGGACTTTGCGACAACAACGCGTTGTGGCAATTGATTTCCTGTCTGCCGCTTCTG
>CAKUUM010000076.1 GCA_934692905.1 uncultured Bacteroidales bacterium
CAGTTCTGTGTAATCCGATTCTTCCAGTCCCTCTGCAACGAACATTTTTTCAACGTCCAGACGATTCATTTTTGCAATAAACTCTTTCTCTTTCAACTCTGCCTGTTCAATTGCTGCTTTCACTTTGTCATCGTCCGGCAACGACTTTTCTTTCAGTTCTGCAAGTTCCTTTTTCACCTTTGACAATTCCGAAGCGGTCTTATCAAATACTGATTTTTTCACTGTGTCCGGTAAAGTGGTTGGGTCGACAAAATTTTTGTCTGCAAGTGCCTGGTTGATTTCCTCAATCGTCATACCCTCATGATACGCTTTACCAAGTAATGTTTGAATGTTTGCCATAAAGCTACCTCCTGCGTTTTCCGTAGTTCTCTCTACATCATTTTGCGTGTTATAGTCGTTCTCTGACTTTTGTACTTTTTAGACTGCATCTTCGCAGTATTTTGAACAGCGAAATGCTGCTTAAAATCTTATTATTCCTCCGGGTTCGGTTTGTTGTTGACCGGAACAATATTTGATTCTGCGGATGTCCCGGATGGCTCATCTTTCATATCATCAATCGTTTTCCATTTTGCCTTGATGTATGGCAAAGAATCGATATAGCATTGTTCGGGGTCACTAAACAGGTTACTGTTTGCAATTGCAATCTGCGGATGAATCCCGGCTTCAAGCATATTTTGCATGCCCTGTGTTTTCGTGAGCAGATTGTCTGTTTTATTGCGCGTGAATTTCACATCAATATCGCTTAAATTAATTTCTACATCCGTAGAATCTTTCACGATTTTTAGTACGATCTTCAGGAATTTCTTTTCTGACCGCTTAAACATAAACTCTGTATCTTTCGCCTTTGCCTCTGCTGCTGTCCATCCATCACGAAGAATCACCGCTTGTCCTGTATCTCCTGTGGTACGGTTTGTTCCGTTTCTGTCCGGCATGCCGCAGATAATGAGTACCATTTGATACAGATGGTCGATCACGGTTTGTGTTTGCTGCTGGTTCAGCTCGGCTGTCACAATGCCGATATCAGCTGGCATGTTGGGTTCGCTCTTAAATGAGATTGCACCCAGCTCTTTCAATTTGTCAAATTCCTCATCATCAATACGGACATTGATAAACTTCATAAACGACTGGATAAACTGTTCAATGCCATCAATGCGGTTGGATTCTACGTTATTGATCTCATCCAGCAGTCCGATCACCAATTCAAACGCACCGATTCGCGAGGAATCTACCGGGTATTCGATAATCGGGATATATCCGAGCAAGTGTCCCTCTGTTTTGATAATCCGATCTTCATACACTTCAAAATACGTTGTAGGAGTGTAGATACAATAGATCGTTTTATCGTCTGATTGTTTCACTTCCTGAATCGACATAACCGGCTTTTTACCAAATCCGTTGTTATATACAATCGCGGTATGCCGGGAATCAAGCGTATCAATTTCAAAAGGGCAATCGCTGTCCGGGTCATCTGTCGGCAGCACCATTCTGTAGGCAGTGCCGGATATGAAAAACCATTCAGCAAGTTCCCGGTCTTTTGACGATTTGTCCTGCTCAAACATGTATTCATTCAGGAGCGTAATTTTACTTGTGATCTTCATATCGTCATGAGCATTGGGGACAGATAAATTGGATTGCAGCTTTGTGCCGCTTTTAATTGCCCGGCGCACATACTGTACCGGCTCTCCAAAGTCATACCCTTTCTTGAATGACACAATTTCATGTGCATGATTCTCTACAACCCGGTTATTAATCTCCGGACGAATCTTTTTCACGCGATTTAAAATCGGCTGATCGCCCCGGTAGTACTTGTACAGATAATCAATCTCTGCTTTGTTCTTGTTAAAAGCTGCGAGTACTGATTGCAGGACAGAGAGCACATTCGTCTCGTCAATCACTTTTTCAGTTGTATATAGCACGGTTCTTCCAGTGTATTTCTTACCTGAAGTCATTTCCGACATCGAATCTCCCTCCTTTGCAAAAATAAAAAGACGCTACCGAAAGTCCCACACAGGGACAGACGATAACGCCTTAAAATTCATCTATTCATTTGCTTATATTATACCACAAAAACGTCGTTTTGTCAATATTTTTTTCGAGATTTCTTTAAAAAGGTCTCTGAAATATTTTAATTTCGCCATAGGAGCTAAAAATCAGATTTGCCAGCATTGCCAGACTGTCCGGCGCGTCATCATGCTTATTCTTTCCGGTCATCACAAATGATGTAACCTCTCGCATGAATGCCTTGTATTCTTTGTCTGCGTGGTTATTATCCAGGAAATAGAACCGTTTGATCTCCGGTGCGACCTGGATAATCCGGGCAAGCTTGCTCATAGTATTTGGAGCTTTGCGATACGAAAGATTGATGTGTACATTTTCAGCGCGAAGTAGATTTTCGATGTCCTCACAATACTCTGAACCGCCATTGTTTGCCTCAACCTGTACTTGATGGGGAAGATGTCTCTTTAGCTTGCCGACCACCAGTGGGCGCGTGATAGTCTTGTCGCCTTTATTGAATACAACGTCCATGATATAACAATCAGTGCCATATAAATATCCGATCGGCATTGACAGGGAATCTCCGCCGCCCCATGCAACGTCAATTGCCGCCATGATACGATCGGGGACACCATCCGGCAGAACGCCGTTAAAATAATTCAGCTCTGCCTGCGGAAATAACAGTCCCTCTCTGACATAAGGCTGTCCCATGTATTTCGCCCACCAAGTCGCGTCATCTATGGACGCTCGCATGTCGTGATAATATTCAGTCGAAAACCCTACACCGTGGTCATAATCAAAATTGCTTTCGTCATTCTCATCAAGCGCAGAAATCACACGAAACCGATAATGCGGATCGTCCTCGTACTGATCATGTATTCTGCCCATAGGGTCAAGGACATTCCAGCGTGTCCCGACCATCAATTCAAGTGCGTTATCCTTTTTACGGTCTTTCAGCTGGTTTAAATATGCGTCATAC
>CAKUUM010000077.1 GCA_934692905.1 uncultured Bacteroidales bacterium
CCGCCGTGTACCGAACGGTACGCACGGTGGTGTGAGAGGTCGACTGCTCAAATAATGAGCAGTCTCCTACTCGATTTGAGGTGAAAGAAGTTAAGTATCAAAACATGGCTTTCTGCTTGCAAATGCTTGCAAATGTTTATCGCTGATGCTATACTTAGTTATGAGGGAGATGATAAATATGGCTAATACTACTGCTCTTTATGCAAGAATTGATAGCGATTTAAAAGAAAACGCTGAAAATGTATTACAACAGTTAGGAATCACGCCTGCAAGTGCGATACAGATGTTTTATAGTCAAATTGTTCTCACTCGTAGTCTGCCGCTGAGGCTACGACTGCCGGTTCGCAAACCTGTGGCGATGGGAAGCTTGTCGCGAGAAGAGCTTGATGCAGAGCTGGCTAAAGGAATTGCTTCATTGAAAGCAGAAAAAACTTACTCTGCTGATGAGGTTGATGGAATCCTGGCGGAGGAGTTCGGTATATGAATTTATATCGTGTAGAATACTCTCAAGAAGCATTAGTTGATATTAAGAGCATTTACACTTATATTTCACAAATACTTCATGCTCCGCTTACTGCTAGAAGGCAGGTCAATCGTATTAGAAAGGAAATACGGGATTTAGAGGCGTTTCCTACCAGATATGTGTTGGTAGAATGGGAGCCGTGGGCAAGTATGAAAATGCATAGGCTGCCTGTAGATAATTATGTTGTATTTTATTTGGTGGATGAACAGGCAATGGCTGTGAAAATAGTACGCATAGTTTATGGGGGAAGAAATTTAGAGGATTTGGCCTAAAATAATAAGAACTGCCGCTAGGGATAATTGCTTTTGTCCTGAGCGACAGTTCTTTTATTATCTATGCTTATTTATTTTTCGTCGTCAAATTTTTCGGGGAAGAAGATGCGCAGTGTTTTTTCATCAACCGTCTTGCCGAAGCTGTTGCCAATGAAGAAGCACAGCAGGGAAAGACCGATGCCAAGCACAATCTGGTGCAGGTCGAGCACCTTGATTTTGAAGACCATAGCCAGGCAGTAGATGATAACGCCGCCACCCATGGCTGCAATAGCGCCGTATTTGTTGGCCTTGGGCCAGAAAAGACCGAAAATCAGTACCCAGAAGAAGGCTGTTTCCAGACCGCCGAAGGCAAACATGTTAATCTGCCAGATAACGCTGGGCGGTTTGATGGCGATGGCATAGACCAAAAGGCCCAGGATAATGGTTGCGCCGAGGCTGTAAAGGCGAATCTGATTATTGCTGAGCTGTTCTTCGCGCTTGCCCTTGATGTTCATGTAAACGTCCTTGACAATAGAGGAGGACGAGGAAAGCAGCAGCGAGGAAACTGTGGAAATGGTTGCTGCGATTGGTCCGATGATGATAACGCCGGCCCAGAAGGGTGTGAGGCTGTGCACAATGGCAATCGGCATGATGTTATCAACGCTGTTGCCGTAGGCTGAAATAGGTCCGGTCAGGATGCCTTTGCTGATGACACCAATCCAGGTTGCGACCAGCGTCATAGCACCGATTACGACAGTACCGATAATCATAGCATTGTGCAGCGCCTTGGTATCCTTGTAGCTGATGCCACGGACAACAGACTGCGGCAGAGACAGCGTACAGATGCCGACAAGCAGCCATTGGCTGATATACAGCGAAATCGGCATTTTGCCGCGGGAAAGCGGCTCTAGCATATCGGGGTGCTGCGTGCTGATATAGCTCATGATTTTGTTGAAGCCGCCGCCTGCGTGCATCATGCCGCCCATGAGGATGCACAGGCCGACGATCATGGCGATGGCACAGCAGGCATCGGTAACGGCAACGCCCTTAAAGCCGCCGATAGTGGTGTAGATGACAACAATCAGGCCGAACATGGTGAGGCCGGTGAGGTAGGAAAAGCCGGTTACTGCTTCAAAGAGCTTGGCGGCGCCGACGAACTGTGCCACCATAGTGGCGCAGAAGAAGGCGACAATGACAACGGCCGCCATGTTCGCCAGAAAATCGGAATGATAGCGGGCACGCAGTACGTCGATTACAGTTACGGCGTCAATCTCACGCGCAATGAGGGCAATTTTTTTGCCGAACACGCCCAAGACGAGGAAGATAACGACTACCTGTACGATGGCCATGTACAGCCAGCCATAGCCGATAACCCAGGCTACGCCCGGACCGCCAACGAAGGTGCTTACGCTGCTGTAGGTGGCAGCGGTGGTCATAGCCAGTACGAAGCCGCCGAGAGTACGGCCGCCGATGAAGTAATCCTTGGCGAAATCCTTTTGCCTGTTTTCTTTTGACGTGCGCTGGATGTAGGCGCTGATGCTCAACAGAATCAGCAGGAAGGCCAGTGCGGGTAAAATGTTTAAAATACTACTCATGCTGTTTATCCTCCGTGCTGTCATCCAAATCAAAGTTGACAAATACCTTCTTCGTCAGGAAAACGGTAACGGCGATGGCAAAGAGCCAGGTGCCGACACAGCCGCCCCAAACCCAAAGAGGTGTATGCCAAAAGGTAATATCGCTGTCTGCGAGTCCAAAGCCTGCCAGGCACCAGAAGATGATGACGGCGATGGTGGCGATAACAGTAGCCAGAGCTTCGCGGTTGGCCTGGCGGAATTTATCACTGCGCTTCATATAAACTGCTCCTTTCGTACAGACAATGCTGTCTGCTTACGTTAATAAATTTATTTTACCACAAAATATGCAGAAATACTTGCAAAATATGCTTAAAAGCATCATAAAATATCAGACGCCTGGTGTAATTTGACGGCTGTCTGTGTTATAATGTATTTTGGTGATTAATTTGAAGAAAACAATGTATAATTTAGCTACAATGTGGCTGACGCTGAGCGTCATTTTTTTCCTTTGTGAATATGTAACCGGTATGCTGCA
>CAKUUM010000078.1 GCA_934692905.1 uncultured Bacteroidales bacterium
CAATCATTGGCGCGGCCGTTGGCGGAATCGTCACTGGCATTCCAATGTTCGTAACAGGCGTTTACGATGCTGTCAAGAATGGCTTAAACACGTTAAACGGAATTTTGATTCCGCTTGGCTCGGCAATGACTGGCGCAGGCATTGGTGCAATTATCGGCTCTCTTGGAGGCCCGATTGGTACAGGCATCGGCGCGCTGATTGGTTTGATTGTTGGTGGCCTGACCGATGTCGGAATTGCGATTTATCAAAACTGGGACAAGATTACAGAATCTCTCAACAAGGCAAGCGATAGCTTAAAAAACTGGTTTGTTGGCGTTGGCGAATGGTGGAATGAAAAGTGGCAAGGGTTCAGCACTAATTTTCAGACTGCATGGAAAAGCTTGCCCGGGTTTGTTCAGCATCCAATTCAGGCACTTGGCCAAGCGAGTGCAGGCTTAAAGCAGTGGTTTGTTGGCGTTGGCGAATGGTGGAACCAGAAGTGGGCTGGATTTAAAGAAAACTGGGACAAGGCTTGGAACAGTTTGGTTGATACAATCAAAAATCTCCCCGCAAAATTTTTGGACTATGGCAAAAACATCGTTCAGGGCTTGATTGATGGTATCAACAATGGCATTGAAAATGCAAAGAAAACTGTTGGTGGGCTTGCGAAAGCTATCATCGACAAGTTCACTACTGAGACTGATATCCACTCCCCTTCCAAGCTATTTGAACAATTTGGTATTTACGTCGATCAAGGCCTTGCAAACGGTATCAGTGCAGCTATCCACTACGTCTCCACTGCTATGCAGGGCGTTGTAAACGCTGTGCAGGAGAAAGGCAACGAGCTGATTAACGCTGGCTCTACTCAGGCTACCAACTACGTTACCGGGTTCTTGAACGGCCTTGATACTGCATGGCAGCAGATTGATTCCAGCTTGCAGAACGATTTTCTGGGCAGTATGAAGACGCTCGGCAATGCCATCCAGAACGGAGACCTCGAATCCCTCGGAAAGTGGGCTGCTTCCTATTTCTATCATGCTATGAGTGATGAACAGAAGGCTCAGATTTCCGACATTGCAAACAACGCATTGTCCATGCTCAAAAGCAATCTGAGCGGGGTCTGGCAGAACATTGCCGGGATGGCTGCAAGCTTTATTGGGAAGCTCGTCCCTGCCACGACCGCAGCTACCACATCGCAAATTGGGTTGAATGTTGCGATGGACGCCAATCCCATTATGTTGGTAATCTCTCTAATCGGCATGTTGGTTGGTTTCCTCATTAACCTTGCTGGAACAAACAGCGATGTCGCGGGCGCTATGGGAAAGGTCTGGAAGGGCCTGAGCAATGTGATGTCTTTTGTATTCGAAAACATTGTTCGTTGGCTTGGCTTGTTCATTGATGGCTTTGTTATGAGCATCAATACTGTTATCCGTGCCTACAACACGGTCGCGCACCTGTTCGGCGGGGATGAAATCAGCTATGTCAAGAACCCTTTGTTTGAATATGCGGACCAGATTGCAACTAGCCGAAAGGCCAGCAATTCCGCAAGCGATGCCGTAGATGGAATCGACAGAACTCAGGTTCCCGGAACCAGTGAGTATGAATATGCAGTTGGGAGCAATTCTGTTGGGTCTTACGCCTCTTCCGGTTCTAGCGGAAACGGGTTGAACGAAGAAGAACTCCGCAGAGCAGTCTACAACGGGACCTACAATGCGTTCCTTGACATCTATCAAAGGTACGAAGGTCGGGATTCCACACCTACTTTTAAGGTTTATCTGGATGGGCGTCAAATCACATCTACCGTGGAAAAGACTCAGAGTGAGCGCGGAATTTCTATCATGGGCCGTGAGGTTTACGGCTATTAAAGGAGGTGGCGCAGAATGGCATCCAATGTTCCAGCACTTGTTATTGTAAGTGGATTTGCTCTTCCTGAACCGTCTTCTTACGATGCAAATACCAGCACCATTGTAGACTCCGGCCGAAACGTGCAGGGCAAGGTTGTCGGAAATGTTGTCCGTCATGATGTTGCGAAAATTTCACTTGGGTGGGATTACATCACAGCGCAGGACTGGGCAAACACCCTGAGTCTTTTCACAAAACAGTTTTATTGCCCGGTCTATTTCTTGAACCAGACCACAAACAAGTACGAAACCCGCACCATGTATGTTTCGGACCGTAATGCAGGAATGTGGAGAAGGAACCCGAGTACAGGCAGTGTTATGGGCTGGACGGGAGCAAAGCTGAGTCTTGTTGAGGTGTAAGCATGGCTGAAAATCAATTCGGTTGGGAAAAACTGAACAACATCGAACCTCTCATGCCAGAGGAGTTCATCCATCTTTCACAGGACATCGTGGACTTTGATGCTCAGGACACGGCTTCAATTTCATCTACTGAAGCTATGCCTTATAGTGATATCGGCGAGTCGAACCGGTACATTTCTGGAAGCAAGTACGACCCGTCACTTTCGGACGGCAGTGCCCCGTGGGAGTGGCCGATTCGCCGGTACGCGACCGGAGAGTTGAATTTCAATGCTTTTGAACTTCCGATTGCTCCGGATACAGTTTCCGCTTCAGTTGGTGATTACAGGCCAAAAACCGGTTTTGTAAGCAATTCTGTTTTTTCAGAAGGCAATGATGTTTCCATTACAGTATTGTTCGGAAGTTCTATGACGTTTTCTGTCCCTGGCATTTCAATTCAATGGTGTGTCGGAACAGCCGAGGACGCAGCGACTCCGGAGTATGCGAAATCCTTTCGCGTAGATGTTTTGTCTGACGGAGCGGTCTCAAAAAGCATTACGGTTGACAACAACCAGACTGCAACATCTCTCGTGAATGTTGAACTCAGTACATGTTCCGGCTTAAAAATCACCGTTCTTGAGT
>CAKUUM010000079.1 GCA_934692905.1 uncultured Bacteroidales bacterium
GAGTTACCGTTGGTCTTGCTTGCCACTTGGTAACCGTACACCCCGTTCAGTGTAGTATAAGTCCACGTACATTGTTCACGCAACTCCGTCCATTCGGCATCGGTGGGCATACGCCATACATCGCCCCAATTGGCAGTAGCGGCATCGTCTTCCGGCTCCAAAACTGTCTTATTGTCAATGAAGCCGTTGTCGCCACTACTTGCATCAGTGCAGTACTTGGTGAATTTATGGTGGTAAAATTCCCCCACATTGGCATACTTGTAGGTCGTCCACGAGTAGTCCTTTTTGCTCTCCGTCTCCCCCCAAGCGAAATAGTAGCCATAGCCTTCGGACGTGGTGGCACCGACGTTGCATGATGCCCATCTGATGCCACTCGGCAGACCAAGGTCAACGGCTTGTACGTCTGCAGGGGCTTGTGCGCTTGCGCCTGCGATAGCAAGGACTGCAAAGGCAATGGTGAGTAAGGATTTCTTCATAATGTGTTGAATTGGGTTTATGTGGTTAATATGTTGATGGGTTTGTAGTTATTCGTGAATACTTTCCACCGCAGTAAGTATGCGGCGCATACTTTGTTCTATCTCGTCTGCGGGAGGAATATTGCGGTAAGACAGGTCGGGAAGTTCACGCAGGTAAGTTGGCAACAGGACGTGCCATGTGCTGTGCCAATCGCGAACAAGCGGTGAGTCGGACAATGGTCTGTTTTGCCATCCGTCGAGCTTGCTGAACTGCTCGCGGTCATGCCGCAACAACATACGGAAATCCCGTAGAAAGGCATCAGACTCCATGTATCGGCGACAGTCCGTGTCCTGATAGAGGTAGTAGAGGTCATAGAAATGCCGTATTTTGGCATTCATCTGTTCTATATATTTGTTTGCCAACGAACACCTTATCAGCGATACTAACTTCTCGCTCAATGTACAACACTTATCCAATACAGGCACCTCTATTGCGCCCAAATCGTATTGCCCAACTATAGCATCGTTGCCGGTTTGGCGCAAGAACTCTGTCACAAAACTTTGCACGCGCTTCATCTGCCATGGATATGGATTGGCGAAACAATTGATTTCAACCAACAGTTCGCCCATATTGACAGAACTTGTGGTGGGCACATCGGACAATGCAGGATAAGCAAAGAATGCCTTATAGTAATGAGAGCCTTTGCTGGTTACGCCGGGTTTCGGTACTTCTGTCAGCCCTTCCGTCATGCAATGAGCAGTGCGGTGTATGGTTGTCTTCAGTTGGTTGCCTGTCATTTGGTCGGCATTGGCAATAGCGATGTCAATGTCCTCCGAAAAGCGAGAGCCGATACCATACGCCTTGGTCAGACTGGTTCCGCCCTTGAATACAGCCCTGTGCGTATCGTCTGCCCGCACCATCTGTTGCAGACTACGGCAAATCCAATAGTCTTTCTCTACAAAATGCCGTTTTATCCCAAGCGTTTCCGATGCGGCTTGTATGGCATTTGCGAATAGTTGTCTGTTTTCGTGCAATGTCATACTATTCTCCATTTTTTCGCATTGGGTAACACGCTTTCCGACAATCCTAACTTGTACACCGTCACAGGATTCAGCGAATGGAAGATACCCTGTGTATCCGTGTCTGTCTCGTCCAATATGGCTCCTGCCAATGCCCTTACACTACCGGTATATGCCATAGACAGAGAGGCTAATAGATGTCTGTCTTTGGCAGGCAAAGATGCTACTTTTTGTCTTAATATCCTGCATGCTTCCTCTGCTGTGCAAGCGGGTATTTGTTTGATGAACCGCATAGCGTCCAGCATCTGCAACAAGGGTATGTTCTTGCGCGTAATGGTGTTAGGCTGCAACACAAAACGGATAGTGTATCCTGCGCGTTGCACGGCACGGCGATAGGTATTGCAACCGATACTGATGGTGGAACTGATTTGAGTGGTCAGCCCTAATTGTGCATACGCTTGCACACCCGTTATGTAGCCAATAACCTTTTTCCCGTCCATAAGGTAGCCTTGCAGCAACCAGTCAAGTGATGGTGGTATGGTGCCAAAGGCAGAGTGCTTCGGCTTGTCGAACTTACCTTTACCAACCCTGCGGATACGCCCTTCCCGCACCAGGTCTCCCAAGATACGGCTGACTACAACAGGACTATTCACACAGTCGTAGAAATCGGAAGATGTGAATATATATCCTGTGCGCATTTTGTCAATACGGCATTGTATTGTATTTCTGTCAGTTACTGTCATTTGTATCAGTATGATTTATCGCTCATTTGGTTAAGTTAATTACGTAAAAAACTTAACTTATAGAGGGCAAAAGTACTGCTTCTTTTCGATATATGCAACAAATTAGAGATTAGGGGTTAGAGATTAGGGGGCAGTATCCTGCCGTGGGTATCGTAGCAAACACCGTTGCGGACAATGATAAGTTGACCGTTGTGGAGGACTTTGCGGGAAGTGGAGGTGGTTGTGATTGAGGGATTGATTATGCCTGTGCCTGATGTGGTACCTTGTACCGGACGAACAGACTGACCATAGCAGCGAGTGTAGGAACCCATATCTGCGAGCCCCGAATAAAAGCCTATGCCCCATGCATGTCCCGAGTACTTCTCGAAGAGCGACGAAGCCCAGTAGTTGCCATAGGAACCACCATCGCTGAGCGTCTCGTTGTAACGATAGCCCGCAGCGGGGAGAAAGATGGAGTTGCTGTTGGTCTTGCTTGCCACTTGGTAACCGTACACCCCGTTCAGTGTAGTATAAGTCCATGTACATTGTTCGCGCAACTCCGTCCATTCGGCATCGGTGGGCATACGCCATACGCCGCCCCAGTTCACCTGAGCGGC
>CAKUUM010000080.1 GCA_934692905.1 uncultured Bacteroidales bacterium
GTTGATGCTGCCATTGTCGCCCGACGAGGTGAGAATGCCTTGTAAAAAGATGTAATAATAGTCGGTAGAACCAATTTGCTCCTCGGCTGCATTTTTGCCATACACATCAATGCGCTCTGAGGGGAACACCACAAGGGCAGTTCGTTTGTCGGTAGCTTCGGGTCGCGGAATGGCAGCATACACATATTTTTCGGTGTGGGTGCCAAACACGGTAGGCGAGGCTTGCAGCGTCCAGCGTTGATAGTTATGGCCGGCATCATAGCCTATCACCCCTTTTATGTACACCAAAATTTGTGCGCCGCTCACACAAGCGGCTTGAATGTAGTCGGGGTCGGCATTGGCATTACGTTCAATAAAGAGCGCATGTTCGGCAAGCCAATAATCCTGTGGGGTGGCTTCGGTCATAATGCGCTCTTGCTGTGGGGTTGCTTCGGTTGTCATGTGCGGTGGGTTTTTACTTTATGATGAGACGAGCGAGGGGTGCTAACAGGTTGTAGAGCCATTCGGCACGGCAGAGATAGTTAAGATCCACATCGGCAGTGTGGCTGCGCAACAGGTGTAAGCGATAAAGGGCATTGTGTACGCACCATTCGTTTTCGAGCGAACAGAATGAGCGTATCCACACCTTGCTATCGGCATGGCGACAGCATATTTTAAAAAGCACAGCAAGCATCTCATCCTTGCGATAATCGTAGGAGTTGATGATGTATAAATTGTTGGAGGTGATTGAATAAAGCATAAAAAAAATGTTTTACTGATTTGTTCTTGTTTCTTGTAACTTGAACAAAAGTAAAACATTTGGGTGGGGAAGTGAGGACATTTTCGGGGGGGGGTGCGTGGGGCTTGCTCTCTGCTTTAGTAGGGTATGCGTTGCAGCACCTCGCGTGGCAGTTCTATGGCAAAGTGGGGTGCATAGAACAAACCATCTATCACAGCTTCGGGGTGCTGCTGTTGCAAGCGGTGCAAGGTTCCGTCAATCACGTTACACGGAATGCCTAACTGCTCTACATAGGTGCCTCGCCACGGCATGAAGCGTACTTTGTAACCCGTTATGCCTTGAAAGAACACCGCACTCTGATTGTAGGCATGATAGAACAAACCTTGCTGCAAAAGGTAAAGGTGGGTGTTGTCGGGCGTATCTTGCATTGCCACAATTTGCTGAATGGTGAGTTGGTGTGGGTATCGCGACATTAGGATTCAGTGGTATTGATTTCCGAAAAACAAGCTGCGGCAAGTCGCTTGCATTGCTCCACATAGGCGTTAAGTTCTTTTAAGGGTTGCTTGTCGCCTAAGAGAGCCTTGCGGTGGGCAGAGAGTTCTTCGGCATAGGTGTAGCGTCCGCTCACAAGAACAGCTGCTAAAGTGTCGTAGTCGGGGATGTGGTAAGCATTAACCAAGCCTATCAAAAAGGCTGAATCAATGCTTGCAAACAAGTCTTGCTGCACAATGATTTTTATTACGTCGTTTGCCGTGAGGCGTCCTTCGTGCAATATAGAAAGGGTGGTGCATTGGTAAGTATCGTTTGTTTCGCCATCCATAGTTGGAATGTCTGTTTGCTGGGCAGATGGTTGCTGCTGAATGTTGAGATTGATGGTTACAATCTCCTTGCCTCCTGCATAAGAGCGCACAATGTAGCTTGGCACAGAGGTAAGGGCTTCGGTGTTGTTTTTTTTAATGTTTGTCATGCTGCGAATAAGTATTGAGGTTTAACTTTAAGTTTAATTTCTATACGTTCATAATGTCCTGCAATGCAAAAGTAGTGATAAAATTTATGCCCAAACTGCAAGAGTATATCTTTTCGTTGGGCATAAGTAAATTTTTCTTTGCAAAAGCCGAGGTATGAGTTTACCACTTGCTCTATGCGGCGTAGGTCGGCAAAGGTTATGATTTGTTTGTGTTCTATCATCTCGTTAAAGCCATGCACGCGTTCACGGAAACGGGCGAACGTGCGTTTTGACAAATAAATGCGTCCATTCTTTAAATAGGCTCCTACAAAAGCAAAGCCATACGAGGCGCATTGAAAATGATATTTGTCGGTGTGGAGGGTTATGCCTAATTCTTTCGCCAAAAATACGCGAGCGTCTTTTACAAGTTGTTTTAGCAAGGCTTTGTCAACACACATCAGCAAAAAATCATCCACAAAGCGGAGGTAATATACGGCAAGAAAATGCGCTTGCAACCAAGCTATTACAAAAGCGTCGAAATAAGACATTAAGAAATTTACAAAGATCTGTGTGGTGACGTTGCCTATCGGCATTCCTTGAAAATCGTTGTTACCAAATAAAGATTTGTGAGTTTCAATGTGTTTTTCCCATTCTGTGATGTCAGTATTAAATATGCAATGTTTTTCGGGGCAGTGAAAAATAATGGTCTTTGCGGCATAAAGCACTTGCGCCATATATTTGCCTTTGTATTTTTCCTTCACAAAGGGTTCCATCTTATTCCAAAGAATGCGCTTGTCAATCGACATAAAGAACGAAACAATGTCACCACGATATACCCAAGCTTCGTTTCGGTAATTATTGGTAACTTTCTTCACAGCATCGAATGCGGCTTGTTGTGCTTTGAGTGTGCCAAATCCCTTCCGACAATTATACGAC
>CAKUUM010000081.1 GCA_934692905.1 uncultured Bacteroidales bacterium
GTTTACACCCGTAACCGAACGAAAGGCATACCTCACAAACAGTTTATTGCTTTCAGCATCCACATCGCCAAACTTTTGCAACAAGGCAGTCTTTAACACCGCATCCACATTTTGTCCGTCAGTAACCGCAATGCGTCCAGCCAAATCGCACAAAGCAATGCGTGTAAGATAAGACAAAACGCCAGGAGCTATATCTACCCAATCCACATTATCGACCTTAAATTGCTGCAAGGCTACATTGGCATCAGCACAACCACGCGCAACGGCTCGTGAGTCGCCACCGCAATTCAGCATCGTAAACGAGGTAAGCTTGTTGTAACCCTCGAATGTGAGTGTTTGCAGCTGTGGCATGTCGCGAACATCGAAAGTTGAAAGTTCAGCACCCAAACGCGCCTCGGTGAGTTGTGGCGATTGAGGCATGCGAACCTGACCATACTTTGTGCCGCGAAGGTCGAGCGTGTGCAAACGGTTTGCCTTAGTAAGATTGAGCGTACCCGTGCCACCCGTCACACCATGCAACGAAAGATGTTGTAGGTTCGTAGCAGTTACCTCAATTTGTTTAGGCGCAAAGGCAGTGCTACCTTGCGAAGGCTCGGCTGTGAAATCGGTCATGCGTTTGCCCTGAATGGTAAAGTTGTTGTTACCCACCACCATATTGCCCACATTACCAATAGAGCGGTAGTAGTTAATAGCTGCCAAACCCACCGAAGAGTCACCTGGGATAGGCGTAGAGGCGGGGTTCACCGTGAAAGCATAGTGACGACCAGGAATCATACGTGTATGCGGATTAACCAAAGCACGGTCGCGCACGCCACAGGGATAAAGGAACTGATGGGGTACAAGGTCGAAGGTATATTCACCACCCGTGCGACCTGAGCCTGGTGTAAACTGAATGCCCGAACTGGCATCGGTTAAACCCGTGCTACCTGTATTTACACCACTCGAAAAGTCGCCCCAAGCCGCATACGAACAAACGAGTGCCATGCGTCGTTCCATATACTGCATTTCGCGTTCAAGTTGGTCACCAATGCCTTGTGTAACGGCAAGCACACCGCGAGCTTGATTGCCAAAACTCTCATAGCCCCATGATGCAGGCCAGTCGTAACGAATGCGCTGTTGCTCTGCCCAAGCTACTTCGGGGAAGTATTTTTGTGTGGCAAAAAAGTACTTATGAATACAACCCATAGGTGTTTGACGTTGCGTCACGGTGAGTCCATCGAGTTCTTCGTTTGCACCAACCAACGTACCCATAACCGTAAGAATTTCACGCATATTGGCAGGTAGGGCAGTAGGGTCGAGCGTTTCCCATGCTGCCTCCATCGTATTGAACAAAGCAGAAGCCGTACCCTCATAATCCTTCTGCTTCTTCAAGCCCGCCTCAGTGTCTTGCACATCGAAGTAGCGCGAAAGGAAGTACACCTTAGTTTGTCGTCCGTTGTTGTCGGTGGAAAGAATGGTGTCGAGGTCGTCTTGATAAAGCCAACATATCTTCGTAGCAATGTCGATGGTGTAGTAAGTATTCTTAGAGCAGTTATCCGTACCAGCAAGCAGGAAGTTTACCAAGTTGTAATGCGTTTGGTGGTTCTTCTTGTTCAAGAATACACCACAGTTGGCATTGAACGAAGAGGCAATAGCCATGCGGAACAAAGTGTTCAGCACATTATAGTCGCCCACGTCCTCGCTTGCTTTCCACTTTTCGTAAGCCGCTTTTGTAATAGGGTCGATAGCGAGATTGCGCACACCAGCCACATAACCACCCTCTTTGGTCCATGTACCTGCATCCACGAACTTGCCACTTACATAATCGAAACGTAAGAGATGGAAGGCTTCTTCACCATCGCGCAACCAATACTTTGTGGTCTGCACGGTGTCGAGCAACTTTGTGTCGGCATCGGTTGCACCCACAACCGTAGCACGATCGTAAATAGCGGAATAGTATTTGTCGAAATCAGCACGCGAACCACGATAACACTCCATGCGAGTGTCGTGTGCATAGATAAAGTTTACGTAACGACGGAACAAGGCATCATTCTCGGCAACAGGAGTTCCATCGTTGTTGGTTTTACCCAATGAATACTCAAACGACTTGATGCCGTTGTAGCCCCATGCTTCATCATCTACGTTATACGTTACATTTTCATCAGCAGGAACACGGAAATCGCAAAGCGGAAGGTTGTTGTTCAAGCCTTCAAAGGCAAACATCTTCTTCTTGTCATATCCCCAAGTTGCCTTATCGCACTTGCCCGAACCAAATGTGCTAAAGCCAATAAAGATAGGTTCGCTCACTCCGGCAGGTTGGTTAAAGAAGAAATAAGACTCCTCGTAAACCGCAAAACGAGCATTATTGTCGGCAAACCAAGAGGAGAGTTCATCCTTGCATACTGCCTTCATTACGTCGTTAAACAAGCGTGTAGCTCCCTCTTTATGGCTCTGCATGGGCGAGGCATAGTTAATCTTGTTTACCAACTTAGTAGCCTTTGGTCCATCAATAGTGGGAGTATAGAACTGACC
>CAKUUM010000082.1 GCA_934692905.1 uncultured Bacteroidales bacterium
CATAGCGCACGTAATCCTCGAAAGTCTCAGAACGATGATGACCAAAACGATGATCATAACCGATGAACAGTTTCCTGACATGAAGATGCTCGTGAAGTATCTTCTGCATAAACTCGCGTGCAGACATTGCAGCCATCGCCTTATCGAAATGCAAGACAACAGCATTATCCACCTCTGTTTTTGAAAGGAGGAGAAGTTTGGAATCGAGTGTACTCAACATCTCTGGCTGATACTCACTCTGCAGCACCTTACGGGGATGCTCATCGAAAGTAATGATAGTGGATTGCAAGTTCTCCTGTCGGGCGGTCTCTACCAGATGGCGAATCAGGAACTGATGTCCACGATGCACTCCGTCGAAGAAACCGATAGTTGCCACGCAAGGTTGCAATTGCACTGTTTCGTTGTAATGTATTGTATTCATTCTATCTTAATCATTGGACTATCTTCTCTTAGCAATCATTCTCTTAAAAGCTCTCCACAGTTCACCCACCCAAAGTACGATAGAGGTTGAACCGATGATGAGCAGCCACTCGTGAAGTGACAAAGGTGTAGTGCGGAACATTTCGCCACCGAAGGTTACGATGATCCATTGTCCCACTAAGACAAGAACAAGCACTAAAATCATTCCCTTATCCTTCAGGAAATGGCGGAAGGCGGTGCGATGGCTCATCAGCGCCTTGGCATTAAAGAGATTCCAGAACTGTATCATCACGAAGGTGGTGAAGAACATGGTCAACTCATGCACATCTACTCCACCCTTGCCTCTGCGCTCGCAATAAACCAACAGGGCAAACATCACAAGGAAGAAGACGATGCCGCAGAAGAGAATGCCGAAACCGATACTCTTGTTGATGATGAAATCGGAAGCCTTGCGCGGTTTCTCGTTCATGACCTCATGAGATGGAGGCAATGAAGCGAGAGCCAAGGCTGCAAATGTATCCATGATCAGGTTGACCCAGAGAATCTGAGTGACCGTCAATGGCATCTCGGTGCCGATGACAGAGCCGCCCAATACCAACAGAAGAGCAGCCACATTCACTACCAACTGGAAGAAGAGGAAGCGCTGCAAGTTGCGATAGAGCGAACGTCCCCACATCACGGCATTGGCGATAGACTTGAAGGAATCGTCAAGCAGAGTCATATCCGAAGCCTCCTTCGCCACGGATGTTCCAGAACCTAAGGACAAACCCACATGGGCATAGTGAAGCGCTGGTGCATCATTGGTTCCATCACCCGTTACGGCAACCACCTCGCCCCGCTTCTGGAGCATAGCCACCAGTCGCTGCTTATCAGTAGGACGGGCACGGCTCATCACGCGGATATCCTTTGCCCGCTCGTAAGCCTCATCATCAGAAAGAGCCTCCCACTCTTCACCAGTAATCATCTGCTGGTCGAGCGAAGTCAGAGAGCCATCTGCTCCAATATTCTCAGGTTCATCTTCGAAGACACCTATCTGCTTACCAATCTCCATAGCCGTGGCGGCAGTATCACCGGTCACTACTTTCACCTCGATACCTGCATGGCGGCACTCCTGCACAGCAGCAGGAACATCCGGACGGATAGGATCGGCAATGGCAGCAATGGCTTGCAACAGAAGGTCGTCTGCATTCAGGAGTGCCACCACTTCTGCGGTAGAGGTTCTCATGATGGAAGTTTCCACCTTCTTATAAGCAAATGCCAAGGTTCTCATCGCCTTATGCTGCCACTCATCGAGTTCTTCGGCTGTCTGTCTCAGCATTCTATCTTCGATGACGCATTTCTTCATCACGATTTCCGGCGCACCCTTCACGAAGAGATATTGCGCACCATCTACTTCTGCCAAGGTTGCCATCATCTTTCTCTCGGTAGAGAAAGGCAACTGCTTGAGCACTTTCACCTGCTTGCGCAGCTCCACATAATCCTTGCCCTGAGCATCAAGCCAAAGCAAGAGTGCCGACTCGGTTGGATTTCCGATAGGTTTGCCATCATTCAATTCGGCAGTTGAATTGAGAGCAATGGCAGTATCGAGGAGAGCCTCATCACCCTGTTTGAGTTCGAGAGCGCTCACCTGCATCTTATTCTGCGTAAGCGTACCTGTCTTATCAGTACAAATCACGGTAACGGCACCCATCGTTTCGCAGGCATGAAGCTTACGCACCAGGTTGTTCGACTTCAACATTCTACGCATATTGAGCGCCAAAGAGAGGGTAATTGCCATCGGCAATCCCTCAGGCACCGCCATCACAATCAGAGTGACAGCCATCATGAAGTAGTTCAACACGATTTCTGCCATATAGAAATAATCCTTGCCGCCCCAGGCTGGATTGGTAAGAATATCATGAATCAGGAAGATGAAGAAGGCTGCAACAGAAACTACGGAACCCACCTTGGAAATCATCTTTGCCAACTTATCGAGCTGCATGTGAAGCGGTGTCTCTACCGAAGTCTGTTCGGTAGATTTCTTCGCCACCTTACCAATCTCGGTAGCATCGCCCACGGCAGTAACCACGAACT
>CAKUUM010000083.1 GCA_934692905.1 uncultured Bacteroidales bacterium
TGGTTGACGGGCAGAAGCTGCACCTGGAGGGTGAAGCGGATTTGCGCAACACGGACGCCCCCTCCGGCTTTGGCGTGCTGAGCAGTGATGCTTTGGCCTATAAAGGCTATAAGGCAGAAAAGCTGCGTGTGCCGTTTGATGTGTCTAAGGAAGTGGTGCAGCTGCATGATGTGAGTGCGCAATACGGCGGCGGCACTGTTACCGCTAACGGTACGTATGACCTTAAGGAGCAGGTGCTGACGGCAGACGCACAGCTGCAGCAGGTTACGCAGAGCTTGCCCGGCAAACAGCAGGAGCAGGTGCATATCAACGGCAAGCTGGCTGTTCTGGCCAAGCTTGTACAGGATAAGCTTACGTTGCACGCTGCTGCCGATACAATGGATATCAGCTGGCGCAGCCTGAAGCTTAACCGTCTGGCTTTTGACGGCAGCTATGACAGCAAGGGCTTAGTTATTGACGACCTCAGCTTTTTTGCCGACGGCGGCGGTACCTTGGCTGCTAAAGGACGTGTTGCCAAGGACGGCGCTTTGGCTGTGCATGGACGTATGGCAGATTTCCCGATTGATTCCGTGCTGGCTGCGGCCGGTCAGGATGGACGCGGACTGTGCTCCACCGGCTTTGATGTAGGCGGTACGCTGGACGCTCCCGAGTTTTCCGGTATGGTACAGCTGGCGCAGGCAGAATTTATGTCGCAGAAGCTTAACGAAGCGCATGGCATTATCAGCATGAAGGATAATATCCTGGGCTTTAAGGATTTTACCGCACATATGGATCAGGGACAGCATATTCTTAACGGTACGATTAATCTGCAGGGTGCAGAGCCTGTGGCAGACCTTACGCTGACAACAAAGAATGTGCGCATTGAGCCGCTGATGGTGCTTGTGGGCAAGCCTGATATAGTTACCGGTAATCTTGATAATACTATGCAGATAAAGGGCAGCCTCAGCCATCCTTATATTCATGGCGAGGTGCATGCTGCCGACGGCAGTGCCGCCAAGCAGCTGTTCAATAATATCAGCGGTCATTATGCTTATGAGGACGGTCAGCTGAGCCTGCAGGATTTTGTAGTCAATGCGTTCTACGGCAGCCTGACCTTGGATGGTACCATGACAGCCGACCGCAGGCTGAACTTTGTTATGGATGCCAAGAATGTTGATCTGGAACATTTGCCGATTAGTGATGATACGGTTGATTTAGGCGGCAAGGTCAATGCCAAGGGACATCTGAGCGGTACACTTACAGCGCCCTTCTTTGACGGCGAAGTCAGCAGTGACAGGATTACCGTTAATGGCGAACCGTTAACGGAGCTGGAAGGAACGCTTGCCAGCAACGGACGTGATAAGAATAAGCTGAATGCTTCCTTTAAGCAGCCTTATCGTGATGATCCCGTCAATTACGGCTTATACAGTGCAGACCTCAATCTTAACCTTGTGCAGCATTATATTGATGGCAAGGTGGAAAATATTTGGGGTGATATCGGCGGCCTGCTGCGCATGGCGCGTCTTGATTACGATATCAATGGCCTGATGCAGGGACAGCTGCTGTTCAGCTACAATGGCCATGGTGAAGGCGTCAAGATTACGGCTTCGGCCGATAATGTAAAAATTCATGATCTTAATTATGCCCAAATGCGTTTTGAAGGACGCATTGATAAGGGCGGCGTGCTGCATTTCGACAATGTCAGACTGCAGGAGCAGGACGGTGTAAGCGACAGAGGAATTATCGCTGTCGGCGGTTCGATTGATATTAAGCAAAAGCTGCTGGATGTAGAGGTTGCCGCAGTGAAGGCTAACCCGGCGATTGTAACTGCCGTTATGAAGAATCCGCCGGAAATCAAGGGCGAAACGGATATGCTGGTGCAGGTGCATGGCAGCTTTGACAATCCTCAGGGAACAGCTTCGCTGGAAATTGCCAACGGCTCTGTTGCCGGCGTAAGTGTGGATGAGCTTACAGCAATGCTGTCACTGGCCGACGACAATATTAAGCTGCAGCAGCTGATTGCCACTAAGGATGCTTACGGCGTCAGTGCAGCGGGTGATATTCCGCTGGATTTGTTCCGCGATAAAAAGCAACGCCGTAATCCTGATGCACAGATGAATATTGTGATGGATCTGGATAAGGCGCGCCTGGGAATTTTGCCGGCGCTTACTAAAATGGTTGAATGGGGCGTAGGCGATACACAGGGCAAAATCCGTCTGGCCGGTACGCTGGAGGAGCCGCTGCTTTTCGGTTCGGTTAAAATAGCCGGCGGCAGTGTCAAGGTTAAGTATATCAACACAGTCTTT
>CAKUUM010000084.1 GCA_934692905.1 uncultured Bacteroidales bacterium
AATCGGACTCTCTTACTCCCGCCGCCCTCGCTGCCCGCATCGAGTCCAACGTCTCCGCCTACCTCAAAACCATCTGAACAGGTAATCGGTAATACTAAAACACTCCCCTGCTCTGAAAAGAGTGGGGGAGTGTTTGTTATTCTTTAATGCCTGTTTGCTCTACGAATCCCGCGCCTAATCCTTGTATATAAGTTCCATTTGCCTGTGTATCGTGTGCCGTTACGTATAGCGAAATTAGGAATCGGAGTGTCGGCATACTTTGCAGGAATGGGACTTTACCCGGTTCATAGGGATGTAATTGGAGATAACAATTTAATCATACGGGTAACGTGTTGTTTTGATTCGGTCACGGGCATGCTGGATTTCGCATTTGCATAATTCACATAAAAGCAGTAACTTTGCGCACTTTTCGCCCCCCGTTATTGGGGGGATATGGTCGTTTTCTAAATTCTAAACATCGCATTAACTTGAAGAAATCAGAGATAATCACTTTCATCTGCCTGTCGCTCTTTCTCCTGCTCCCATCCCTGATGGGCGTGGTGATGGCGAAGGATTTGCTCACACTTGGGCAACGCTGCATCTACCTCATCACCGCGCTGGCGATATACGGCACGGGGCTGTGCCTCTTCCGCCGCCGCACGTTCTTCTACGTGGCATCGCTGTCTTTTGTCTTCTCGGGCATCGAGGTGGTACATCTCATTATGAACCACGCCACTACCTCCCTGCTGTTCGTCTTCACGGTCATCAAATCCGAGCCGCGCGAAATCAAGGAGTTGTGCAGTACCTACTGGTTTGTCGCCCTCATCTTCTTCGCGCTGTGGGGCGTGTATTTCTTTCTGAACCACCGCTTCATACAGCGTGAGTACATTGCCCCGCGCAAGTGGCGTATGGTAGCCTTGGGCGTGATAGCGGCGTTCTTTGCCACCGACATCGTCGCCCTCAAACTGCGCCCCAAGATGCGCAATATCTTCAGTGTCCGCAACTTCGACCTCCGCACCGCCGCATGGGTGGGCTCGGAGAAGGTCTGCCCCATCAATATGGCACTGGCGTGCTACCACCTCGCCAACATGCTGTGGGACATCCACGAGCAGAACGAGGCATTGGAGGATTTCAGTTTCGGCATACCGCGTATCGAGGGCAACGACTCCACCATGGTGGTCTTCCTCATCGGCGAGACATCGCGCTACGACCACTGGTCCGTCAACGGCTATGAGCGCGAGACCTCGCCCTGTCTGGCAGCCCGCGGCGGGCAGATTATCTCCTTCGACAGTTGCTACTCCATTGCCAACCTCACCACGGTCTCGGTGCCGTTCATGCTCTCGCGTGCCACGCCGCAGACGCCTGATGTGTACACCAAAGAGAAATCCGTGGTCTCCGCTTTTCAGGAAGCGGGCTACAAGACGGCGTGGATAGCCGACCAGAGTTTCAACAACCACTTCCTGCAGCACATCTCCTCGCAATGCGACTACACCCGCTACATACCGCCCACCGAGGCGGAGGTCTTTGTGGACACGGTCTTGCTTGCCCCCCTGCGCCACGTGCTACAGCAGGACAACCAGCGCCAGATGATTGTGCTCCATTCGCTCGGTTGCCACTTCAAGTACTCGGAGCGTTATCCCGATGATTTCCAGGTCTTCACGCCCGATATGAAGGGCATGAGCCTGCGCGATATGCTCTCCAATGTGGACATCAACGACGATGGCAGGGTGTCGTGGCACAACCTGCGCCCCGAGAACCTCGCCGCGTTCCGCAATATGAAAGCCATACTCATCAACTCCTACGACAACGCCATCCACTTTGCCGACTATTTCATCGACCGCGTGCTGTGCGAGTTGGAGCAAACGGGACGCTCTGTGGTGCTGGTGTATGTGGGTGACCACGGCGAGAACCTCCTCGATGACGAGCGCAATATGTTCATGCACGGCACCTTCTCGGGCTCCTACTACGAGTACCATGTGCCGCTATTCGTCTGGACATCAGAGGCTTATCGTCGTCAGCACCCCGACCGTGTAGCCGCCATCTATGCCAACCGCGACAAGAAACTCTCCACCATGTACCTCTTCCACAGCCTGCTCGACTTGGGCGGCATTTCCTACACCCACATCGACTCTACCCTGTGCATCGACCGTCCCTCCATGCAATCCGCCCCCGTTGTGTACGGCTTGGACGCCAACATGCACGCCTATCCAATCCCCACTATCCCTGAAAGCCTTCACTAAATGTTCATAAACAAGATATTCCATTAACGTCCATTAACCCTTCCCCCACCACATCCCCC
>CAKUUM010000085.1 GCA_934692905.1 uncultured Bacteroidales bacterium
TTTGTTTTCAACTCCAAATTGTTGTACCTTTGCACCAGCAATCGAAAGAAAGCTTCTCTTGTACCAGATGTCGGTCGTCATAGACGACAAACCTTGGTCTTAATAGACGACCGGCGCCGGTCGTCAATGACGACCAAAATAAGGGCAAGAAAATCCATCTGGTAGCCGAGGCCTCCATCCTCATTATTCTTTGTTAATTTTTCCCTTTATCTTCTCAAATCTCATCCTTTTTTATTATCTTTGCCACATATTAAAATAAAAAGGAATTTATGGTTACAAAGGACAAATTGATAGAACGATTCAAGAGATTGCCCAAGGACTTTACTTTTGATGAACTGACACGTCTATTAGAAATATATGGATTTGAGAAGTCCAACAAAGGGAAGACTTCAGGATCTCGCGTGGTATTCAAAAGTGGTGACTTGAAACCTATTATGCTTCATAAGCCACATCCAGGAAACATTGTAAAAGGCTATGCTTTGAAACAAGTGTATTCCTATCTCAAAGAATTAGGATTATTAAAATAAATGACGCTATATGAATACATTAAAATACAAAGGGTTTATCGGTTCTGTTGAATTCAGCGAAGAAGATAATATCTTTTTCGGAAAAGTTGAAGGCATTGATGGTCTTGTAAACTTTGAAGGTTCAAGTGTTAACGAGTTAAAAACAGCATTTCATGAGGCTGTTGATGACTATATAGTCTATTGCAAGGAAGAGGGTGTTGTTCCTCATAAAAGCTATAGTGGAACGCTAAGCATTCAAATATCGCCAGATATTCATCGCCAAATTGCCTTATTGGCAAACAAGGCAGGTGTATCTATCAATGCCTTTATCAAGCAGGTACTCAGTAGAGAAGTCGCAACTTGGGCATAAGTCTTTAAATCATATCATGGGACAAAAGCAATCACGCTTAGAGTAACGAGTTGTAAGGATAGCGTAAATAGACTATGAATTAGACAGAAAAACCTCCAGCTTCACAGTTGGGGGTTTTAACAACAAATTTTCTTTAAAACTAATTTACGAAAACAAATTCACTGAAGATTGTAAAAAACTTCAGCTGCCTAATTAACCTTCTTTCTCAAGAAAGCTATTAACCACTTTCAAATATACAAATATACTCATTTTTATTGAAACTACATCATTTTCTCTCTTCTTTTTTAACAACATTAACGCTAATCCTTAGAATGTAATACAAAAAGGGTGCGTCATATAGTATGACACACCCTCTACTCTATCTTTTTATCGTATTCTATTTAGAACTCTGCGTTCTTTGGTGTACGTGGGAATGGAATCACATCACGGATGTTCTGCATACCGGTTACGAAGAGGATCAGACGCTCGAAACCGAGACCGAAACCTGCATGTGGGCATGATCCGTACTTGCGGGTATCGAGATACCAGCTCATATCCTTCATAGGTATGTTGCGAGCCTCTATCTCTCCCATCAGCTTGTCATAGCTCTCTTCGCGAACTGAACCGCCGATAATCTCACCAATCTGTGGGAACAGTACATCGGTGCCCTGAACGGTCTGACCGCTCTTGCCTCCGAAACCGCTCTCCTCCTCGTCTATCTTCATATAGAATGCCTTGATAGCCTTTGGATAGTTGGTCATAATAACCGGACGTTTGAAGTGCTCCTCTACCAGGAAGCGCTCATGCTCGGATGCCAAGTCATCGCCCCACTCACATGGGAACTCAAACTTCTTGCCATTGGCGATTGCTTCCTGCAGGATGCGGATTCCCTCGGTATATGGGAGATGTACGAAATCTGAGTTCAATACGCCTTCCAGACGAGCAATCAGACCCTTATCGATCATCTTGTTTAGGAACGCCAAATCGTCCTTGCAATGATCCAACGCCCAACGGATACAATACTTGATGAAGTCTTCCTCCAACTCCATCAAACCGTCCATATCCAAGAATGCAACCTCTGGCTCTACCATCCAGAACTCTGCCAGGTGGCGAGGGGTGTTACTGTTCTCTGCACGGAAGGTTGGACCGAATGTGTAGATAGCGCCCAAGGCTGTAGCTCCCAACTCACCTTCCAACTGACCTGATACGGTGAGGGAAGTCTGCTTGCCGAAGAAATCATCAGAATAGTCTATCTTGCCATCCTCTGTCTTCTTCAGGTTGTAGAGGTTCTTGGTGGTTACCTGGAACATCTGCCCGGCTCCCTCGCAGTCGCTGGCTGTGATAAGCGGTGTGT
>CAKUUM010000086.1 GCA_934692905.1 uncultured Bacteroidales bacterium
TCGTTGCGTCCGGTGGTGTTGGTGTAATGCAGCTCGCCGTAGCCGGCGCAGTCGCGGTCGAAGGTATTGTTCTGATATGCGCGGTACTGCGGCGTGACGCTGTCCCACTGATCGACGCCGCCGGCAATGTCGATGGTTTTCTTTTCGCCGGCCTTTTCGATGGCGGCGGTACCCTTATAGCGGCGGATGTATTCGCAGAGCTGGTAGTAGTAGTGATCCTTCAGGTCGCCCGTGGAAGGCTCAATGTCGCGGCTGAAGGTGTCGTTGAACTGATCGGGGAAAGCGTTTTCCACGCCCTGCCAGGTTTCATAGCGTCCGGCGACCCATTCGTTCCAGCCGGTGACGAAAACGAATTCGGGATCAATTTCCAGCGCGTATTCCCACTGCTCCTCAAAGTTCGCGCCGTAGAGCTTGGCGTTTTCGCGGGTGTCGTAGCCCTTGGAGGTGTAGGTGCGTCCGAAGATGTTTTTGCCGTTCATGGCGGTGAGCCCAAGCTCGGCGGACCAGTTCTGCGCCACGCCGACGGTAGTCATTTCGGGTGTGCCGTCCTTGTTGCTGTAGACCGTCTGCGGATAAACCGACAGCCAGCCCCATTCGGAATTCTTGCGGTTCTTGGCGTTATAAACCGGCTGGCCGGCCTTGAAGGTGAAGAACGAGCGGATTTCGCTGTCCAGCGGATCCTTGGTATCCAGGCAGCTCTTGTAGGCCATGATGAGCGGCTTGCCGTCCCAGTAGAACCAGAGATCCTGATAGCGGCTGTCGCGGTAGATATCGGTATAGAGGCTGCGGAGCTGCGTGCGCGCCTCCGGCGTTGCGCCGAAGGGCAGCAGGAAGGCGATTTGCGGCGTTTTGACGCCGTCCTCGCGCGCCTTGGCGAAGGTTTCGAGCAGAACCGAATAGCCCTCGCGCCAGGTGAAGGTGCCGTTGGTGTTGTCAAAGATGACCACGTCCACGCCGGCGTCGGCGAGCATTTCCGCCTGCTTGCGGTAGACCCAGGGGTCCTTGCCGTTGTAATAGCCGTAAACCGGCTCGTTCCAGTGGTAAGCGCCGGTGGTGTTGTCATCCCAGATGACGTTGTGGAAATCGTTCTGCGCTTCCGGATGCTGCTCCATCAGCTTTGTGACGTTGATGGCACGGTTGTGGGAGTGGCCGCTGTGCCAGGTCCAGAAGAACATACCCACGAAGCGGTCCTGCCGCACGTCGCCGACGTCCTTGTTTTCGGAGAGGGTGCGTCCCAGACCGTCGGTGCAGACCCAGCTGCCCGGCTTTGCGTCTAGGGTGTAAATGGGGTGATCGTCGGGATAAACCACCGGATCAGGGGTGGTGACGACTTTGGAAAGATCAAGCATGGAATTTACCTCGCTGTATAATTTTTCCGGCGTGTATGTGTATTGAATCCACATGGTGAAGGCGCCGGCTGTTTCCAGTCCGCTGTTGTAAAGGTAGGTGCCGGACGCCGTGTCGGAGAACATCCAGATGCCGACGCCGTCCTCGCCGTCCGAGAGCAGGAAGAGATATTCGCCCGCCGGCTGCTCGTCGAAGTCCAGCGAGAGGGTGGCGTTGTCGTTGAAATTGACGAACTGTCTGGACGCGATCGGCTCGGCGGCGACCGTGTCGTAATAGTTGCCGCTCCAGGCGTACAGGGAAAGCGTCAGCTTACCGATGTTGTTGCCGTAGCTGGGGCAGCTTGCCGATACCGATGTGAAGGGCGCCGTTGCGCCGAAGCGCATGCCGTACCGGGTATCGCCAACGACTTCAACTGCCGCGCGGGTGTTGGCGTCCGCGCCGTCATGAAAGGCGAATTTGACGGGATTTTTGGATTTCATTTTTACACCGCTTTCTTCGGAGTCGGTTTCCCCGACCGTTGTGACCGAAATTCCGGACGCGGCAGGCTCGGAGGCGCTTACCTCCGCGCTGGACACGCTGCTTTCCTCCTTCGGTTCGTCGCCGGATCGGCTGCACGCCGTCAGCGCCGCGGGAGCGAGCATGGCGCATAACAGCAGCGCCGAGAGAATCGATCTGAATTTTTTCATTCTGAACAAATCCTTTCTGATGGAAATGTAAAATATGTGGGAAACGTATAGATTCATTATACACGAT
>CAKUUM010000087.1 GCA_934692905.1 uncultured Bacteroidales bacterium
GTAACGATTGATAGTCGTTTTTGTATAAACGGCATATTTCACACCTTATTATATATATAGGGCGATGTGCATCGTATATAGGCTGATGTAAACCAAGCCTTGCAAGAAAAATGGTCCCATCATAGTCTTTGCTTTTTGAGGTTTTTCTCCAACTCTTCCTTTACTTCATCGATGGAGATGTCGAGGAGTGTCATCTGCCGGGCAAGCTCAGGTAAGCGTTCTTTCATAAACTCCTTCTTGCGAGTCTTCTTGATTTGTTTCTTGGCTCCTGCTGAGACGAAGTAACCCAATCCACGCTTGTTGTAGATGATTTCGTCGCTTGCCAGAAGATCGTACGATTTCACGGTGGTGTTGGCGTTCACCTCCAAGAGGACGGCATATTCCCTGACGCTCGGTATTCGCTCGTCCTCCTTATATTTGCCTGCCAATATTTCGTCGCAGAGTCGCTCGGCTATCTGCACGTAGATGGCTTTATCATTGCTGAAATTCATGTTGCTTTATTTTTAAAGACGAATCATTCAAATGTCCCAATTCTCTGCCTTAAATGTTGATCCACTTGTTACAGATCACCTGCATACGGCAGAATATCTTGTAAGAAGCCCAATAGTTGAAAACGGCGATAATGAGGAAGAAGATGGTACATATAATAACTTTAAGATTAAATTGTTCTTTTATATCAGCTATATCAGCATTAGGATTGAAATCCATAGGAAAAAGCCCCATAGCAGCGTGCACCCCCCAATACCCAAACACCAAACAGAGAAAGATGGCTGTACAAGTGGTGAGGAGAACAGGATTTCTACGATAAAAAGAACCTCCTAGCGCAAAGAATGAATGGACGAATAAGCAAAGGCTGACAATCATGCCAACACCCATCCAATGAATTCCATTTCCATCATTTTCCCTCAATAGAACGTGGAAGGTTTCCCATGTGATACTGGCATGGAATCCTGGGGTCACGAAGAAGCTGAAGATGAATTGTATGACATCAGCGATGACGAGCGCTATGAAAGTAATGATGATGGTGCCGATGGTCATCAACAAGAAACGGGAGATGTATTTCTCAATCTTGGTGGCAGGAAGCATCAGATAACTTTCTCGCAGCAACTTGGTCTTCATGTTGCCAAAGATGTTGCTGGCAAAGATAAAAAATATGAAAGTTGCAATGAATATGAAAAATGGGCAAAATTTGTCTTGCATGAAGATAGCCAAACCGTCTTTTTCTTTGAAGATAATACCCATGTAATTTTGGAAAGAATAAAGTAGGACAATGCTGTAGACGGATAAACTGATAGCCAATCCTATGGTGCAGTTTAGGTAACGTTTCCAATAGTTAAGAAGGTCCCAGCGGATGACTGCGCCTAATCTCTGAAAATCAAAAGTCTTGTTCATAATCTTCTTATGTTATTCGGGCTTTCGCCCTACGTTTTAAATGTTGTAATTTTTCTTCTCTAAACCGGTACGCTTATACTGTTGTCTCCAATTTTCCAGTGATGGCGGCATTGAAGAGCAACTCCAGGTTCATCTGTGTCTCTGGGGCATCCTCCTTACGCTTGGCTATCACGGCATTGCCTTGCAGCGTAGGCTCTGCATAGAGTACGGTGTCATCCATTTCTGCCGGAGTGCGGTACTCGAAGGTGTATTTCTCGCAGATGTCGCTTACAGAGGCATTGAGCAAGAGATGGCTTTGGTTCATGATGACGATGTGGTCGAGTAGGGACTCGATGTCATGTACCTGGTGGGTGGAGATGATGAGCATGCGCTCGTCTGTCATATTGTTGGCTATCACCTTGCGGAACTGGCTCTTCGATGGGATGTCGAGACCATTGGTAGGCTCGTCCATCAAGAGGAATCGGGTACCTGTGGCGAGTGCGAAACTCATGAATGCCTTCTTCTTCTGTCCCATCGAGAGTTCGTTCAATTTAAGAGAGAGTGATAATTCGAAATCCTTGAGGCAACTTTCCAATACTTCTTGGCTGAAGTTAGGATAGAAGTTGCGGTTGATCTTCACGTAAGTTTGGAGCGAGATGCTGGGAAAATCAAACTCCTCTGGCACGATGAAGATGTCACGGAGCTTCTCTACCT
>CAKUUM010000088.1 GCA_934692905.1 uncultured Bacteroidales bacterium
CCGAGATCCTTTACATTTTTTGATTTGTATTTTGTTTGTTATAATGATTTTCTTCTCATAATCACCGTTCCGCCAATACCTGCGGCAGACAGAAGCGTCAGTAAGAACGGAATCCATAAGTTTGTAGAGTCGCCTGTCTTAGCAGACTTTGCAGAAGAGCCGCCGTTATTGGAATCGGTCGCAGCGACAGCAGGGATCTCCTGTTTTTCTTCAAAGCCGCAAACCTCACATTGACGAGCCTTTTCACCTTTCGCGCCAACGGCAGCTTCCTTTATGACTTTCCACTCGCCGAAGCTGTGCTCACCGGATTCCATCTTTTCTCCGCAGCTACATAATTTCCAGTGCTCCGTATCATTGGAAATCCAGTTGCCAGAAGCCTTATGTACATGCGGGAATTCGATCCACTTATATGTCTTGTAGTTTTCTGGATCATATGTCACAGCATCGCTGCCGTCCAAGTTGGCCGATCCTCTGGTAAAGCCTTCACCCTGATATTCACTGGCGTCAATAACAGCATTTGTTGCCCGGATTCCTCCCGCTGCAACCAGATAGCCGCCTTTAAGTTTTGGCTGCTTAGCGGAATCAAGCATGCCGATCGCAAGTCTGTTGGCATTAATCTCAACATTTCCATCGTTGAGAACGAAGCCCTCTCCATCGTAATATCCAGTAGTGATTCCACATGCACCTTGCGAGATTTTCAGTGTTCCGCCATTGATGATAGTATTTCTTTCCACATAAATGGCACTGACATCCGTCGATGTAACCTCTTTCGGTATCGTTATTGTCAGCGAACCTTCCCTTAACGTAAAATCATTGCCAAGAGAACAAAATTCCATATCTGAAACGATTGTTCCCGATTCGATAGTCAGATCCTTGCCCGAAAATCCATACGGATTATTTCCTTCTTTGATACTTCCAGAGCCATTTTTGAGTTCCAAGGTTCCCTTGTTACCAGATTCTTTGATGATCCAGGAAACATCATTCTTGATATTATTTCCGATTAAATACTTATAAAAATTTGATGTGGTTTCAATCACATTGGTGCCTTCCAATACGATTGTGATCGTTCCCTTGCCGCGAATCAAACCAGCACCGTAATTGAGACTATGATCTCCTTTTAAATAGAAGTCATGAAGTGTTAATGTACCACCATTTTCTGACGGCTCATACTTCCAGCCTTCCGAATCCAGATTATCTACCGTTGTCGTATACTGCGTCAGATCTAACTGATCTGTACGCGTCGGCGTTTTATCATCCGCCGATACTGTGATCACCGTAAATGCCAGCGCCATTAAGAGCATCAGCAAAACAAGTACGGATTTTCTTAAGCATGAAAAAGTCCATTGTTTCATAGTTGTTCTCCCTCGTATCATTAAATTGTGTGATGTTATATAAAGATTATAACAGTCCGCTACCCCCCCCATGTCAATCAGAAAAACGAAATTTTTTACTATATTTTAAAAATAGTAAGGGCGCTGTCTACCGAGCCATCGAGGCGATTTGCTGTGACTCACCGAGGTGAACTACCCGTCACGCTGTTTTCATCCATAAACTCCCCCGTAGTTGCTGCTGTGAGGATGAAATCTCACTTGAGCCTCGTGACTGTGGCTGAAATCGCGATATTATTCTGGGTATATTTACTATATCTTTCTCTATATTTCCATTTGTTATCTTGTCAGTTGAAGTTTTTACAAATCATGTCAGTTCATTCCTCGTCAAGTCACCAGAAATCTCATCTACAACCTTCTTCTCCCGCATTTTTCATCCCTATACAACGTATTAAGGGGGTCTATACTGGTGAAATCCGGGTGACGTGAATGACGACGCCCTCTGTCACACGGCGACATTTTAAAAATCCCCAGAGGATGCTCGATATCACATGCATCTTCTGGGGATCCTTGTTTTTGTAATAGTATATCTACTGGGCGCCGAATATCAGCCCTTTTTCCGTTTCCTTACACATTCGCTGAGCAGGTATTCCACCTGCCCGTTGATGGAGCGGAAGTCCTCTTCTGCCCAGGCTGCAATCTCATTCCAGAGAGTCGGCGAAAGGCG
>CAKUUM010000089.1 GCA_934692905.1 uncultured Bacteroidales bacterium
TCCGGACGCAGGTCAACAGCGTCCATAATCTGGCCACGGCTCTTTTCTACCGCACGCTGCTCAAAGTATTCGCCCACACGATAGAAGAACATAACGCCAACAGCCTCTTCCCAAGCCTGAATTGCAAACGCACCTAATGTTGCAACGGTCATGAGGAAGTTTTCGTCAAATACATTACCCTTGGCAATATTCTTCAAGGCAGTCAGTACAATGCGTCCGCCCAGCAGAATATAAGCAAAAATCAGGAAGTACATATGGTACGCTTCCGGCACCAGTCCCAGCCATTCTGTGATGATGAACACAGCACCGCCCAATACGATTTCGATAATCGTCTGCTTTTCGCTCAGCTCAGAAAGGATACCACCGGATTTTTTGCGTTCCTCCAGCTCGGGAGCCAGGGAAGGCTTGCTTTCAGCCTCCAGCAGTACAACGCCTTCTTCTACCTTATCGGTTACAGCCTGCATTTTCTCCAGCAGACCGTTGTAATCCTTAGCGCTTACGCGCAGCTTTTTCGTAGTAAAAGTCAGGGTAGCTTCATCAATCTCAGGCATAGCATTCAGCGCGCGTTCAATCTTGGCACCACAGTTAGCGCAGTCCAGATTTTGCACCAAGTATACTCTGCTCTTGCCGCCTAATTGCGGACGGCGGTCACGCGGTACTACCACTACGTCGGACTCAATAGATGTGCAGATTTTCTGAATTTCCGGCAGCAAAGCCTCATGGTCTGCAGCGCTGAGGCGCAGCTGCTTGGTAGCAAAGCTTACGTTGGCATAGGTTACGCCCGGCAGCTCTTTGATTTTGTATTCCATTTTGGCAGCGCAGTTAGCACAGCCAAGATTTTGTAAAATATATACGCGTTTTACCTTATCGGCATCCGGCATACGGCAGGTGCAATTAGCCAGGCTCTCGCCGCATACATCGCAGTACTCCTCATGCGGATGGCAGATTTCGCAATTACAGTCAGCAGGATGACCGGGAACGTGATGTCCGTGTGCATGAGCATGTTCGTGGCCATGGTCGTGTCCGCAACCGCATTCGTCGCCGTGTGCGTGAGCATGTTCGTGTTCGTGCTCGTGGTCGTGTCCGCAACCGCACTCGTCGCCGTGTGCATGAGCGTGTTCATGTTCGTGGCCGTGGTCGTGTCCGCAGCCACACTCGTCGCCATGCGCGTGAGCGTGTTCGTGCTCATGACCGTGGTCGTGACCGCAACCGCATTCGTCACCGTGTGCGTGAGCGTGTTCATGTTCGTGGCCGTGGTCGTGTCCGCAACCGCATGCGTCGCCGTGTGCGTGAGCGTGTTCATGTTCGTGCTCATGGTCGTGTCCGCAACAGCACTCGTCGCCGTGCGCGTGAGCGTGAGCGTGTTCTTCATCTTCATGCTTATGATCATTGCCACAGCAGCAGTCATCGCCATGTTCATGTTCATCATGAGTATGTCCATGATCGTGTCCGCAACCACAAGCATCACCATGAGTATGCTTAGGCACATGTCCCATAGTTTTGTGATCATGGTCCTTGCCGCAGTGACCGCAGGTGCAGCCTTCCGGATGCTTGCTGTAATCCTCTACGCTATTGATATGACCGTCAATATGACGAAATGCTCTTACATCGCCGGAACCGTTACGGATATCTTCCAAATCTTTCTTCATTGTATCTACCACCTTTCTTTTCAGGTTGTCTCACTATTCATATGAGTATCTATTCATATATAGTATAAAAATAATAGGAAAGGTGATAACACCTTTCAGTAAATTCTTTGATACCTATATTATAACACAAATAACGTATGAGTCAATACTCACCCATGAAATTAGTGATAAAAATTCCTAAGAAAAAAATGGGTACAGCATTCGCCGTACCCACTATAAAAATTGATGGAGA
>CAKUUM010000090.1 GCA_934692905.1 uncultured Bacteroidales bacterium
CCGAGTCGGCGAACGCCCACGCCGGCTCCGCCGTACACGGCAAAAACAGCAGCGTTCCTTCATGCTCCCTTCCGTATTCCAAAACCCGCATGCGTTCTATCCGCCTGCCCTTCCGCTTTTCCGGGCGGATATGCCCATCCAGCCCCGTTTATTTTTTGCAATCCGCACCGCGTCAAAGCCCGCCTGCTCCAGCGCGTCCCGCAGCGCGGCGTCGTTATAGATGGTCATGCCGGCGATTTTTTCGGTCCATCTGTCGTCCCGGTCGGTATCGCCGCTGCATTCGTTGCAGAGGAAGAACACACCGCCCGGCTTCAGCACCCGGTACACTTCCGAAAAGCAGCGCGGCAGCTCCGGCCAGAAATACACCGTCTCGAACGCGGTCGCCAGATCGAACCGCGCGTCCTCAAACGGCAGCTCGGACACGGACGCCTGCAAAACCGTGCAGCGTCCCGCCTCAATCGCCTTTCGGTTCACCGCGCGGGATTTTTGCACGCTGACCGGCGCGTAATCGATGCCCGCAGCGCTTCCCGCGGGGCATTTTTTCAGGAGCCTCGCGAGATTCGCTCCGCCGCCGCAGCCGCAATCCAGAACGGCGGCGTCCGCCGGAATATCCAGCAGCCGCAGCCCCCAGTCCGCCAGCGCCCGATGCCCGACGTTCATCAGAGAAACCATCATCCGTCCGCCCAGACCGGCCGGATGGCGGGTATTATCCAGAAATGACATTCTTTTACCTCCTTATGCTCTTTCCAGCACAATTATTTTATTGGAAAGGTTTCGGATGAAGGGAATCCTGTCGAGCAGCTTATAGACCGGCACAAACGCCGCCATGCCCTCGGTCAGGCTGTGCTCCTCCGCCAGACGGAAATCCGGCAGCAGCGCCGCCAGCGCCCGGCCGTTTTTGACGCCCCAGCTGAATTTCGCATGGCTGCCCTCAATCGATTTTTCCTTGAAATGCTTTGCCATCGCCGGATTCATCGTCTCCACAAAAACCGACGCGCCGGCAAATCTGCCCGCGATGACAGCGAATATCCGCTTTACGTCCGCCTCGTGCAGGTACATGGTCAGCCCCTCGATGATCACCAGCGCCGGCGCGCCGGACTCCGCAACGTCGCCGCCCCAGTCGTCCATGGCCGACCGGGCAATCTGCGTAACGGCGCCGCCATCCTCCGGGAGGAGCCGCTTCCGCACGGCGATGGCTTCGGGCAGATCAAGGTTGTACCAGTGCGCGTAGCCCGTCATCCGGTAACAGCGGGTGTCCAGCCCGCAGGCGATGTTGACGACCACCGCGCCCGGATGCGCCGCCAGCCAGTCCGATACCAGCCGATCCAGCACAAGCGTGCGGGCAATCACGCCGCTGCGCATGGCGGCATCCCGCTCCGCCAGTGAAAAATCATAGTCCAGCTCCGCGATGATTTCCTCCGCCTTCGGATCGGCGATCACGCCGCGCGTACCGCTTTCCCGCGCGCGGGCGTACAGTGTTTGCAGCATGGTTTCCGGAACGCCGCTCAGCTTGATTTTTTCCATTTCCGTTTTCCTCCGTATTCTTCGGCTGTCTGCCCGCCCAGACCGCGTTTGCAAGCATCCAGATTGCCAGCGCGGCGTTGCCGGAGCCCTGGCTCAGAACAAAATCCCATGTGGATATCTCCGCGCCAAGCGCCTGCCGGATGTCGGGAATCAGCACAAAAAGGATCTGAAACACGATCATATGCAGCGCGAACATCCAACGAGGCAGGACGGTTTTTCCGGTCAGCACGGCAAAGGCGCTTGCCAGAATGAGCAGAACCATTCCCGCGTAGGCAATGGACATGGCGGGCATCAGACGGTCGTACTGCGCCTGTATCAGCGCCGCCGCCTTTTCCCGTCCGA
>CAKUUM010000091.1 GCA_934692905.1 uncultured Bacteroidales bacterium
ATACTCAAGTGTGGCATCTTTGCCCTATCACGAATCTTATTGATTGATACATCCAAATCGTCTTGTGTCAATGTACCCAACTCTGCCTTAGCCTCAGCATAGTTCAAATATACCTCTGCTGTTCTAAACAAAATCCAGTCAGTAAAGGCCTTGTTTGCTCCATCATACTTAGACTCTGCAATGTATTTGATAGGCTGGTAGCCTGTCAATGCAGTCAAGTCATTTTTAGATACAGAAGAAGCACCTTTCTGGATATATCCTGGGCACAGCACCGTTTGAGCCATACGTGGGTCACGACCTGTGGTTTCTGCTACGAAACCATCGTTTTCCCATCCTTGCTTATCAGTATAACGAGTGCCATCTGCATTCAAATAATGATTCATAAATCGCTTGGTAAATCCTTGACGAGAGTTCTTGATTGCAAAAGGAACGCCATGCATTACGTTGGCATCAGAGCTATAGCGACGTGCCAAGATTACCTCATCAGAACAAGCATCCAAACTATTGAACAATGAGCGATAAGGAGTATCACCTGTCGTATAGAGTTTATAACCACTATTCTTGATAAAGTTCTCTCCTGCCTCAGCCGCCAGTTTCAAGTACTTTTCTGCATCAGCCATATTACGATACTTTCTGTAAGTACCTTCATACAATGCCGCACGTGACTTGAGAGCCAAGGCTGTCCACTTTGTTACGTAGTAAACGTCTTTCTTGGTTGGAAGCATCTCGATGGCATTGTCCAGGTCTGCCATCACGTGATCCATGATCACCCCTCGGTCATCTCTTGCCTTTGTCAGGAGTTCATCTTGGTCAGACTTCAACACCTGGTCGTACCATGGCACATCACCATATCTTCTTACCTTTACATAATAGAAATATGCTCTCATAAAGTAAGCCACGCCATCGTTCTCCTTTTTACCAGCTTCATCCTTGCATCTATTAGAATTCTGCAAATAGTAATTGATAGAACGAAGTTTGTCCCAATTCCATCCACTTTCGTCAGCAGCCGAACGCTGTCCCAACAAGGTTGCGCCAAGCTCCGTGTCAATGTTGTCATCCGCATTGATACCTATCACATCGTCAGCATTTTCCAACTGACTATAGAAGCCGTCTGTCCACAACTTCAATTCTTTGGTCGAGCCAAAGTATGTATCAGGACTCATTGTATCCTCTGGTGACATATCCAATAAGCTGTCACAAGATGTGAAGCTTACAAGCATCAATGTTGCCCCCAATATATTGAATATCTTTTTCATTTTCTTATCACTTTAAAATATTTAGAACTTAATATCAAGACCAAAAGAGAACGACTTAGAATAACTATAGCCTACTCCAGAACCCGAATTATAAGATGATGCGTAAATCATCTCTGGATCCACGGTCTTACTATACTTCTTCAATGGAGACCAATAGAACAAGTTCTCTGCCGTGAAATAAACTCGCAATGAGTTCACGATTTTCTTGCTGATTGGTATGGTATAACCCACTGTCAAGTTCTTCAAGCGCAGATATGCTGCATTCTGCAAGTATCTATCATTTACAACGCCCAAGGCACCGCCACTATAAGAAGCATAACCACGAGGACGAGGGAAGTAAGCGTTTGGATTCTCCTCGCTCCACACATTATCCATGAAGTCCTTGTGGATGAATGACAATGATGAGAATGAATATGGTCCCCAGAAATCATAAGCATACGATGTAGGATACCAATTGCGCTTGCCCACTCCTTGGAAGAATGCGCTGAAGTCTATGCCATTCCAGTCTGCACCCAATCTGAAAGAATAAGAATAACGTGGCAACGTGTTACCAATAATTCTCTTGTCACCAGGGTCCGCT
>CAKUUM010000092.1 GCA_934692905.1 uncultured Bacteroidales bacterium
CAATTCAGCACGGATAATGTCAGCAAATTTGCTTTCCACCACATCCTCCCAATTATCGCGCCAAGTAGCCATCATTTGGCTCACGTTTCCCGAAGCCAACATTTGCTTGTAGCCTTTAGCGCAAGCATGGCGTTCGTGGCAAGCACGCTTACAGGCTTCTTTTAGCGTTTGGAATGCGTCCTTTTCCATTCTGCATACGTTATTTAGTTATTCACTCCAGCTTCTTCCTCAGTCTTCATCAGTATAGCCTCGAAGCCTTTGATTTCGTCTTCGGTCACAATGTCTGAAAACTCTTCACGCAATTTGGCAATGCGGTCTTTAATTCCTTTTACGCGGGTTTTTGTGCTGGGTTTGTCTTTGCGACAAATGTATTTGATAAAACCTTCGGCTTTGGCTTTGTGCTGCGCTACTGCCTCGCGAGCGGCTTTCACTTCGGGGCGGTCGGCTGCAATTTTCTCCGCAACGGTTTGCGCAAAGAGCGGATCGCGCTGTTGCGCCTTCTCGTAGAAGGGTTTGAATTGCGTGCGGAGGTCTTGTGGCGCAATGTTGAAGGTTTTTTCTACGTATTTAATGTATTCTGGGTCGCCTGTACGCTGACTAAGGCGCAAATACACCTCACCCATTTCGCGGTCGATGGCGGTGTAGATGTCGGGCAAAATGTGGCTCTCAATCTCCACGGCACGTGTGGCAAGTTCGGCTATCTCTTGCTCGGTGTAGAGTGCGCCTTTGCCTTGTGCCACGGCTTTTTCGTTGGCTTCTGCCATTGTTTTAGCTTGCTCTGCCTTAGCTGCCATTTCATTGCGAAGGGTGCGAATGTTGTTTACTTGCTCTTGCAAGGGAGCTGAGAGGAACACACGTATTTGCTTCATGGTGGGCATAGTGGCTGCAATGCTCTCGCCATTGGGGTCTGCCACAATGCCGTTGTAGGTGAGGGGTTGTAACGACACATCGGGTTTTAGTTCGGGGAATAGGCTATCTTTAGCCTCTTGCAGTGCCTTTTGCTTTTGCAGTTGCGCATAGTAGGCTTGCTCTTGTTTGGTTGGACGACCTACGCGACGCTTTTGCGAGAGTTGCGCATTGGTGGTATCGAGCGTTTGCAGGTAGGTGAGCAACTGACGCACACGACGGTGATAGTCTTTAAAACGTCGGCTTTCGCGCACAAAGGCTTGTGCCTTGGGTGTGCCTTCTAACAAGGTCAGTCCTTTCTCGAATGCCTCACGCTGCTCGGCAGTGAGCATACGAGTGGTGAGGGCTGGGGTAAGGGTGTTGATTATCTTTTCCATTGTGAGATTTTTTAGGGTTAGTACAACATCGGCGACACAAAGATGCGTGTGCCTGGCTGATTGTTCTCAAAGCCTTTGCCACTATCGGTTGGTGTAGTGTTGGGTGTTTCAGTAGGAGCGGAGGGTGTGGGTTGTTCGGCTGCCTTACGGTCGGCAAGGGTTTTGAGAATGCTGTCGCGAAGTGAAACGGCATCGTCGTGGGCTTGCTGACGGGTGAGTTTGTCGAATGTGAGCACGGTGGTGCGCTCAATGAGGTAGGCTACCATGAGACGACGCGATTTTTTTAGCAAGCGGTTGGTGTCGGTGGCTTGCAACATCTCGGCTATAAACGCTGCGCCAAACACATCCTCGATGTACTCCTCCTGTATAAAAAGGAGGTCGGGAATGAGACGAATAAACTTGTCGCGGTTGTTGTATATGTCGATGTATTGTTGCAATACCGCACAGGTGGGGATAAGCAAATCGTGGTGCAGGTAGTAGTATTCGCTTTGCTGCCAAAGGTTTACTATTTCCTCAATCTCTGCCATGCGCTTTTCTTCAGTAGGAG
>CAKUUM010000093.1 GCA_934692905.1 uncultured Bacteroidales bacterium
GAGCAGATAGAGCTTGCCGTCCTCACAGATTTTGACCTGCATACCGACCATTTTCTTCCGTTCCTTCATTTCATCCGCTACGGCATCTTCATCTGTTTCGTCCACATAGGGCATAGGCAATTTGAGGTAGTCCTCGGCACTGAGATAGACAAATCCACTCTCATCGTCGTTCATGGCTGCGATGGAATGAAAGACCCATGTTCCGATATAATCCATACCATTTCCTCCTCATGTTTTATTACTTTGCAGCACCGGGATAAAAATTCTTCTCAAAGCCCTCTGAACAAACAGAGTGCTTTGAGAAGAAGGGAGCCGAAGCTCCCTTCGACCGGGTTGTTGGTTGTTATAATAAGCGGGAATATGTTACTTGCGGACAAGCGGCATATCCACAACGGACAAGTTCGAGAGATACATTACATCGCCCTCGATGCGCACGGTAAAGCCGCCTACGGTGCCGTCATCATCATAAACGAACTCCAGGTAGTCACCATCGTACCAAGCGTAGGTGAAGGTGTACTCCCAATGGCCGCCATCTTCGAAGCTGTACTTGCCGGTGCCGTCCTCCTTAAAGGTAAAGGTTTCTTTGTATTCGGTTTCCTGATCCTCCCATGTGCCGATGATCAATTCCTTCAGGGTAGGCGCAGCAGACTCAGTAGCCTCGGCCTAGTCATTCTCGGGTTTGGATTCTTCGTCTGTTTGCTTATCAAGCAGCAGCTCTTCATCCCACTTATCGATCATGGTCAGCAAATTGCCGTCTATGCTCGTATCGGCTCATCTCACTCATATTGATCTGGAAAGCGCCGATGGTGGTGTTGCAGCGGTAATGCACACGCTTGCTGCCCAGATCCCAAGTGTTGAAGCTACGCTCAGCACGGGCGAAGCGACCCTCAGCAGCGTCGAAGCTGGCCTCAAAATCGGCAGCTTCCTGCCCCAGAGTATCCATCATGCGCTGGGCAGCATCTCTGGATGTGTAGCTCATCCTTGCGAAGTAATTGGTCTTGCGCTTGCAGTCGTTGCAGATAAACTCCTTTGTCGCCAGTTTGGAACGTTTCAGCGCCCCCACTTCCGTACCGCAGAAGGCACAACTTTCCTTACTAAATAATCCCAAAATCAAAAACTCCTTTCTAATAGTTGATGTCTCTCAACAACAGGGCTTTCTGGTCAGATGGTTTCCATGACGCCAAGCAGATAGCTTGCCGAAATAGACATGTAAATGAATTGGTCGATCAGACCGTCGGTTTTCGCTCGCCGCACCTTTTGGGCAACGGCAGGCTCTGCCTTTTCGTCCACCAAGAAGGCGATTTTGCAATCCGGATCAATTTGCTTTATCTGATTTCGAAGTTTCATACGTTCTTCCATCTTCCACGGCGTATAGCCGGTCACCTCCATCAGCACAATATTGGCCGCTGTACGGTTAAACTCGGGCAGCAGTTTCTCCGGCTTATCTACTATGGTCACACTGAAATCGCCGCTTTCCAGTGTTCGTTTGATCATATCCGCGAACATATAGTTCTGCGTGTTGACAACAACTCTTGGCATCTGTGTTTCATCCCCCTTTCCGGATTTTTGATGCCATGGTTCGGTTGCTTCTCTTGAAAAATCGCGCAATTCACTTCATCATTTGTTACCAAATTGATTCTAACACAGCGTGCGCTTCCGTTTCGTCCTCCAAAAGTAGGATATTGCAAAGAAAGAGAGGGTGGTATCCGTTTAACGGATACCACCCTCGATACAAAACAATGATTCAGTTTTCCTGTTTTCGCGGCAGCACAAGTTT
>CAKUUM010000094.1 GCA_934692905.1 uncultured Bacteroidales bacterium
GAGATGGGGGGCGCTGGCCAGCGCCATCACCGCCATTGCGGGGGTGGTGGGCCTGCTGCTGATTAAGCCCCTGCGGGCCCGCGCCCAGCGGAAGCAAAAGGCGCGGGCGGAGGAAACGGAGTTCCGGCGGGCGGTGCTGGCCGCGCTGGACGGCATCAACGAGGACATCGGCAGCTTGCAATACGAGCGCCTGGCCCAGGCCCACGACTTTTACGTGGGGCGCGGCTGGTGCCCCACCAGCAAGAAGGAGCAGCTGTGCGTGATGTATCGCAGCTACAGGGCCAGGGGGCGCAATCATCTATCCGACACCTATGAGGCGGCGTTGCTGGCCCTGCCGGAAAAGCCGCCCGTGCCGCCGCTGCGCGGCGCGATGCGGAAGGCGGAAAAATAAGGGGCCGCGGCCCCGAAACGAAGGAGGAGGAAACGAAAATGGAGCAGAACCGGCTGAAATCCTGGGCGCTGTGGACGAGCATCGCGGCGCTGGCGATCTATGTGGTGAAGGTGACGACGGGGTACGACCTGGGCCCGGTCTGGAATGAGCTGGCCGAGCTGCTGCTGCCCGTGCTGGTGGGCTTCGGCATCATCAACAACCCCACGGACAAGATGCATCTGTGACGCAAGGCAAATGCGGAAATCCATATTATGCATTATGAATTCCGCATGATGCCGGGCGGCCCGGAAGCCGGGGAAACCCGGCTTTTTTTATTGCGAAAAAAAGGAAAACTTCTTAGAAAAAGGGTTGACAAAACTACGAAAATGGAGTAAAATAGACTCGTTCCAAGGGGAACGGAAAGGAGGGAAGCCAATGAACGGGGAAACAAAAAAGGCCCTGCAGGCCTTGCTGAAAATCTTGAGCGATTGTCCCGAGTTAGCCGACCGGATCACAATCACCATCAAGCCCAACAGCAAAGGGCAGGGCGCCGGTAAGCAATGACCGGCAGGGGAGCGGGCAGCGCCGCTCCCCTCTTCCCCCGATTATAACGATAAATTGCAAGCTGTCAAGCGGAAAAAAAATGATCGAACCGACAAGCCGGGCCGGGGCGGCGCATCCTCCGGCAGAAAGCGAGGAGCCATGAACAAGCAGCGAAGAAGGGCCATTGACGCGATCTATGCCAAGCTGGAGGAGCTGCGGGACGAACTGGAAAGCGTGAAGGACGAGGAGGAGGAAGCCCGGGACAACTTGCCCGAATCGCTTCAGGGCGGCGAAAGAGGCGAAGCCATGAGCGAGGCGGCGGACCGCCTGGAGAGCGCCGTTGAAAGCATCCAGGACGCTTTGGATTATTTGGAGGAGGCGGGGCAATGAACCCGGAATGCATAATTCTTAATTATGCATTATGAATTCCGCATAAGGAGGGAGACTGAAAAAATGGAGGATCTGATCTCGCTGAAGGAATACGCGGCCATGCACGGCATATCGGACGCGACGCTGCGGCAGCGCATCGGGCGCGGCCTGATTCCCGAGGCGCGGAAGATTGCGGGGGCGTGGTTTGTGCCCCGCGATTTGCCCCACATCGATCACCGCAAGGGCGACGGGGAGGAGCAGGCCCGGGCGGATCAGTCCGTGTGCCGGGCTATGCAGGCCGACCACGCCTGCTATGACACCCTGGACGCGGAGAAATACTGGCGGCTTCTGTACACGCCGCCCCAGGCGGCCCCTGCCGCAGCCCGGACGGACCGTCAGGATCCCTGCCCCTGGCGGCGGTTCCTGGCCCGGGGGCTGGATATGCTTCTGTGCTCCTCCGCCGTGGCCCTGGCGCTGATGCTGGG
>CAKUUM010000095.1 GCA_934692905.1 uncultured Bacteroidales bacterium
ACACAGGCCATGCCGAATCGGCACTACATTGACCGCTGGTACTATGGGCGGCTGCTCATTGTAGGCTGGCGCAGCAACCGCATGACCGACCTGCCGCACGACCTGGCCGAGGAACTGTGCCGCAAATGGAGCAGCGTGGAGGTGCAGGTATGAGCGAGACTGACATCCGGGAAGCGTTTGAGCACAACGAACCCGGTAAGTATCTGTGTTTTTACGCTGCCGTGCGCATGACAGAACACCAGACAGACGCCGAGTTGGGCGCACAGACCCGCCGCCTGCTGAATGCAGCTGCCGACGGTGCGCGGCTCTGCATGGGCCGCATCAAGGGAGGATTTATCGATGAAATTTGATGGTGAAATAAAAATCAGCTGGAAGGCTGGCAGCGGCGAGATCAGCACCGTGGCAAAGGGCTGTGATGCGGACATCATCGATGCGCTTGCCAAATCAACGGTCGGTGTTCTGTCGAACACGTCCCTGGGTGGCCTGCGCAATAATGCCCTGTTAAACACGTACATTGCGTTCCTCATCGAGCTGCACGACAAACACCACCCCGATGAATCGTCGTGCATCAAAATCCCGATGAGCGCTTTCCCGGGAGGAGCAAAATGACGCCCCGCAATTTTAACGCTGCCGAGCTGGACGAAATGCAAGTGGACTGGCAGCGCACCCACAACGTCAAGATCGTGGCCGAGCTGCACGGCTGTACACAGCCGGAGGTCGTGCAGGCACTGGGCCTTGAACCGGCAAAAGCCAAGAGCGGCAAGCTCAGCTGGGAGCATAGGCATCCGGAAGAAGCCGCTGCATTTTACGCACTGATAGAAAGCGGTACAAGCATTGCGAAAGCCGCCGCGAAGTATAACCTCAGCCCATCGGTTGGCTGGCACGTTTACCAAAGAATGAAAGAAGGAACGATTGCTATGAACAATAAAGAAACCGCACCGGAGCCGATCGCCCCGGCTAATTATACCGTCCCGGCCAAGAGCGGGAATGAGGCCCAGAACGTCTATGCCGCCATTGAGCGTATGAGCTATCTGGCCGACCTGCTGAACCGTGAGAAGCTGCTGAGCGAAAGTGAGCTTAACACCTGCGAACACGTCATGGCTATGGCCGACGCTTTCCGCGCTGGCATCGAGTACAGCGAGGCTCATAATGACAAATAAGGAGATTCTTTCATGCAAAAATGTCCCGACTGCGGATGCTGCTGCGACTACGGATTCAACTGCTGCCATGTCGACGGCGGAAACATCGACCACCTCGGCGGCTGTAAAAAACTGCCCGCCGGACCCCTGCTCCCCTGCGGATGTTTCCGAGCCAACTGCCGCACCAAGCCAGTCCCATGCCGCAGCTGCATATTCACCAGAGACGTTTGATTACAGCGGACTGGATGAGCAAAAGGTCAACGACCTGCACCTTGCAGAACGAGAGTACGCGGCAGGCAGACGCCTGGCAGAAATTGGGCTGCACCGCATGGCAGACGGTGTGGCGATTGCCCATGAAGCACTTGTCCCAAATTGGGACAACTCAAAACATGGAAGCCGTGGCGAGGACACCTTCCTCCGTTGGTGCGAGAGCATCGGCGTCAGCAAATCCGCAGCTTACCGCCTGCTGCAAGTTACGACGCTGTTTGATAACAGCAGTCCCGAACAGCAGAAAATCCTTGATTCGCTTTCCCCTTCTTTATTATACGCCGCCGCCAAGCCCACCGCCCCCGCCGACCTGGTGCAGGCGGTCAAGGATGGCGACATCACCACCCACAAGC
>CAKUUM010000096.1 GCA_934692905.1 uncultured Bacteroidales bacterium
CTCAGGCAGAAACAGCGCCTCAACCAGTAAAAAGAAAGAGAGCTCGCATTGCCAAAACAGAAGATAAGGTTTACACCGTCAAGGGAAAAGACGGTGAAAACTTTGACGTGATGAAAAATCAAGCAACAGGTCCTTCTACACACGAGGAACCCAACTTATTTAATGAGCCTGATAATACTCAAGAAGGAAAGCTGCCGGTTTCTGAACCAGCTAACTCAAATACAGAACCACAAGAAAACAATAATACTGAAGTTAGTGATCAATCAACAAATTCCCCTGAGGAACCTGTTATTGCCTTTCCAAAGCATCGTGGTAGAAAAAGCAAGGCTGAATTGGAAGCTATTGCTATAGCTAAAGCAGCTGCGCTTAAAAAACAACATGAAGCTAAGTTGGCTACCCATAATACCACTAACATCGAAATGAACTCTTCTGAAAACGAGAATGCCCAGGAAGAACTGCCTGCTAATGCATTATCTGCAGAAAATAAGGTTTCAGAAAGTCATGCTGACATGGACAATACTGAAGAAAGTAAGAATGAAGGAAATACAGTTGCAGAGAATGATTCTACTGCGACTTCCGATTCTTCTTTGAATGATACTGACAACTTTATTCCTGAGCAAGCATTCGATCATTTACCAGGAACAAATGGTCAGAATAGTGAACTGATAGCACAGTTACAGGCAAAGATGAATGCTCAAAATGAGGAAGAAACATTCCAGCAGCATGCAACAGTTCAGACAACAAATAATAGCTTTGAGCAAGTTTGGGAAAACGATCCAGGTGATGGGACAGACTTCATCCCTGTTGTTGATTTACCTATTGAAGATCAGTCAGCTCTGCCAACTTACGACATATTTGACAGACCAATGACTTCTGCTACAGCAAACCAACAAGACACAGCTACTCAGTCAGAAGCACCGGAACAGGAACAAGAACCATTATATGATTTCAGTGACATCATCACATCCAATGGTGTTCTCGAAGTAATGCCTGACGGTTACGGATTTCTTCGCAGTAGCGACTATAATTATTTATCTTCTCCTGACGATGTATATGTTGCTTCCAACTTTATCAAGCGATATGGTCTCAAAACTGGCGATGTTGTTCTCTGTAAGGTACGCCCACCTCATGAAGGTGAGAAGTATTTCCCATTGACTTCTATTGTCAAGATTAACGGTCGTGAGCCATCAGAAGTAAGAGACAGAGTTCCATTCGAGCATCTTACTCCACTCTTCCCTAATGAGAAATTCTCTCTCTGTGGAAATCGTGCAACTACAAATCTCAGCACGAGAATAGTAGATTTGTTCTCACCAATCGGTAAGGGACAACGCGCTTTAATTGTTGCTCAGCCTAAGACTGGTAAGACCATCTTGATGAAGGATATCGCAAATGCAATTGCTGCCAACCATCCAGAGGCTTATCTGATGATGCTCCTCATCGATGAACGTCCAGAGGAGGTTACTGATATGGCTCGTACTGTAAATGCTGAAGTTATTGCATCTACATTCGATGAACCAGCAGAGCGCCACGTGAAGATTGCAGGTATCGTTTTGGAAAAAGCAAAAAGAATGGTAGAATGTGGGCACGACGTTGTCATCTTCCTTGATTCCATTACACGATTAGCTCGTGCTTACAATACAGTAGCACCTGCTTCTGGTAAGGTTCTTACTGGTGGTGTAGATGCCAATGCACTCCAGAAGCCAAAGCGTTTCTTTGGTGCTGCCCGAAATATTGAGGGAGGTGGTTCGCTGACAATTA
>CAKUUM010000097.1 GCA_934692905.1 uncultured Bacteroidales bacterium
CACCTCGGCTTGGCTCACGCCATTTCCGAGGTGGTGGATAAGGTACTTTCGTGCAGCCAATGCCTCACGTTTTGGAGTGTGCTTGCAGGACTTTTATATATAAGTACCGATATTATTACTGCTATGTTCTTTGCCATCACAATGGCGTATTTGTCTAATTGGTTTGGATTATTACTGTTATATCTTCAACGACTATTCAACATTTTGTATGGAAGAGAAAAAGACAAAGAAGAAGAATGAGGAAAAGTTTGCGGAAGTTTCTGCCACCTTTCAGCGACCTATCACGTTCGCTACATTCGTTCCAGCAATACCTAAGTTCAAAGGGTCTTGCCCTAACTGTTAAAAAGAAAAGGAATGAAATATATTCAACTAATAGAAATGGCTCGCGCCACAGGCGTAGCTAATGAGAAAAAGATGTGGGATGCCATTAAGCAAATGTCGTGCGACCTTGCAGCCATCGAAGCTGAACATCCTGAAATGTATTGGCGCATCATGCAACACCAACACGCCATACTTTACGACCGCCATTATAGCGAGAAGTTTGCCAACCACGACGTGAACCGCCTGGAATATGGTGAATTAGACGAAGAAGGTATGCCTACTAAATGTGGGCCGCATTGGACTCGCTCACAAGTGATTGAAGCCTCGAAAGGAATGAAATTCCCTCCGAAAGTTAATGATTGGGATAAATACGTAGCCTTCAACTCTATGTATGCCGACCTTTGTGCGGATATGAATGAGGAAGAAATTATCAAGGCTGCATACCTTTTCTACTTCTGCGATGCTGATTGGCAACACGATAACGACTGCACCAAGATATGGGACTATACGACCATGCACGCTACCATGTAAAACGCTTAGGTCTTGTTTATACGTTCCCATATATCTCACAACTGAAAAAGTCTACCCTAAAACAGGGCTATTAAAGTCCCCTCGCGCCAACAATTTTGCCGCAAAGGGACTTTCATTGCACCCTCATTTACACGTCTTATCCTTCTATTAGCAAATCTTTTTACAAATGTTTCCATCATAAGCAAATGTTATGTACTTTTGCAATTAGGAACACATTAAATACTCTACCGCTATGGAATTACGACATCTACGTTCCTTTGTTTACGTTGCTGAAACACTCTCGTTTTCTATTGCCGCTGCAAAGTGTTGTGTCACGCAGTCTGCTATCAGCCAGCACATCAAAACTCTTGAAGATGAGTTAGGCTGCAAGTTGCTTGTTCGTACTTCTCACGACATAACGCTAACTGAATATGGAGAAGCCCTTTTGCCTCGAGCAAAAGATATTCTCAAACAAACTGCCGACTGCAAAGAGCATATCTACGCACTCAACAACTGCATGACGGGTGAACTGCGCATTGGTGTCGGCTCATTCATTGCGCCATATATCCGTGTGGCTGCCATGATATTCATGGAGCGTTACCCGAATGTGCGACTGAATGCTGAACTTACCAAAGCCACCAGTTTAAATCATTTGCTGCGCAATCACGAAATTGACATTGCTTTCACCATGAACACGGCATACACGCATGAGGGAATTGAGTCGCAACCTTGCATTCCCTTCCACATTTATGCGATTATGCGCAACACGCATCCCTTAACTCGTCTACCTAAAGTTTCTTACGATGATATGCTACGCCATAGCGTGATTATGCCAGCCGTAGGTG
>CAKUUM010000098.1 GCA_934692905.1 uncultured Bacteroidales bacterium
TGGGCGAAGTGACTCACGAACTGAAGAATATGTTCCGCACTTTCTTTACGAAATTCGGAGTGAGAGAGACGGTCATCGTGATGCTCTTCCTGCTGTTCTACCGCTTCCCGGAGGCTTTGCTCAATACGATGACCAAGACCTTCATCCTTCGCCCTAACTCGCAGGGTGGTCTGGGCATGTCGCCACAGGAATACGGACTTGCCAATGGTACGGTAGGTCTCATCGGTCTTCTCTTAGGTGGCATCATCGGAGGTATCTTGGTGAGCCGTGACGGTATGAAGAAGTGGCTGTGGCCGATGGTTTGCGCCATCACGTTGCCGGATGCCGTGTATATCTATCTCAGCTATTCGCTCAATTCTGATATCGTGATGGTGTCCTCCTGCCTGTTCGTTGAGCAGTTCGGTTATGGATTAGGCTTCACGGTGCTTACGCTCTACATGCTGTTCTACAGTCAGGGCAAGTTCAAGACCTCTCACTACTCCATCTGTACCGGTATTTCCTATCTCGGCCTGATGCTTCCGGGCATGGTTTCGGGTTATCTGAAAGACATCTTGGGATACCGCCATTTCTTCATCGTCGTGATGGCGTGCTGCGCAATCACCTTCCTGGTTACCGCCTTCCTCAAAATAGATCCTGACTTCGGAAAGAAGGAAAAGGAGGTAACGGATGAAGAGGATATATTGGAAGAAGAGATAACGGAAGAAGAATATCTGGAAGTCAAGGACTCTTCGGAAAAGCAGGATTTGCAGAACGAAAACGAAAAGGGAAACCGAAAGTAAAGGGATTCCCGTAAAAATAATTTTTTATTACTCACGGATTTGTGCGGAGACGACCTATTCGGTCGTTGCAGATACCCCTTGGGAGTAGAATATGTCCCACAGATTTCACGGATATACACAGATTTTTGTGGGAGGTTTTGGTCACGCAGATTTCGCAGATGACGCAGATTTTTTTCATCGAGGATTTTTATTCATCGGATGACACGGAATTTATTCGGAGGTTTCCTGCTGAGGCGATTACTCACGGATTTTCGCGGATGCGACCTGTTCGGTCGATACAGATACCCCCTGAGAGTGGAATATGTCCCACAGAATCGGATATGTCCCACAGATTTCACAGATTTACACAGATCTTTCGTGGAGGTTTTGGTCACGCAGATTTCGCAGATGACGCAGATTTTTTACATCGGGGATTTTTATTCATCGGATGACACGGAATTTATTCGGAGATTTCCTGCTACGGCGATTACTCACGGATTTTCGCGGAGACGACCTGTTCGGTCGATACAGATACCCCCTGAGAGTGGACTAAGCGATTCACCAGAGATTCCATAAAAAAATCTGTGAAAATCTGTGAAATCTGTGGGACAAAAAAACTTCCACGAAGAAAAATCTGCGTCATCTGAGAAATCTGCGTGACAAAACAATAGCAGCACATTTCGGGCGCCAGCCATTGGCCAGCGGCCAAATATCCGCGAAAATCCGTGAGTAATCCGAAGAGCAAGAATGTTCCGATAACTCCGCGTAATCCGATGAAGAAAAATCAGTGCAATCTGTGGGATAAAAAACTTCATAGATTCCTTTATCGGATAATCGTCACCTCTCCATTCTTGGCTATCTTCACGATGCTGGATGGTGTGTGAGGCTTATGCTCCT
>CAKUUM010000099.1 GCA_934692905.1 uncultured Bacteroidales bacterium
GAAACAAATAGAATTATAAGGCGTATGGAAAGTTCAAGAAGACAGCAAGCCCAGGCTGATTTGGGTATGGATTTCGCAAAGGAAGACCAAAAGCGTGAGGCGGCTCTTGCCAAAGAACAGGCGAGGGCTGATAAAAAAGCTGCAAAGCGCGAGAAGATGATGAACAGATCGTCTTATCGCATTATGGTAGGTACGGCGAAGTATATGGACAAGTATTTCTTGGACCCTATCCTTGGCTTCATCCTTCCTGCCGGTATCGGTGATGCTTTGACGAGCGTGTTAGCATTCTCATTCATCTATTATAGTCTGTGTGTGGTTAAGTCTATTCCGCTGACATTGGCTGTCATCTATAACATCTTGATGGATGTGCTGATAGGAGCCATACCTTTCTATATCGGTGATGTGCTGGATGTATTCAAGCGTTCGTATGTTGAAAACTTGAAGTTGATTACAGGCTATATCGAGGATGACAAGGAGATTATCAACAAGGTGAACAAGAAGGCATTCTGGACGGCAGTATTTATTGTCGTACTTTGCTGGTTGATTTATCTGATTATCTCATGGACCATCAGTTTGAGCACTTGGGCTTATGATTGGATTGTTTCGTTATTCTAAAAAAGGATTGCTTATTCGTGCTGAAACCCGAAAGCTTGAGGCAGGAGATGATCGGTATCTTAAAGGACATATCGCTCTCTTGGAGCCATGCTGTATCCTGGTTATAAATCTCTGCATCGCAGGTTCTTCCTTTTTCCTTGAGGTTGAGGCCAGCCTGACCGATATGTTCGGTCAGTACGATGTCCTTCATCTGCATGTGTTCAATCATCTTTCTATAGAGATCGGCAAAGTCACGACCTCCACGAATGGAACCTGCAAAATATATTTTCTTTTTCATCATTCTTGGTACTTTAAAATTTCTTTTCTATGTGAAATAAGGAATTTTATCTTTTATCGTGAATTTTGATAATCAATTAATCAATGATGTGATTGATTACCATACCTGCGATTGCCATACCGAAAGTGGCGGTGATGTGGCAGAGTGAACCATTGATCTGTGCTTTCGTAGAGCACCATTCATGTTCTACAAGGCTCTGGTCGCCAGGTGCATCATAGACGGCTGTGCCTGTTCCCCGTTCTCCGCTGAGTAGTTTCGCTTTCGGGCATAAGCAACCGCCAGTGCCGCAGGCTTTGTTTATGCCCATATTCTTCATTGGCGTTTCTACGCTATAGACGCATTGGAACTTGCGGCGAGGAAAGGTCTTGTTCTTCTTGAATTTTTTACGCAAGGCTTTGGCTAAAGGATCACCTTCTACCTTCCAGAACTCAGCCTTTCTGACCATGAACGGGTCGCATCGTAGAGCAGCACCCATAGAAGATATGAATGTGATTTCTTTAGGAAGGGCAGTGGCACGGAGTATCAGGTCCGCCTTATCCTTGAGTGAGTCGATGGCATCAATGATGAAGTCATATTCCTCCATGTGGAATTCGTCGGCCGTTTCTGCCTGATAGATTTTCTGATAAGCCGTAATGTTGGCATTGGGATTGATTTCCAGCAGTCGTTCGCGCAGTGCATCCACCTTTACTTCTCCGATGGTACGGCTTGTTGCCATCAGCTGGCGGTTGCAGTTGGTTACGCAGACACGG
>CAKUUM010000100.1 GCA_934692905.1 uncultured Bacteroidales bacterium
GGGCATATCCGGCGCGCTCTGCCTGCTGTATATGCGCGCCCATTTCGGCGCGGTGCTGCCGAGAGGGGACGAATGGCGTCTGGACGGCCGGCTGCTGCTGGATTTCCTGACGCAGGGCGTGCCGATGGGGCTGCAATGCTCCGTCACGGCCATCGGCGTCATTCTGCTGCAAAGCGGCATCAATTCGCTGGGCTTCAATGAGCCGGCGGCCTACGCGGCGGCGATCAAGCTGAAGATGTTCTTCATCTGCCCCTTCGACGCGCTGGGCATCGCCATGTCGGCGTACTGCGGGCAGAATCTGGGCGCGGGAAAGCTGGACCGCGTCCGGAAGGGACTGGTTATCAGCACCTGCATGGGACTGATTTACGCGGGTTTTGCGTTTTTGGTGCTGTATTTCGGCACGCCGGTGCTGGCGCTGCTGTTTTTGGACAGCAGTGAGACGACGGTCATCGGGCTGGCGCACCGGTATATGACGATCGGAAGCGCCTGCTATTTCCTGCTGTCGTTTCTGAACGTGGCGCGCTACAGCATTCAGGGACTCGGACACAGCCCGTTTGCGCTGCTATCGGGCGTATTTGAGCTGCTGGCGCGCGCGGTGGTCAGCCTGATTTTCATTCCGATGGGCGGCTTTACCGCCGCCTGCTTCGCCGATCCCGTTGCGTGGATCTGCGCGGATCTCTTCCTTCTGCCTGCGTTCCTGTACGTGGTCAGAAAGGAAACGAAAAAAAGTGCCGCCGTGCAGGCGGAATAGAACATTTACCCGGGAGGCACGCTGCGTCTTCCGGATTTTTGTCAGGTTCCGGCAAAAAAAAACAAAAATCTTTACCCCGCCTTTGCCGGAATCATGCTATAATTGATCAAAGAAGGGAAGTGCAGGAAGGATATGCGCATTATGCGGAATATTCTGATTACGGTGAGCGCCCTGACGATTTCTTTTGGCATCGGACTGGTGCTGGATCAGCATCTGCATGCCAGAGAGCATATCGAAACGGTGTTTGTGTTCGCGGTATTTCTGGTTTCGCTGCTGACGGACGGCTATGTGTACGGCATCACGGCGGCGTTTTTGTCGGTGATTGCGGTCAATTACGCGTTCACCTTCCCCTATTTCGCGCTGAATTTCAGCATTCCGGCGAACTTCATTTCGGCGGTGATCATGATTGTGCTGGCGGTGCTGACCGGTGCGCTGACCACCAAAATCAAGCGCCATGAGCTGATGAAGGCGGAGAGTGAGCGGGAGCGCATGCACGCGAACCTGCTCCGTGCGGTATCGCACGATCTGCGCACGCCGCTGACGACCATCTGCGGCTCGGCCGCCACGCTCATCGAGCAGCACGATTCGCTCAGCGAGGCGCAGCAGATGCAGATTTTGCAGGGTATCCGGGAGGATTCGGACTGGCTGACGCGGATGGTGGAAAATCTGCTGTCGATTACGCGGATCAACACCGGGCAGGTCAAGCTGATCAAAACGCCGACGGTTCTGGACGAGCTGATGGATTCGGTGCTGGTGAAGTTCCGGAAGCGGTATCCGGCGCAGGCGGTGCAGGTGGAGCTGCCGGAGGAGATCGTCGTGGTTC
>CAKUUM010000101.1 GCA_934692905.1 uncultured Bacteroidales bacterium
GTATGATACAGGAGAGGTGATTATTTTATGACAACAAAAGACGTACTGCTGGAGCTGCGAACCAAAAAGGGGTTATCGCAGGACGCGCTCGCGGAAAAAATTTTTGTAACCCGGCAGGCGGTATCCCGTTGGGAAAACGGCGAAACCATTCCCAATACCGAAACCCTGAAGCTGCTGTCCGCATTCTTTGATGTTTCAATCAACACGCTTCTTGGCTCGCCGAGAACGCTGATCTGCCAATGCTGCGGCATGCCCCTGGAGGATTCCATCATCAGCAGAGAGCCGGACGGCGCCTTCAACGAGGAATACTGCAAGTGGTGCTATGCCGATGGTCAGTATGCTTACACCAATCTCGAGACGCTGATCGATTTTCTGGTCGAGCATATGGCAAACGAAAACTGGCCGCCGGAGCAGGCACGTGCGTATTTCGAAGCGCAGCTGCCGCAGCTCCAGCACTGGAAAAACCAATAAAAAACAGGACTGATGCTTTTTACACATCAGTCCTTTTCTTTACAGAATCAGGTATACGATCAGGCATATCGCCGCCAGACCCATGGTCACGGCCCCCGAAAGGAGAATGTAGGACGGCCAGCCCTTCTTTTCCCGTTCCGCGGCGCGGCGCTGCTTATAATCGTAGTAATGCTCAAACTCCGTTTTATGGATATGCAGATGATCCAGCAGCGTTTTCCCGCCATATCCCCAGATATCGAAGAAACCGGTTGTGGATATCCATTTCAGACCGCCGACACCGGTCAGCAGCACGCCCGGAAAGGTAAACCCGTCGCACAGGATGCCGAATACCGTTTTCGCGTCGGTGCTGTCAAACAGTCCCTGCCAATCGGCCACCAGACACAGGCCGACAAAAACGAACAGCCCGCATGCCAGATATCTGCGGAAGCGCTTGTCATCCATTTTCGCTCCGCCTTATTTCAGACGCTCCAGATAGCGCTGATATTCCGCGTCGTTGCACATGACGAAATGTCCCGGCTTGATTTCGCGGAAGCTGGGCTTATCCACCGAATAATCATGCTCGACAAGCGGATTATAGGTGATCCGCTTCCGGTTCTTTTCGTAAATCGGGTCGGGAAGCGGAATCGCCGACAGCAGCGACCGCGTATACGGGTGCAGCGGATTCAGGAACAGCTCGTCAGAGGATGCCATTTCCACCATTTTGCCGTAATACATGACGCCGATGCGGTCGGAGAAATACTTGACGACCGACAGGTCATGCGCAATGAACAGAATGGTCAGACCGAACCGCTCGCGCAGCTCGTTGAGCAGGTTGATGACCTGCGCCTGAATGGATACGTCCAGCGCCGAAACCGGCTCGTCGGCAATAATCAGATCGGGATTCATGATGATCGAACGCGCGACGCCGATACGCTGCCGCTGTCCGCCGGAAAATTCGTGCGGATACCGGCTGGCGTGCTCCCGCACCAGTCCGACCAGCTCCAGCATTTCATAAACCTTTTCGTCAATCACCTTGCGGTCGCGCTCGCCCTGAATGATCAGACCCTCGGAAATAATTTCGCGGACGGTCATACGG
>CAKUUM010000102.1 GCA_934692905.1 uncultured Bacteroidales bacterium
CATTTGTGGAAACGCACATTTGTGCATTTGTGCATTTGTTTGTTTATTCGTTTAAACATTCAAACGAACAAGCATTTAAACAATTAAACATTTAATACTTTAAAGTTTTATGGCAATGGAAAGATTAAGAGAAGTACTTGCATTTGTTAATCACAAAGGCGGAGTAGGTAAGACCACAACAGTTCAGAATTTAGCTGTAGGCTTATGCCGAATAGGTAAGGGTCATTTTGGCACTGATGCGCAAGGCAAGCAGCGGGTGCCTCGCGTGCTTGTTATCGACCTCGACCCACAATCGTGTGCCTCCTTTCTTTTTGGCTGGAGCGAAACACAACAGAGCGGCAAACCAACCTTGTATGATGCACTTGTGCAACAAGGGCAATTACCCGTATATAAGGTGCGCGATAACATATACCTTGCGCCTTCATCAAGTAAACTGATTGGCATTGAGCCATTCTTGAACCAAATGGCTGTGCCACGCAAGGCTCTTTGCAAATTGTTGGCAAAGCCTTTGGCAGAGATGCAAGGCACCGATTTGGCAGACGAGGGTGTAACGAATGTAGCCGAGGCTTTTGATTACGTGCTCATAGATTGTCCTCCGGCGATGTCATTGCTCACATACAATGCTTTGACCGCAGCAACCAGTGTGGTGTTACCCGTGCAGTTAGAGATGTTGGCAACGAAAGGTCTTGCCGAGATTATTAACGCAGTGAGAGAAACTCGCGAGGATTTGAACCCGAACCTGGATATTCGCGGTTTGCTGATGGTAATGAGTAATGACCAAACCAATGCCACAAAGCAATTCAAACAATATTTAGGCGAGAAATTTGATGATTACATGTTTGATGCCTATACGCGTAGAGATACTAAGATGGTAGAAGCTCAGGCTATGAACGAGGACATCTTTACGTATGCACCTTATAGTAGGGTAGGTCTTGACTACAAAAAATTCACTGAAGAAATTCTGGAAAGCATGCCCGACTAATCACACGTTATACTCACTCAAAAAAATCACTGACATGGCACGAAAGCAAGAAAGTAAGATTATACCATTTAAACTTAAAGATTCTCTTGTGGTAGAGGAGAACGAACGCCTTTTAAATAATGCTCCCACACCGCCGCAAACACCCGTAGCTTCGCCTAATGAAGCGACAGAACCCACTGAAGCGACAGAACCTGCCGAGGCAGCTGCACCGATTGTGCAACCGCAACCGCAACCCCAAGTTCAAGTTCAACAATCCCAAGTTCAACAACCGCAACCCATCGCGCAAGCAGCCACACCTATAGGCATGCCCTCTGCCAGCAACCGTTCAAAGCGAACGGAGCAAGGCATTACCGTGATTGTGCCGATGGAATATTATGAACAAATTGCGCTTATGAAAATGCGCACAGGTATTCCTATTCGCGACATTGCGTTGCAAGCCGTGATTGAGTTTGTGGACAAGCATAAGAACGATTAAATTCTATACGACAATGAAAAAGACAATAGTTACTTTATTGCTGTTTTTGTGCTGCATGATTGTGCAAGGACAGACAC
>CAKUUM010000103.1 GCA_934692905.1 uncultured Bacteroidales bacterium
TCAGAAATCACATTGTCGCCATCCAAGTCAATGAACTCCACATCACCTGCCATCAAATGGTTGTCTTTCTTTGAACTATAGACACGACCATTCACCGCCTTATCGTTTATCTTTGCCTGATAAGCTGCTGCATCCTCATCTGTAGCAAACAGACCTGCTACCTTATAACCCCAGATTTCACCCAGAGTCATACCTTCATAATAATCAGATATCAACTTGTCTGGATTATTGAACTTGGTAATCTTGGACTTATAGTCACCGATGGTAGCAGATACGTTGTAGTGGAAAGGCTTGCCTGCCAAATTGAACTTATCCTGCCAACCGATATACAACTCCCAACCATTGGTACGCAAGTCCGCACAGTTCTCCTTTGGAGTAACAGCACCGAATACCGATGGAAGCGTGATGGAGTGAGTCAACATATTCTTTGTGTCACGAATATAGACATCTGCGGTAAGAGTCAATCTACTATCCAAAAGATTCAAGTCAAGACCCCAGTTATAGGTTGACACCGTCTCCCATGTCAACGCTGTAGAAAGAGGATCTGAAACACTTGCATAATATGCCTTATTCAATCCATCAAAAGTATATGACATCTGGTTGTCTGTGTAAATTCTGTCAAAATAAGCATAGTTGCTTACTTGCTGGTTGCCCAAACTACCAATAGAGAAACGAAGCTTGGCATTATTCACAACTGGCAACAACTTCTCCCAGAATTTCTCCTGACTGAATCGCCAACCCAAAGATGCTGATGGGAAAAAGCCCCAACGGTCTTTTGAAGCAAACTTAGAGGTTCCATCCCAACGTCCACTCACTTCTGCCAGATACTTTCCTTCATAATCATAATTGACACGAGCGAAATAGCCTAAAGTTCTATAAGCAGAAATCTCTTGACCAACAGTCGTCTCGCCTTGCGCAACGGTAAATGAAGACAAGTCCTTAGACAGCAAATCATTCTTCTTCACCGACAAGTCTGTTGTGCGGTAATCTTCATACTGTCCACCAGCTACCACCTTGAAATTATGCTTTTTATCCCAAATATGCGAATAGGTAGCATATACATTCAAGTTGTTGTCGTCTATCTGCATATGACCTTCTTGATAGAAATCCTTGATGGTACCCGAAGTAAAGGTGGATGTTACTCCTTCCGCTCTAGAATACTCAAAAGGCATACTTCTTCTCTTATATACATAAGTTCTGTTCTTATAAGCATAAGAAGCCGTCAACACCAAGTCATCAAAGACCTTATAATCAAGTTGGTTTGCCACTATCCAATACTTGTTCTCACGAGAGTTACGAGCTTCGTTCGCTGTCAAGAAGCCAGCATGTCCAGCTCCCAAAGGAGAATTAGATGTCAACTGATTCGTGTACTGGACGATAGTTCCATCAGGATTTCTTGGGACGAACGAAGACAAAATATTGGACTGCAAACTATGAATGGTCTGCTGCTCATTATAATAACCAGCATACTTGTAAGCGGTCTTGTTGAAATTGAAATTGACAGAGTATGTC